>DATLHR010000459.1:0-15470 GCA_035539815.1 Kofleriaceae bacterium
GAAGCAGGCGCTCAAGAACGGCATCGACATCCTCGTCGCCACGCCGGGCCGCTTGCTCGATCTCTGTGGGCAGGGCTTTGTCGATCTGAAGTCGCTCGAGGTGTTCGTGCTCGACGAGGCGGACCGCATGCTCGACATGGGCTTCATCCACGACGTGAAGCGCGTGATCGCTCTGCTGCCGAAGCAGCGGCAGACGCTGTTCTTCTCGGCGACGATGCCGCGCGAGGCCCAGGAGCTCGCGGACCAGCTGCTGCGCGATCCGGAGACCGTCGCGGTGGTGCCGCCATCGACCACGGCGGAGAAGGTCGATCAGGAGGTCTACTTCGTCGAGAAGGCGGACAAGCGTGCGCTGCTCGTCGAGGTGCTGCGCGACTCGTCGATGTCGCGCGTGCTGGTGTTCTCGCGCACGAAGCACGGCGCGAATCGCATCGCCGAGCACCTCTCGAAGGCGCGCGTCATCGCGGAAGCGATCCATGGCAACAAGAGCCAGAACGCGCGCGAGCGGGCGCTCTCGGGCTTCAAGACCGGGCGCGTGCGCGTGCTGGTCGCGACCGACATCGCGGCGCGCGGCATCGACGTCGACAGCGTCACGCACGTGATCAACTTCGACGTGCCCGAGGTGCCGGAGACATACGTGCACCGCATCGGCCGCACCGCGCGCGCCGGCGCCTCCGGCATGGCGTTGACGTTCTGCGACAGCGAAGAGCGGCCGGACCTCCGCAACATCGAGAAGCTGACGCGGCAGGCGATCCCGCTCGTCGAGGGTCACCCGTTCGAGTCGAACAATCCGGCACCGGCGGCGTTCGATCTGCGCCACGCGCACGAAGCCTCGCGGGGGCAGCCGCCGCGTGGTCCGCAGCAGGCGCGCGGTTCGCAGCAGGCGCGCGGTCCGCAGCCGCCGCGGGACGGTCAGGCGCGCGATCACGGCCGCCGCGACCTGCCGAGCGGTGGCGGTGGTCGCCGTCGGCGTCGGCGCGGCCGTGGTGGTGGCGCGGGTCGCGGCGATCTCTCGGCGTCGTAAGCGACGACCGGCGCGGGCGGCTCGGCGTTTTGTTGACGGGGTCGCTCTGGGCGTGTACTGAACATATGTTCATGCCGACGCCCACGCCCTCTCTGTCCCTCGTTGCTGCGGAGTCCTCGTCGGAGCACGACCCTGTTCCCGTCGAGATCCGCGCGGTCATCGACCTGTTCACCACGCACCTGGCGAAGGTCTCGTTCCCCGACGTCGACGCCGCGTCGCTGCGCAAGCACGCCGACGAGCTCCGCGCTGCCGCGAAGCACGTCGCGGTCGCACGCGAAGCGCTCGCGACTGCGCTCGCCGCGACCGAGGCGCGCCTCGCCAGCCTCACCGAGGCTGCATCGCGGGCAGTCGCCTACGCGCGCATCTATGGCGAGGCACACCCCGAGCGGCAGGCGATCGTCGCCGCGCTCGCCGACCTCGCGCCGCCCGCGGCTCCGGCGCAGTCCGCGAGCCCTGGCAAGCGTCGCGGGCGTCCACCGAAGAAGCACGAGAGCGCCGAGCTGTTCGACGCCACGCCGAGCGAGGCACACGCATGAAGTCGCTGGATCACGAGACGAGCCTGCTGGTGCAGACGGCCGTCGCCGGCGGCGTCGCTGCGCCGAGCACGCCGACCCGGCTCGGCGCGATCGTGTCGAGCTCGCCGAAGGTGGCGATGCGTGCCGGGCGCGAGCTGTTGCGGATGAAGCCAGCTGGGTAACGCGATCGGCCGGCAGCCTGCTTCGCCGGCGAAACGGTATCCTGGCGTCGATGTCGAACGACCAGGGCGGCAAGCCGCCGTCAGGATGGCCGCCACCCGGGACATGGCCGCAGCAGCCGCAAGGTGCGCCACAGGTGCCGCATCCGCACGCGCAGCACGGCGCGCCGCAGATGCCGCCGCCGCAACCTGGCTGGCAGCACCCTCCGCCCGGCTCGCCGGCGCCACCCCCGCACGGATCACCGCCTCACGCGCCGGTGCAGCATCCGCAGCCGCCACCGCCGCAGTACGGCGCGCCGCAGATGCCAGCACCACGAGCAGGGTGGCAGCAACCGCCTCACGGCGCGCCGCAGATGCCGCATGCATCACCGCCTCACGCGCCGGCGCAGCATCCACAGCCGGCACACGCGCACTACGGCGCGCCGCAAATGCCACACGCGGCACAGCCTCACGGGCCCGCGCATCCTCCGCATCCGCATGCCGGCGCCTCGCCGGTGCCCCTCGCGTCACAGCCGCATCCGGCCGCACAGCAGGCCCAGCAGCCGCATGGCCCGGCGCCGATGCCAGGTTCGCCGGCCGGCCCGCACGTGCACGCGATGCACGGCATGCGTCCGCCCGAGGGCGGCTGGCCGCAAGCGCAGCACGCGGCGCCGGGTCCCGCCGAGGCGGGCATGTTCAAGCGCTCGCTCGGGCGCGCGTTCCGGTTGCGCATCGAGCCCGAGGAGGTCTCGCCGAAGGAGCGCGCCGCGCTGCTCGCCGCGAACCCACCAGTCACCGTGCCGTACCTGCAAGCGTTCCTCGCCTGGCGGCGCTCGGTGCTGTTCCTCGTCGCGGTCGCGCTGATCCCGCTGACGGTGCTGCGGTTCGCGGACGCGTTCTCCGAGGACATGCCGGAGCAGCTGCGCTTTCTCGGCATCATCCCTGGCGTGGCGGAGGGCTTCCTCTGCCTGGTGTGCTGGTACCAGCTCAAGCACTGGACGCACTGGCGCCAGCAGCGGCGCGCGCTGATGAAGGCGTGGATCGTGTTCATGGCGGCGCCGTTCCTCGTGTTCCTGATCCCGATCGACTCGGTGCTCGCGGATCTCGCGGCGGCGCCCGTCGGTGACCTCGCCGGCGACGCCTGGGGCGATCAGGCGGGCCAAGCCGCGACGCAGAACGCGGTCGCCGCGCAGGCGATCATGCTGATCAAGGTCGTCGTGGCGGTGCAGGCGCTGCTCACCCTCGCGCCCAAGGCGGTGTCCCTCGTCGCCGGCTCGGTGCGCGCGGGCATCGTCACGAAGATGCTGTTCCCGGGCACGTCGGGGCCGGGGTGGATCGTCGTGCTGTCGACGCCGATCTACGCGCTGTTCGTGTTCACGCTGCTGATCGTCCCGTTCCAGCTCACCGGCAGCGGCTGGTTCATGGGCGCGATGATCGCGCTCGCGATCGCGCAGCTCGCGATCGGCCGCGCGGGCTACCGGCTCGCCAAGCCGATGACCCACGACGAGGCCGTGAAGGCGGTGAACAAGGCGCGCGGCGTGTACATCATCGCGATGATCTCGTTCGCCGCGTGCGTGTTGATCGCGATGGGCCCGCTCGCCGAGAAGCTCGGCGTCGGCACCGTGATCTCGATGGCGCTGTCGTTCGAGGCCAACGTCATGCTGCTCACGTTGATCGGCAGCGATCTCGTGATCACGAGCCTCGCGCGCTCGGCGGGCCTGTCGACGGGCACGGCCCACCTCGTCGAGGACTCGAACAAGCAGCTGTCGGCGTTCGTGGGCTGACGGCGCGATCTGCGCCTCAGATTGTCGCGTCCTGCCTGCAAAACGCGGCGGGCCGCTCCTCAGACAGGCATGCGTACCCTGCTTGCCTCGATCTTCGTCTCGACCGTCCTGTTCGGCGCCAGCGCGGCGTCCGCCGACGATGCGTGCTGGCCCAAGCCCTCCGCGCTGAGCACGTTCGACACCGAGCCCGATGTCGTCCGCGTGCGCGTCGTGCCCGGTTCGGCCGAGCCCGGGATCGGCGGCGTGATGGCCAGGTTCGAGGTGCTCGAGACGCTGCGCGGCTCGACCAAGGCCGGCACCGTGCTGTCCGGGGCGTCGGGCGGGCCGTGCGCGTGGAAGGTCGCCGAGAACACCGAGTACGTGTTCCCGCTCGGTCACCCCGACACCGTCGGCGTTGGCAACGTGAACGCCGGCACGCGCGAGCCGCTGTCGACGAGCCTCGCGCTCCAGCTCGCGATCGCGAAGACCAAGCCCGACGACGTCCGCGGCCGTACCGCCATCATCTATCGCGCTGCCACCGCCCGCACCGCGAAGGCGAGCGACCGCGCATCGCTGCGCAAGTACCTCGAGGAGCGCCCCGACGTCGCGGCGGCGCTGACCAAGGCGCAGCGCCGCCGGCTCGACACGGTGCTCGCCGAGCCGAAGAAGTAGGTCGCGACCCGCGCCGGTCAGCGCCAGTCGGCGACGGTCTGGCGCAGCTCGCCGAGCCGCGCGCGCGACAGCGTCCCGACGGCAGCGAGCACGAGGTGATCCGGCGCGAGCACGTCGTGCGCCGCCTGCACGACGTCGTCGATGGAGAGCTTCGCCATCTGCTCGAGTTGCTGCGAGACCGGCGGCAGCGGGTAGTAGAGCGGTGTCGCGCCGTAGGTGCCGGCCATCGTGCCCGCATCGTCGAGCGAGGCGAGCGCGTCGTAGCGGAAGCGCACGCGCACCTTCGCGAGCTCGTCGTCGCTGATCTTGCCGGCGCGCAGGCCGTCGAGGAGCGAGAGCACCTCGCGCACCAGCGTCGGGACCTTCGCGTTCGCGGTCGCCGCGGTGATCTCGAACAGCGCGGTGTCGGCGAGGATGTCGACGCCGGCCTGCGGGGCGTACGCGAGGCCCTTCTGATCGGACAGCGTGTAGTGGAGGCGCGTGGACATGCCGTCGTCGAGGACGCGCAGCAGCGCGGCCTGCGCGACGAACCGGGGATCGAGCTCGGGGATCGCGCGGAACAGGATCGACAGCGACGTCTGCGAGCCGCTCTCGCGGACGTGGCGCAGGCGGCGCTGATCGACGGGCGCGGGGGCGGCGTCGAGCTCGACGCGGCGGCCCGGCTGCAGCTGTGACATGTGGCGCATCGCGGACTCGACGATCCGGCCGTGCTCGACCGGGCCGGCGACGCACAGGCTCGCGTTGCGCGCGCCGTAGTACGAGGCGAAGTGCCGCTGCACGTCGGCCTGCGTGAACCGCCGCACGTTGGCGCGCGGGCCGATGATGCGCTGGCCGAGCGGGTGATCCGCGAACACGAGGCCGCGGGCGATGTCGTGCGGGTTCACCTCGACATCGTGCTCGTCGTAGTCCTCGTTGAGCTCCTCGAGGATCAGCTCGCGCTCGAGCTCGATGTCGGCGAACCGCGGCCGGGTCATCAATTCACCGAGCAGCGCGATGCCCGCGTCGATGTTCGCGGGCTCGAGGGCGAGCTGGAACAGCGAGTCGTGGCGGCCGGTCTCGGCGTGCAGGGTCGAGCCCAGGCGCTCGACCGCCGTGTTGAGCGCGAGGGACGTGGGGTACCGCTCGGTCCCCCGGTAGAGCATGTGCTCCACGAAGTGCGAGAGGCCGTTGTCGTCCGGAGTCTCGAACCGTGCGCCGATCTTCACGAACAGGGCGCACACCGAGGTGTGCAGGTGGGGCAGGGCGACGCTCGTGACCGCCAGCCCATTGTCGAGGGTGGTGGTTTCGACGTGCGGGTCCAAGTCCACGGCGTGAGGCTTACCACCTGTCGCGCCGGGTTTCATTGACGCCGTCGGCGGATCAGCGGTATCACACCGGAAGTCCGATGCTTCTCAAGAAGATCGTGATCGCTGAAGACGACGACGCCATCGCCCACATGGTGAGCATGGCGCTCGGCGATGCAGGGTTCCTTTGCCTTCGCGCCCGCGACGGCGACGAGGCGCTCAAGCTGGTCAAGGCACACGATCCCGACATCCTCGTCCTCGACGTGATGATGCCGCGGGTCGACGGGCTCGAGGTGGCGCGCCGCCTCAAGGCCGACGTCATGTGGTCCCGCACCCCGATCTTGATGTTGACCGCGCTGGCGTCGACGGACGATCAGGTCAACGGCCTCGAGGCCGGCGCCGACGCCTACATGTCCAAGCCGTTCGACCTGCGCGAGATGGGCGCGCGGGTGAAGGCGCTGATCCGCGCGGCGCGCCGCGAGCGCGATCGCAACCCTACGACGAACCTGCCCGGTTCGCGGGCGATCGACGAGGAGATCGATGCCGCGCTCAAGAGCGGCAAGCCCACGATGGTCGTCCACATCGACATCCTCAACTGGGACGCGTACGCCGACTCGATCGGCATCGCCAAGTCGGAGGACACGGTGCGCAGCCTCGGTGCGTGGCTGCTCGAAGCGGCCCGCGCGGCCTCGGGTGGTGGCGCGTTCGTCGGTCACATCGGCGGCTCGGACTTCATCGCCGTCCTGTCACCGGAGCACGCGCTGCCGTTCGTGACCGGCGCCGAGGGCGCCTTCGACAGCAAGCGCAGCGCGCTGCCGGCCGATGCGAGCGGCCTGCACCTGGTCGCCGGCGTCGCGAACACCGACGGGCTCACTCTGAACAACGGCGCCGACGAGCTCGGCCGCCGTCTCGGCAAGGCGATGAAGCAGGCGAAGGCGGCGGGCAAGACGGGCCACGTCCTCTTCTCAGACCCGGTCCGCTAGCTGAAGCGCGGCGTGGCGGGCGCGAACGACGACACGGATCCTGCGGTCGCCGCGACGCATCCCTCCGAGCCCGGTGCCGACGACGCGCCCCGGGGGCGTGGTCCGCGCGCCGTGCGGTCGGGCGACACGCTCGGTCGCTACGAGCTCGGCGACGAGCTGGGCGAGGGCGGCATGGCGACCGTCTATCGCGCGCGCGACAAGGAGCTGCGTCGCGACGTCGCGGTGAAGGTGCTGTTCCCGCACCTCGCGCGCAGACCCGACATCGTGCGGCGCTTTCATCGCGAGGCGCGCGCCGCCGCCGGGCTCGAGCACCCGAACATCCTCCGCATCTACGACGTCGGCGGCGGCGAGGGCGATGAGCCGCCGTACATCGTGATGGAGATGATCCGCGGCCGCACGTTGCTCGAGGAGATCGAGCAGCGCGGCGCGATGTTCACCGAGGTCGTCGCGTGCATGGGCGCGCTGCTCGCCGACGCGCTCACCGCCGCGCACGCCGCGGCGATCGTGCATCGCGACATCAAACCGGCGAACGTGTTGATCGCGTCCGGCGGCCGCCTGCTGCTCGCGGACTTCGGCGTCGCGCGGCTCGAGACCGAGGACTCGCTCGTCACCAAGACCGGCGCGCTGCTCGGGACGCCAGCGTACATGAGCCCCGAGCAGGCGACCGGCGACACCGCGACGGCGAAGAGCGACCTCTACTCGCTCGGCGCCACGCTGTATCAGCTCGCGACCGGCTCGCTCGCGTTCTCCGGCAATGCGGCGAAGGTGATCGCGCAGATCACGACGGGACAGCTGGTCGCGCCGGCGAAGAAGCGCCCGGCGGTGGGGCCCGATCTCTCGCAGCTGATCGTGCGCTTGATGGCGGTCGAGCCCGAGCACCGGATCGCGAGCGCCGCGGCGGCGGCGAGCGAGCTGCGCGCGCTGCTCTCGGCGGCCGGGTTCGGCGATCCGAGCGAGGAGCTCGCGGCCTACTTCGCGGATCCCGACGCGTTCGTGCGCGAGCGGACGCCGCGCGTGGTGTCGTCGACGGTGGCGTCGGCGAAGGCCGCGCTCGCCGAGGGCAAGCTGCCGCGCGCGATGGCGCTGGCCGATCGCGCGAGCGCGCTCGCCCCGGGAGATCCCGCGGTCACGACGTTGATCGAGAAGGTCGCCGCAGGTGGGCGCGCGACGGCGCGGCGGCGCTGGCTCGCGCTCGCGGGGGGCGTGCTCGCGCTCGCCGGGGGGGGCACCGCGGTCGCGCTGTCACTCGCGGACGGACAGGAGCCCGCGACCACGGCCGCGATCGTCGCAGACGCCCCGCTCGAGGCGGTGATCTCGACCACCGCCGATGCCGGCGTCACCGATGCCGAGCTCGTCGTCGTCGCAGACGCGGACGTCGCCGATGCACGCATGGTCGTCGAGGCGCGTGTCGATGCACGCGTGCACGAGCCGCGCGTGCGCGTCGATGCGAGCTTGCGGCCCGATGCCGCGGCGGCGGTTGCCGCGATCTCGATCGACGCGGCGCCCGTGGCGGTGCCGCCTCCCGACGCCGCGCCCACCGTCGAAGCGCGTGGCGCGATCCTCGTGCGCAACGACGTCTACTGCGACGTCACGATCGACGGCCAGTCGATCGGTCGCGTCACCCCCGCGACCGCGAAGCCGGTGTCCGTCGCCGCGGGCCGCCACACCGTGACGTGCGGCCAGCTCGGCCTCGACTCGTGGACCAAGCAAATCGACGTCCGCGCGGGCGAGACGGCGACCGTCACCGGCAGCCTGCTGCAGACGTTCGCGGTGACGATCGGGGTCGGCGCGATGATCGACGGCATCGCCTACCGGCCCGGCGCGGTCGTGCAGCTCAAGAAGGGCCGCTACCGGGTCGAGTCCGGCGGGGTGACCAAGTACCTGACGATCCACGGGCCTTGCCAGCTTCGCTCGAGCCCCGAGCTCGATTGCTACCGCTAGCGAATCCCTGACAGCCGTGTCGCGGTCCGCGCCGAACGACGAAGCCGAGCCTTCGCGATCCGACCACTTGCGCGTGGCAGGCCGGTTGCAGCACGGTGGAGCTTCGTGAGCCGCGGATCCGCCATCGGTTGCACCCTGCTCGCCGCCCTCGGGCTCGCGGGCTGCTTCTACACGGATCCGATCAACCAGCGCCCGGCGGTCGACATCCGGGCCGCGTCGAGCGACCCGATCTATCGCGGCAGCCACGTCGCGTTCACCGCGGAGGCCGCGGATCCCGACAGCGTGGTCATCTTCCTCACGTGGCGCGCGTACGTGTGTACCGACGCATCGGTGCTCGAGACGTGCGATCAAGCGCCGTTCTACACGGGCGTGCTCGACACGGCCGAGTTCGACGTCCCGATCCTGCGCGCCGACGAGGCGGTGCCGGTCCAGTCGCTGCGCCTCGTGCTCGAAGCCGAGGACGACTACGGTGCCACCGCGAAGCCCAGCGAGGAGCTCGTGCTCCCCGTGCTCAACGCGCCGCCGGCGCTGAAGCTCGACAAGATCAGCCGCTACGCCTACCTCGCCGGCACGCCGATCCAGCTGTTCGCGCTCGTCAGCGACGCCGACGACGGGCCGCTGTTCGTGCAGCCGCTCGTGTGGGAAGTGTTCGGGCCCGCGGGTGCGTCGTACGAGCTGAGCGAGCTGGTGGTGCCGCAGCCGAGCGACCCACAGCAGTCGCAGTTCGGCAAGGAGCTCGTGGTCGCCGCGGAAGGCGAGTGGGAGATCCGCGTGACCGCGCGCGACCACCTCGGCGCCGAGTCCGTACAGACGTTGATGATCGCGGTCGGCCCCGACGAGCCCCCGTGCCTCGCGCAGCTGACGCCGATCGTGCCGACCGGCGGGCTCGCGCTGCCGATCACCGAGGAGACGCTCTTCCGCGTGCCCGTCGTCGTCGACGAGCTCGACGTGTATCCGCCGGTCGGCGGCGATGCCGTGCTCGGCACGACGCGGTTCCGCTGGTCCTTGCAGGGGCCCGGGCAAAGCTCGCACGTCGAGCTCGTGGGCGCCGTCGGCAATAGCGTCGCGATCGATCCGGCGGCCTACACGCCGGGCGAGGTGCTCGACCTCCGCGTCGAGGTCTTCGATCGCAACAACCTCGCGATCCCGTGTCCCGAGAGCGAGCCGTCGTGCGCGTCGATCGCGACCAAGCCCACCTGCATCCAGCGCCAGTCGTGGCGCGTGGAGGTCCGATGAAGGCGGCGATCCTGATGCTCCTCGTCGCGGTGGCGGCGTGTGGTGGGGACAATGGTGCCGATGGTCCGCCCGACTGCACCGTCGGGATCGCGTTCTCGCCTGCGAGCCCGATCGCGGGCCCGCAGTCCGAGGTGCGCGCGATCGCGTACACGAGCTCGGTCCCCGGCGTACGGACCTATGCGTGGACGGTCGCGCGCGGAGGGGCGAGCGTTCCCTTCGACGACGCGCGCACGGATCGCTCGGAGATCGTCTTCATCGCCGACCAGCCCGGGGTCTACGACGTGACGCTCGACGTCGCGATTCCGGGCTATGCCTGCAGTACGGCCTTCGAGTCGGTGACGGCGCGCGCGAGCGATAGCGGCCGCCTGGTGCGGCTGCACATCTCGCCTCTCGACGGCACCGCGGCGCCGCCGTACGACCAGATCATCGAGGTGCCCGACAGCCCCGACTTCGATCTCGGCGAGATCAACCTCGATCCAGGCACGAACCTGACGGGCACGGTGAGCAGCGGCGCGACGGGCGTGCCGGCCTACCTGCGGTTCTCGCCGGTCGCGAACCCGGACGCGGCCGTCGAGGTGTTCACCGACGCCGACGGCACGTACAGCGCGAGGCTCGCGAAGGTCGCGCACGACATCCTGATCGTTCCGACCGGGCCGTATGCTCCTCGCAAGACGAGCTGGGCGCTGTTCGGCAGCGGCGAGCTCGCGGTGGATGGCGGAGAGGCGGTCACGGGGACCGTGCTCGATCCGTCGGGCGCCGCACTCGCGGGGGCGAAGGTGAAGGCGCTGATCGACGGGGTACCGTCGACGATCGCGACGACCGCCGCCGATGGCAGCTACAGCCTGCAGGTGTCCGCGTTCGGCGATGACGTGACGATCGAGGTCGTGCCACCGCTCGCGAGCGGCCTGCCGCGCCTGTCGCTGCGGACCTCACTCGATCTGCAAGCGCCGATCGACGTGCGATACGCGAGCACGCTCGCGCTGCGCGACCTCGCGGGAATGCAGCTGCGCCGTGGTGGCTCGCCGCTCGCCGGCGGCAAGGTCACCGTGGTCGGAGAGATCGCGACGGCCGGCACGATCGCAGGTGCGCCCGCGCGGGGCCACGTTCGCGTGGCGGCCACGGCGAATGCGAGCGGCACGCTGCCCTCGGCCCTCGTGCCGGCGGCACCGCTCGACGGTGTGATCGCCGCCTCGCCGACCGACCTCGCCGTCGTGCCGCTCGATCTCAGCACCGCGGTCCCCGCGCAGCTGACGGCGCCGTCGATGCTCTCGATCGACACCACCATCATGAACGCCGGCGCGGGCGTCGAGCGTGCCCGCCTCGAGCTCGTCCCGCGCGAGGCGCTCGCGCTCGCGGGCGTGTCGTCGAGCTACCTGGTGGCCGGCGCGACCGGCGTGGTCACGGGGCAGCTCGCCAGCGGCGGCACCTACGATCTGCTGGTCACCGATCCGGCGGGCGACGGAGCACCGCTGGTCGTTCGCAACGTCACCGCGTCGAACCTCACGAGCACGTACGTGCTGCCCGAGGCCGTGCACGTCAGCGGCGTCGCCGGGGTGACGGGAAATCCCAACCCGCTCGTCGGCGCCTCGGTCCAGGTCCTGTGCGCGCAGTGCGAGGGCGTCGAGCGCGCGCGCCCGCTCGCGGAAGGCGCGACCGATCAGGGCGGGGCCTTCACCCTCGCGGTCCCCAAGCCCGCCCTGTAGGATCGCCGTCGATGCTCGCCAGGCTGCTCGTCGCCACGCTCGTCGTCGTCGCGCCGATGCGCGCGCGCGCCGAGAGCGACCAGGCGGTCGCGCTGCTGCCGCTCGATGCGGCGCCGCGGCTCGAGATCTACGGGCAGCCGGTCGCCAGCGAGATCGCGCGCGCGCTGGTCGCGGGTGGCATCGATGTCGTCGTCGTCGGTCCGAAGATGGCGGTGCCCGAGCGGGCGACGCTGATCGTCGACGGGACGATCCTTCGGAGTCCCGGCCCGGGTAAGGACGACGCGGTCGTGCTCAGCGTGCGCGTGCGCAACCGCGCCGATGGCGTGCTCGTCGCGACGCTGCAGGCGAGCGCGCCGAGCCTCGCGAACATCGACAAGGCCGCGGCCGAGGTCTCGGCGCAGGTGCTGCCGGCCGTGCGCACGCGGCTCGCGGAGCTCGCGCAGCCGGCGCCGCCGCCGGCGACCGTGGTCCCGACGCCGACGCCACCGTCGACGGTCGCGCCTGCGCCGCGGCCGACGCTCGTCGCGATCGTCGCGCGTGATCGCTCGCAGGAGGTGTTCCGCGCCGCGCTGTCCGCCGCGGTCACCGACGCCCTCGGTGCACGCTCGCGCACGCCCGTCGAGACGCCGATCGCGAAGCTGAGCAAGCGCGACGCCGCGACCACCGTGAAGGCGACCGGGCAGGATCTCGGCATGGCGTTCGAGGTGCTCGGTTACGAGGTGCTCGGCAAGACCGTGCCGCTCGCGCGTGCCCGCGTCCGCGTCCGCGTGGCCGATGCGGCTGGCCTCGTGTTCGATCGCATCGTGATCACCGACAGCGTCGTCGGTGATCGCGGCATGCAGCTCGACGCGGTCGCGGCGCGCGTCGCCCGCGAGGTGCTCGACATTCTGCGCCCGCACTTCGCGCGCAAGGTGGCCACGTGGCGCTGAGGCAGGTCGTTCACCTACGCACCGCCTTCGGCGCTGCTGCGCGCGCGACGTTCGTCGCGCTTGCGTTCCTCGCCTTGCTGGCGACGCCTGCCGCCGCGCAGCCGTCGGAGTCGGCGCCCGTGGAGCCGCCACCCGGGCCGCCCGCGACGTTGCCCGAGGAGACGCCGGTGCAGCTGCAGGCGCCCTCGGAGGTCCTGCGCGCGGGCAACGCCGCCGCGACCGCAGGCGACTGGGGCACGGTCTCGCAGCTCGTCGATCCGCTGCTGGGCGGCCAGCTCGCCGAGGCCGATCTTGCCGAAGCGCACCGGCTCGCCGGGCTCGCGTCGTTCTTCCAGGGCCGCCGCGAGCAAGCGGAGCGTCACTTCCTCGCGTACCTCCGCATCGATCTCGACGCGCAGCTCGATCCGTCGCTGTACCCCGCCGAAGCGGTCATCTTCTTCAACGACGTGAAGGCGCGGCACAACGCCGAGCTGCGCGCGCGCCGCCCGAAGGGCAAGCGCTACTGGGTGCTGAACCTGTTGCCGCCGGGCGGGCAGTTCCAGAACGGCCAGCGCACGAAGGGCTTCGTCGTCGGTGGCCTGCTCGCGGGCTTCGCGATCGCCCACGGCACGAGCTACCTGCTGCTGCGGCGTTGGTGTACGCGCACCACGGGCATGAACGGCGGCAGCGGGCTCACGTGCGACGACGGCGGCGATCACTACGCCTCGGCGGGGACGATGCGCACGCTCAACGCGGTGTCGGGCGTCGGCCTCATCCTCACCTACGCCTACGGTGTGATCGACGGTGCGGTGGTGTACAAGCGCAGAACACGCGAGCGGGCGGTCCAGCCGTTCATCACCACCTCGCGCGACAGCGGGTTTATCGGCGTTGCGGGGCAGTTCTGAGGGTTGGGGCCCGCAGGCCCTGGCCCCGCAACCACGGGACAGGCGCGCAGCGCTCCATGTGTCGTCGGTTAGCCCCGGTATCTAAGCCCCTTCAACATTGTGATCCGCAAACCTAGTCGGCTACGATTCGGCTCGGAGTGAGGCAGCCCGTCCCATTTGGGAAGTACCTCCTGCTCGACCGCATCAGCGTCGGCGGGATGGCCGAGGTCTTCAAAGCCAAGAGCTATGGCGTTGAAGGCTTCGAGAAGATCATCGCGATCAAGCGGATCCTGCCCACGATGGGCGAGGACCGCGACTTCATCAAGATGTTCATCGATGAGGCGAAGATCGCCGGGCAGCTCGCGCACGCGAACATCTGTCAGATCTTCGAGCTCGGCCGCATCGACGGCTCGCACTTCATCGCGATGGAATACATCTGGGGCAAGGATCTGCTCCAGATCGGCAACCGCCTGCGCAAGATCAAGCAGCAGATGCCGGTGCCGATGGCGTGCTTCGTCATCGCCAAGGTGCTCGAGGGGCTCGACTACGCGCACCGCAAGCGCGATCCGCTCGGGCGTCCGCTCGAGATCGTGCACCGCGACTGTTCGCCCCAGAACGTCCTGGTCTCGTACGAGGGCGAGGTCAAGGTCATCGACTTCGGCATCGCGAAGGCGACGAGCCGCAACTCGCGGACGATGGCCGGCGTGCTCAAGGGCAAGTTCGGCTACATGTCGCCCGAACAGGTCCGCGGGCTCCCTCTCGATCGCCGCAGCGACATCTTCGCGCTCGGCACGATGCTGTTCGAGTGCCTGACCGGCGAGCGGTTGTTCCAGGGCGAGACGGACTTCTCGACGCTGGAGAAGGTCCGCAACGTCGACGTGCAGAGCCCGCGCGCGATCAACCCGAACATCCCGGAGTCGATCGAGCGCGTGATCATGAAGGCGCTCGCGAAGGACGTGGAGGATCGCTACCAGTGGTGCAGCGAGATGCTGGCGGACCTCCAGCAGTACCTGATGAGCCAGGACGTCGTGTTCACCGCGAAGTCCCTCTCCGCGTGGCTCAAGAACGTGTTCGCGGGCGAGATCGAGAAGGAGCGCGCGCAGCTCGAGCAGTACAAGCGCGTCGGTCGCGACGGTCTGATCGCGGGGGTACCGGCGGCTGCCGCGAAGCTCGATGTCGTGGAGACGCTCGGCGAGGCCGGCGCCCCCGAGGGGGATGCGACGCAGCTCGGTGGCCCCGACTTCGCGGATCTCGAGAATGCGGTCGCCGCGAAGGCGGCGGTGGGCCCCGCCCCGAAGGGTGCGCGCGACGCAGATGCGACCGACTTCGGCGAGGAAGCGCCGACGGAGATCTTCGGCGATCACGACCAGGCACCCAAGCCGGCGATGCCGGCACCGATGGCCGCGCGCCCGCAGGTCGAGGCTCCGAAGACCGTGCCGCCGCGTCCGCCGCCGCGCTCGACGGGGCCGCAGGCGCCGCAGCCGATGATGGCGAGCGCCGACGGCTCTGGGCTCTCGGGGCCGGCCGCCGCGACGGTGGCGCAGCCTTCGCGGCGCTCCGACTCGTTCGGACCACCGCCGGCGATCGCAGCCGGAACGCCCGCGGCGTCGCCCGCGTTGCCGGGGCCGGGCCAGAACAGCAACAAGACGCTGCTCGGCGCCGTGTCGCCGCTCGCAGGCAACTACGGCCCGGCGTACCGCGTGTCGCAGCAGCAACCGGCTGCCTATCCGCCCTCGGGTGGGTATCCGGCCGCGCCGAAGCCGCCCTCGCAGCCGTATCCGTCGCAGTCACACATGGCGTCGCAGCCGCACATGGCGTCGCAGCCGCACATGGCGCAGCCACAGATGCAGGGCTATGCCTCGCAGCCGCAGCTGGGCTACGGCCACCCGTCGGGGCAGCACCCGATGGCGCAGGCGCCCTCGTATGCGTCGCAGCCGAGCTTCCAGCATGCGCCGTCCGCGTCGCCGATCGAGCAGGTCACCGCGGCGATCGAAGGGCGTCGCAAGTCGTCGATCGGTCGTGACATCGCGATCGGCGTCGCGATCGCGGCGGTCGTGCTGGGTGGCTTCCTCGTCGTGAAGTTCTTCGTGCTCGACAAGGGCAAGCCGCAACCCGCGTCGAGCGCGCCGCCATCGATCGCGAGCCTGCGCGTCGCGCTGCCCCAGGGCGTGACGGGCCAGCTGTTCATCGACGGCACGAAGGTCGACTTCATCGACGGCAAGGACATTCCGGTCACCGCGGGCAAGCGCAAGGTGCGGGTCGAGACCGCGAATGGCAACTGCGAGCGCGAGCTCGATCTCGCCGCCGGCAAGACCACGCCGTTCGAGTGCGCGCCGACGGGCGCGGCGCCCGCCGCGGGCAGCGACGCCGGCTCGGGCAGCGCGACGGCCGTGGCGATGGTGG
>DATLHR010000460.1:0-10887 GCA_035539815.1 Kofleriaceae bacterium
CAGCAGCCGCAGCGCGAGGACGAGCTGGAGCGCCGCCACGAACGCGATCACCGTCGCGGCGGTCACCGTGCCCTTCTCCGACGCCCGACCCCAGCTCACGCCGCCCGCGATCAGCAGCAGCGCGGGCAGGATCACGTCGACACGGAACTTCGAGAGGGACAGCGTCATGATTCGCGTCGCGAGCAACAGCTCGATGCCCGCGGCGACGACCGCGATCGTCGGGAACAGGCGGTCGCTCTTCGCGAACAGCAGGAACAACGCAGCCGCGAACGCCGTGATGATGAGGACGGTGCCGAGGTCGAAGCGCATGACACGATCGTAGTCGCGCTGCGTGTGGGCGGTGGTCTCTACGGTTTTGGGCCGTAGCTGAGCTTACAGCGCGAGCTTCACGACGAGCGGAACGTGGTCACTGACGCGCGTGCGGTAGTCCGGCAGCTGTTGCGCGAGCGGCGGAATGATCGGAGTCGACGCGGCTGGCGCGAGCGCCGTGGTCGCGACCATCTGGTCGAGCATCACGTTCGCGGGCAGGAACGTCACGCCACCGGCATCGTCGACGGACCGCGAGATCACCGCATAGCGATCCGCCGTGAACACCGCGAACATCTCGTCGGCGCGCGGGTCGTCGAAGTCTTCGTTGAAGTCGCCGAGCACGAGCACGCGATCCACCGCCGTCGTGTCGACGATGCTGCGCACCTCGCCCTCGACGACCGCCGCGGCCTCGATGCGCGCGGCCTCGTCGGCGGCCTGCGTGCCGGCCTTGAGGTGCACGGCGTGGAGCGCGAACTGCTGCGCGTTCACCTCGAAGACACCGCGCACGATCGGCCGGATCAGCCGGGCGTCCGCGATGACGTCCGTCGAGATCGACTGCACGACCTCGGTGTTCCACGCGAGCGCGATGCCCCCGGTCGCCGAGCCCGCGGCATCCGGCATCGCGAGCTGCCAGCCGGGGAGGCGGGCGATCGCCGCCTCGAATGCGGACTTGTTCTCGATCTCCTGGACCGCGACGACATCGAGCTGCATCGATGCGATCAGGTCGCCGACCAGCGTCCCGGCTTCGACATCGCCAGGGAACATGCGCAGGTTCCAGCACGCGACGTCGAGCGTGTCGGGCGATCCGATCGCGGGCACGAGATCCGTCCGGGCGCGATCCGCGTCGACGCCGGCATCGGTGGACGCGCCGTCATCACCGCACGCGGCGAGCACGAGGACCAGGGCAACACAGGTGCGAGACATGGCGGGCATCCTACGGACTCGGGGCGGCCGCGCCAGGCGATCAGCCCACGAGATCGGCGAGCGGGCCGGTGAACACGAGGAGCGTGGTGATGCGCCCGTCGGCGTCGATCTCGCCGGCGTCGAAGAACTCGACGGTCGAGCCGTCGCGGCGCTCCACGATCGTGCGGTAGCGGAACGACGTCGCACCGGCGTCGACCGCGCTCGCCATGCGAAAGCCGACGAACTGCGGATCGGCGAGCGAGCGCGCGATCATCGCATCGATGCTCGCGCGGCCGCGCAGCACGGTCGACCGCGTGACCAGGCGGCCGTCCTCGGCGAAGCACGCCTCGAGCAGCTGTGCGCGGATGGCATGGTCACGCTCGGCAGCAGCGCGCGCGTAGGTGGCGACGGCGTTCTCGGTCTTGCTCGGCATGGCTGTGCGTCCAGGTGAGGTCGAGGTTGGGGCTACGGTGCAAACATCGCGCTACACAGCGAGGCCGTGTACGTGACCGGAAAGCCCGTGCTGCCGGTCTTGGCGCCGACGAGCAGCCAGTAGCTCGTGTTCGGCTTGACGGAGAACGTGCGCAGCTCGGGGGCCGGCCCCATGGCGATCGCGCGGAACACCGGGCTCGGATTGTCCGCCTCGAACACCAGATAATCGAGATCGGCGCCGCTGCCCGGCCAGGTCAGGCGCACCGCGAGCTCGTTGGTCGACGCGCCGGTCGAGAACGCGAACGTGTCCTTGTCCTCGTACTGATCCGTCGTGGCGACATCGGCCGCGCTGCCGGTGACCCGCGTGTTCCCGGGCTCGAGCGTGAGCCCCGTCGGCTCGGCCATGTCCGTCGCCGACGCGGTGAGCGCCGGCGGAGCGCCCGACGGGATCGTGACGACGTCGTTGCCGGTGCTGTCCGCGCCGTCGTTGGTCTCGGGATAGCCGCCGCTCGTCACCTCGGGGCAGCGCGTCGCGGGCGTGTCCAGGCTGACGTCGAGCTTGTACGGCACGGTGGCGGTGAGCGCGGCCGAGTTGAGCGCGAACGGGGCGAGCTCGTAGGTGCCGGCGGGCAGGTGGAGCGCGGCCACGCCGTGGTCGCCGTAGAACGTCGCGCTGCCGACCAGCGTGCTGAACGTCGGCCCGCTGTAGACATCGACGCCCGCGTACTCGATCTCCTCGGCGCCCGCGCCCGATAGCCGCACGAGCACGTCGGTCTCGTTCGACACCGTGATCACGAAGCCGTCGATGTCGGCCGTGATGTCGCCGTCGAAGTGCGTGTGCTCGAACTTGCCGCATACGACGAAGCGCGCGTCTGCGGTCAGTCCGGTCTGCTCGGGCGTGCCGGGCGGATCCGAGACATCGTCATTGGTCGTGTCGCTTTGCTCGGTGTAGTCGCAGCCGCTCGACGGCGCGTCGGCCGGCGCGGCGTCACCGCTCGCGGCGTCACCGCGGCGCGCATCGGGCAGAGTGGAGGACGCGTCGGGGCCACAGGCGGCGAGCAGGAAGCTGGCGAGCAAGACGGAGCGCATGCGCGCGCACTCTAACGCGCGGGGCAGCGGCGTCACCAGCGGGTGGCGGCCGCGGGGGCAGGGCGCGGATCCGGCGTGAAGTCCTCGAACGCGTACCGCGCGTGGACCCGCCCTCGCTCGCCGCGGATCTCGAGGACGCCGCCGCGTAGCGCGACGAGGAGGCGCCCTCGCGCGTCCCAGTCGGCCCACGTGACGTCGGGCAGCGGCTCGCCGTCGACGAGGTAGCGTGGCGCGCGGCCCTCGAAGCGACCGCGGGGATACCCATCGCCGCGCAACTCGAGCACGCGCTCGCCCGCCGGTTGCGTGCGGACCAGGTGCTGCGGGGCGTGCGCGGGATCAGCTGATCGCTAAGATCGACGTAGGCGGCACGACTGCTCGCACCCTGACCCGTGCCGAGCGCGTAGAGTGGTCGCGATGAGCAAAGCGACGATGTTCGTGATCACGGTCGCCGCGCTGACGGCGTGCGGCGGTAGCAAGGACAAGTGCGAACGGCTTTATGACCGCATGGCGCCACTCATGGAGGCGCAAGGCAAGAAGGAGCCGCGCGCGGAGGCGGTCGCCAAGTGCCACCAGGACATCAAGGAGGCCCCAGGCAAGGAGCGCATGATTGATTGTCTGCTCGCGATCGAGGGCGAGCTCACGCCCGACAAGCTGATTCGCTGCGCGAATACGGACAAGTATCCCAAGACGAAGCACACCGACGAGAACAAGGCTGCCCCCACGCCGTGAGCCCTTGACGGCGACCGCAGCATTTCGGGGCGCATTGGCTGACCGAAGGAACGTCCGCCTCTCGGGCGCCATGCGGTTGCCGGTGGTCGCACGCGGCGTGAACTCGACTCTCGACGGCAACAATAGGACGGGAACGCTCGCGGCGTCGGCATCTGCATCGGTGTCGATGCCGCGCGGATCGCGAAGCTACTTACGCTTCTTCATCAACCGGATCGCGCGAGACGCGACGTCCATCATGCCGGGGTGCGCCTCACAGCGCTTCACGTGCGTGAGCCCACCGTCGACGATCGCGCGGAACTTCTGCTCCATCAGCTTCGCCCGCTCACCGGCCCACTTCTGGTCGAGCGCGTCGCGGCATGCCTCGGACAGATTCTTCGACCACGACTTCGAGCTCTCGATGACCTTCAAGAAGACATCGCCGTCAGCCACGCGCGGCTCGAGCGCGGCCTTGATCACCTCGCACGACGTCTCCGCGGTCCACGGCTTCATCGTGTCCACGAGCTTCGTGAAGTAGACCTCGGTCGCGTCCATCGCCTGCTGCACGTGCGCATCGGTATCCGGCGGACACGGATCCGCCGAGCCCGAGCCCGCAGATGCGGACCCAGCCCCGGCCGACGGCTCGTCTTTCGAGCAGCCGCCAACCACGAACAACGCGAGCGCGAGGGCGCTAGCGCTGCTCGATCGGGATGTACTTGCGCGCACTCTCGCCGATGTAGATCTGGCGCGGACGACCGATCTTCGTCGTCGGGTCGTCGACCATCTCCTTCCAGTGGGCGATCCAGCCGGGGAGGCGGCCGAGCGCGAACATCACGGTGAACATGTTCGTCGGGATGCCGAGCGCGCGGTAGATGATGCCCGAGTAGAAGTCGACGTTCGGGTAGAGCTTCTTCGAGATGAAGTACTCGTCCTTGAGCGCGATCTCTTCCATGCCCTTGGCGAGGTCGAGCAGCGGATCCTTGATGCCGAGGTGCGCGAGGACCTCGTCGCACATCTTCTTCAGGATCTTCGCGCGCGGGTCGAAGTTCTTGTACACGCGGTGACCGAAGCCCATGAGGCGGCGGTTGTCGCGCTTGTTCTTCACGTCATCGATGAACTTCTTGTAGTCACCGCCCGAGAGCTTGATCTCCTCGAGCATCTCGATGACCGCCTGGTTGGCGCCGCCGTGCAGGGGGCCCCACAGCGCGAGGATGCCGGCGGCGATCGAGGCGTAGAGGTTCGCGCCCGAGCTGCCCACCATGCGCACCGTCGACGTCGAGCAGTTCTGCTCGTGGTCGGCGTGCAGGATGAGCAGCTGGTTCACGGCCTTCTCGAGGAGCGGCGAGACCTCGTACTCCTCGCTCGGCACCGCGAACATCATGTGGAGGAAGTTGCCGCAGTAGCGCAGCGAGTTCTTCGGGTACATCAGCGGCTGGCCAATGCTCTTCTTGTAGGCGAACGCCGCGATGGTACGGACCTTCGACAGGAGCCGCGTGATGTGCAGATCGACCGCCGAGTTGCGATCGAGGCTGTCGGGGTAGTAGGCCGACATCGACGTCACCATCGCCGACAGCACCGCCATCGGGTGGCTGGTCGGCGGGTATCCGGCGAAGAACTGGTGCATGTCCTCGTGGATCAGGCTGTGCCGGGTGAGCGCCGTCGAGAAGGCGGTGCGCTCGGTCTGGTTCGGCAGCTTGCCGTTGATGAGGAGGTAGCTGGTCTCGACGAAGTTGCTCTTTTCAGCAAGATCTTCGATGGGATAGCCGCGGTAGCGGAGGATGCCTTCCTCCCCATCGAGGTACGTGATCGCGCTCGTCGTCGAACCGGTGTTCATGAACCCCGAGTCGAGCGTGATGTAACCGGTATCTGCGCGCAGCGAGCGGATGTCGACGGCGTGCTCGTTCTCGGTGCCCACGACGACGGGCAAGGTGGCTTCCTTGCCGCCGGGTAGGGTCAGCTTGGCGGTGAGTTTCTCGGCCATGGAGATCTCCCTCGGTAACGGTACTGATTGAAGCGTGCCGACCATACCCGATTCCATCCGGGGCATGACGCCCCGCGGCAGCAAAACATGCTTCGCAAAAATTAAAAAAAAACGGCTCCCTCCGAGGTGGTGGGGAGCCGCTTCGGTGCACCGCGCGACCGCTACTCGAGGGTCACGAACGGCGACGATCCCAGCGGCGTGTTGAACCGGTACGTGTAGCCGAGCGAGAGGTAGCCAGCCGCGCCGCCCTTGTCGAGGCCCCACTGCTCGGCGGTGCCGAACGCATCCATCGACTCGGAGAACACGCCCGTATAGGCGTTGGTCCCGACGGCGATGCCGAGCACGTGCTCGAACCGGCTACCGAACGCGTACTGCGCCCCGAGCTCGAGGCGCGCGCCGAGCGCGGTGTAGTTGAAGACCTGGCTGTCGCCGATGCTATCGCCGGCCGGGCTCATCATGGCGATCTGCAGGCCGGCGAGCGGCGTCAGGCACAGGCGCTCCTTCACGCAGAAGTGCTTGTACGCCGCGAGGCCGAGGTCCATGACGTCGAGCGTGAGCACGTCGCTGCCCTGCATCTCGCCCTGACCGAAGTGCGTGAGCTGGAAGTAGGCCTGGGCACCGAACCGCGCCGCGGGGTTGATGAGGTAGTCGCCCTTGAGGCGGAGGCCGGCGGACGCGGAGCCGTAGTAGTCCGGCTGGCCGATCTTGCCGCCACCACCATAGAGATCGACGCCGAGCGTCCACGTGTACTTGTTGTCGGCGGTGGTGCCGGTGAACAGGCCCTGCGTCGGCGGGCGACCGACCGCCGTCGATCCGGGCGGTGACTGCGTCGGGCCGACGTTCGGGTTGTTCGGGTCGGGCGGGGGGCCGTCGGGCGGGGGCACGTTGGTGTCCCCGCCGCCGCCACCCTCGGGCTGCAGCACGACGCCCTGGGCCTTCGCCTCGGTCTCGATGCGACCGATCAGCTTCTGCGCCTTGGTCTGCAGCTCCGGCGTCGGGTTGTTCTTCTCCACGGCGTTGCACGCCGTCATCGCCTCGCCGAACTTGCCCTCCTGGAACAGCGACGTGCAGAGGTTGAAGAAGTACTTGGGCTCGGGCACGCGGGCCACGGCGTCGCGGAACTTCGCGCTCGCCTCGGCGTACTTCTGCGCGTACATGAGCGTCTTGCCTTCCTCGTTGAGCCTGGCGGCGAGGTCGGCCTGCTGAGCCAGTGCGGGCACCGCACACACGGCGAGCGTTGCGGCGGTGGCCGCGATCTGCGAGAGCCTGGTCATCGTCTGTTCTCCCCGGACGTCAGCCTGTCGGACGATCAGGCGGACGGATCAATTCTATCACGAGGGCAAACTGCTCGACCCGCTAGCTCTTGGCGCGTTTGTTACGCAGCGCACGTTCGATCAGGCGCTTCGCCGCCTCGTGACCGCGCAGGTGCCAGCTCTCGGGATTGCCAAGCAGCACGGACACGATCACTTCCGGGCGATCCACCGGCGCGAACCCGACGAACCACGAGTGCTCCATGAAGAACGGCTCGGTACGGGACAGCGTGCCGGTCTTGCCGGCGACCTTGTAGGTGCGCGAGCCCTTGTTGAAGATCTTCGCGGCGCTGCCCGAGTCGCAGGTGCCGACCATCATCTCGGCGACCTCGCGGGCCATCGCCTCGGAGATCGCGCGCCGCGGCTTGGGCGTGGGGACGGGCGTGCCGTCGATCGAGGCGATCAGGTGCGGCACCGGCTGGTTGCCGCCGTCGGCGATCGTGGCCGCGAGCAGCGCCCCGCCGGCGGCGGAGAGGCGCGAGCCCTGAAACCCCGCCGCGGTCTTCGCGTACGCCAGGTCGCGCGTCGTCGGGATCTCCATCTCGCCGGCGTTGCCGGGGAGCTCCTTGCCGGGCAGGGCGCTCGTGAGGCCGAGCGTGCGCGCCATGCGATCGAGCTGCTCGGGCGGCAGCTTCTGATAGGCGAGCTTGCCGAGGATCGCGTTGTTCGAGTGCGCGAGGCCGAACGCGAGGCTCTCGCAGCGCGAGTCGCGCTTGTGATCGACGAGGTTGCTCTCCATGACGGAGCGCACGCCGCCGTGGAAGCAGACCTTGTCGTCGCCGTCGACGCCGGCACCGACGAGCGCGCTCGCGGTGACGATCTTGAACACCGACGCGGCGGGCGCCCACACGTCGGTGGCGAGCCGCCAGTCGAACGTGCCTTCGCGCGAGCCCTTCGGCTCCTCGGTGCGGCGGCCGGCGAGGGCGAGCACGCGCCCATCGGGATGCATCACCACGATCGCCCCGCGCGGGGCGCGCGATTCGTTGAGCAGCTTCTCGGCGAGCGGCTGCAGCTCGGGATCGAGCGTGAGCTGCGCGCGGCGCCCGTCGGCGAGCGGCGCTTCGTACGTGTCACCGATGCGCTCGATCTTGTCGAGATCGATCAGCGAGCCGAGTGGGGCTTTCGCCGCCCGCCGGGCTGCAGACGTCGCCGGCTTCGCGTCGTCATCGTCGCCGAGCGCCGTGAACCGCGCGACCTCGCTCGGTGGTGCCGCCGACGCGGTCGTCGCGACCGGAGCGCCCGCGAGCAGCGGCGTGCCGCCGAGTGATGCTGCGGGAGCGCTGTCGTCTCCACCGATGATCGCGGCGCCGCCGGCGACCACCGCGGCGCCGGCGAGCAGGATGAAACTGCGTCGCATCGACCCAAGAGGTAGCCTCATCCCGGCGCAGGCACAAGATTCTTTCTCTGGTAGGTTGCGCCCCATGGCGGCCTCCCAGAACCAAGTGGTGTTCGATGCGACGGCGCTCACGGCCTCGGGGATCGGCGATGCGGGCCCCGACGCCACAGCGATCGAGGCGCTCGCGGATGCGGCGAAGCGCGCGCTCGCGCTCACGATCGCGCGGCGAGCGAGCGGACAGATCGGCTTCTTCGATCTGCCGGATGATCGCGACACCGCGCGCGCGTGCATGGACTTCGCCCGCGACGTCGATCCGAACATCGATACGGTCGTCGTGCTCGGCATCGGGGGCTCGAGCCTCGGTCCGCGCGCGCTGTACTCGGCGCTCGCGCCCGCGTTCGATCACCTCGCCCCCCGCAGCGCGGGCATGCCGCGCCGGCTGTTCTTCCCCGACAACATCGATCCCGTGACGTTCGCGGCGCTGCTCGATCGGCTGCCGCTCGAGCGCACGCTGTGGAACGTCGTCACCAAGTCGGGCGCGACCGCGGAGACCGCGGCGCAGCTGCTCGTCGTCGCGGATCGCCTGCAGCGCCAGCTCGGGCCCGAGCGCATGAAGCGTCACCTCGTGTGCACCACGGATCCCGCGAAGGGAGCGCTCCGCGCGACCGCGAACGCGCTCGGCGTGCGCGCGTTCGATCTCCCGTCGTCCGTGGGGGGCCGGTTCAGCGTGCTCACGCCGGTCGGCCTCTTGCCCGCCGCACTCGCGGGTCTCGACGTGATGGGTCTGCTCGACGGCGCGCGGCGGATGCGAGATCGCGTGAAGAACGCGGAGCTCGCGACCAACCCGGCGTTGATGCTGGCGGCGCTGCTGCACCACCATCACATGGTGCGCGGCCGGCCGATGACCGTGATGATGTCGTACGTCGACGCGCTGTACGACACGGCGGACTGGTTCCGCCAGCTGTGGGCCGAGAGCCTCGGCAAGGCGAAGGACACCCTCGGTGACGTGGTCAACGTCGGACCGACGCCGATCGCCGCGCGCGGCGCCACGGATCAGCACAGCCAGCTCCAGCTCTACGCCGAGGGCCCCGACGACAAGAGCTACCTGTTCCTCACCGTGAAGCAGCGTGCGACGGAGATCGTGATGCCCGGTGGCGCGCTCGCGGAGAGCCAGGACGAGTATCGGTACCTCGCTGGACGCGGCATGGGCGAGCTGCTCGACGCGGAGCTGCGCGGCACGCGGTCGTCGCTGGTCCGCCGCAAGCGGCCGGTCGGCACGCTGACCTTGGAGCGAGTCTCGGCCGAGGCCGTCGGCGAGCTGTTGATGCTGCTCGAGGCGGCGACCGCGTACGCGGGTCCGCTGTACGGGGTCGATCCCTTCGACCAGCCCGGCGTCGAAGAAGCCAAGCGTCTCGCCTTTGCAGCGCTCGGCCGGCCGGGCTACGAACAGCAGCGGGATGAGCTGTCGCGCATGCCCGGCCCCGATCCGAAGTATGTCCTCTAAGCGCCTCACGCTGATCTCCGTCTTCGCGCTCGGGCTCGTCGCGTGCAGCAAGCCGGCGCGCACGACCACACCGCGCGAGATGCCGGTGCCGAGCGTGCAGGTCGGTGCATGCGGGCAGCCCGGCGTCGACGGCGTGCTCGGGAAGGCCCCCAAGCTCGAGCGCTGGGACCGCGATCTCGACGGCGATGGGGTCGACGAGTACGTCGTGGTCGATCGCGCGATGTGCTCGGGCGACGACAACTGCTACTGGAACGTGTTCCGCCCACCGCCGGCGGGGTCGACGGAGTGCTCGCGCTACGCCGGGACGTTCGCCGCGGCCGCGCTGGAGCCACTCGCCGCCAAGGGCGAGGACAACATGCGAGATATCCGCGGCTACTGGCACCTACACGGCGGCAGGCTGCTGTTGCAGTCGTACCGGTTCACGCGCGGCGGGTACCAGCTCGTCGACGCGCTCCTGTGCAGGCGTGCAGCGGACGACAAGCTCGAGTGCACCGACTCCGAAAGGTGACCTGAACTGGGCGGCCATTTTCGCCCCGGCTTGTAATTCTGTTACGATCGTCGAGGAGTGAGCGATACCGGCCGCAACAAGACCGTCGTCACTGCGATCTCGAAGATCAGTGATCGACCGGTCGCGAAGGAGGCCTGCCTCGTCGTGATCTACGGCCTCGAGCTGGGGAAGAAGTTCAACCTCAACCGGCCGCAGATCATCATCGGTCGCTCGTCCAAGGCGGACATCCAGATCGATCAGGAAGCCGTCTCGCGCAACCACTGCAAGATCATCAATACCGGCAACGCGATCATGCTCCGCGACATGGGGTCGACCAACGGGACCTACGTCAACGACGAGATGATCGACGAGTACGTGCTGCGCGACGGCGACTTCATCAAGGTCGGTCGCTGCATCTTCAAGTTCCTCAGCGGCAACAACATCGAGAACGCGTATCACGAGGAGATCTACCGGCTCACCACGGTCGATGGCCTCACGCAGGTGTTCAACCGCCGCTACTTCGTCGAGACGCTCGAGCGCGAGATCGGTCGCGCGCTGCGTTATCGACGCGACCTGTCGCTCATCATGTTCGACATCGATCGATTCAAGGGTGTCAACGACAGCTTCGGCCACCTCGCGGGCGACCACGTGCTCAAGCATCTGGCCTCCGTGGTGAAGACGCGGATCCGTCGCGAGGACGTGCTCGCGCGCTACGGCGGCGAGGAGTTCGCGATCGTGCTGCCGGAGATCGACCACTACAACGCGATGCAGTTCGCGGAGAAGATCCGCAAGCTCGTCGAGATCGCCGAGTTCAAGTTCGAGGACGCGCTC
>DATLHR010000461.1:0-6368 GCA_035539815.1 Kofleriaceae bacterium
GGTGGTGATCGCGGGGATCGCGGCGGCCGCGGGCGCGATCGCGCGAGCGCCTGATCGGCGCTAGCGCTCGTGTGCTCGAAGTTCGAAGAGGGGCCGGACTGGGGCTGCGGCGACAACGAAGGCTGCTGTATGTGAGCGCGAGAACCGGCCCGGACGATCAGCGGAGCCGCAGGGTGCACGAAGCCCCCTGCCCCGGCGACTCTTCGATCGTCGCTTCGAGCGCGACGACGTTGCGCGGATCGAGCACCGCTTGCAGCTTGCCGACGAGCAGCTCGGCCACGTGCGCCGCGACGCACTGTTGCTGCCGATCGACAACATCTCCGTCGAAGCGCTCGCGGCGCGGCATCACGTAGCGGTCGCCGCACAGCCGGAACTCGAGCTCGCCGTCCGCGTCGCGCACGAGCTCGAAGCGCGGATTCGCCGCGGCGAGCAGCACGTGCTCCTTCCACGCGTCGCACAGTTCGGCGAGCGCGGCCTTGAGCGCCGCGAACGGGATCATCTCCGCGAGCTCGATGCGTTCGACCTCGAGCGCGACGGCGACCTGGTAGTTGTGCCCGTGCAGGCGTTCCTTCGTCCCATCGGGGAACACCGTCATGTGCGCGCAGGAAAATTTGTACTGCGTGCGCGCGATCGAGATCCGGTGGCTGCCCACGGTGGCAGCATACAATCATCACCCGATGAGCTACGCGTCCACGGCCGACGATCTACGGCGTCATCTCGCGACCCAGATCGCGCTCGGGTGGTACCCCGAGCACGGGCTCGTCGAGGAGGCCGCGGCCCTGTTCGCGACGACCGCGGCCGACGTGCGGCCCCTCATCGCCGAGCTATCGCGGGAGCGCGCGCAGCAGATGGCGAGCTGGCCGCCGACGACCGACTGCGATCGGCTCGATGCCGCCTTCGCGGCGCTCGACCAGGTGGGGATCCGCGCGCGGCAACATCTCGCGTGCTGCACCACGTGCGGCGTCCGCGAGATGCACGGGCACGTGCATCTCGCACGGGCGATGGGAGCGCGGATCGAGGGCTACGTCTTCTATGCTCGCCAGGATGCGGAGCTGGCCGTGGAGACCGGCGAGCTTCCCCTGTGCCACGGCACGATCAGCGACGATCGCGACGCGAACCGCGCGATCGGCGAGCGGATCGTCGCCGCGTTGCGCGAGCAAGGCTTGCATCCCGTGTGGGACGACGATGTGATCGTTGTGCGCGATGTTCGCTGGCAGCGACGCGCGTGGCCCGCCGACGGCGCCACGTCCGCGTGGACGCCGGAGGTAGCGCTCGTTACCTGGACGAAGGAGCTCGGACCACAATCCGCGGCAGACTTCGCGCGCTCGCTCGACCGGCGCGCGGTCCAGGCTGCCGTCGAGCTCGGACTCACGGAGCTCGCCCGTGCATTGGCGCACGCCTCGGTGGGGACGGGACCGACCGCGACCGTCCAGCGGCTGAGCTTCATCGCCGAGCTGCTCGGCTCTGCGGAGCTGTGGCGCGAGGCGTTCGCGCGCGTTCCCTTCGGCGCCTACGACGAGCTGGTGGAGCTGATGCTCGTCGCCCCGCTCGACGCGCCGGCGCTGCGCAAGATCGCGCGACTCCGCGTCCTCGAGGCGCGCCCGGACTTCGCGGGTGCGGCCGCCCTGGCCTGGTACATCGCGCGCACCGCCGACGACGACGCGCTGCTCGCGGACGTCCAGCGCGTGCGCGCCGACACCACGCGGACGCGCTCCGACGAGATGTGCGCGTTCGCGATCGATGCCGCGCTGTGGGTGATCCTTGCCCGGCGTGGCGAGACCTCGGAAGCAGCGGCCAAGCGCGCGCTCGTGCGATCGCAACCGGTCTACCTCGAGGATCCGCCGTTTCCGCGCAACGCTGCGATCGTGGCGGCTCGCCTCCTCGGGGACGAAGAGCTCCTCGCGACGCTCGGCGCGCAGTCGCGCGAGCCGTCGACGCTTGCAGCCGCCGAGGCCGAGCGCGTGCGGGAGAGCTCCGGCGTGGGCCTCTCGGTGAGCGGCGACGTGGAGCGCGCGGAGCTCGACGTGTTCTGGACCACGTTCCGGCACGCCGATCGCGCGGGCAAGGTGCGCCAGCTGTTCGCGGACGTGCAGCGCGTGCGCGACGCGATCGCCTCCTGCGGTGACCGCGTGCGTGCACGGCTCGAGCGCGTGCGCGACGGCGGGCGCCTCGAGGCGTTCGCCGTCGACGAGCAGTGGCTCGCGGAGGAAGCGGACGGCACGCTCGAGCGCGCGATCCAGACCTGGACGTCGGCGACCGACCGCTGGACCGCCCGCGACGCCGGCACCGCGATCCTCGAGGCCGCTGCCGCGTTCGCGCGCCGTGGCGACCTCGCGCGCGCGCGCGAGCTCACGGCGCTCGTGCTCGGTACCGCCGAGGATCCCGTCGTCGACGGGCGGGCGGCGGCGATCACGTGTCTCGCGCTCGGCGACCTCGATCGCGCCATCGAGATCACGCAGCTCGAGCACGAGCGCGCGGCCGTGGCCCCGGTCATCGTGGCGCTCGCGCAGGCGGGGCGCACCCGCGACGCGCTCGATCTGCTCGAGCATGCGCTCCGCTCCGCGTCCGACCGAGCTCGGCTCGTCGAGCTCGGCCCCGCGATCGTCGCCGTGTCGGTCGATCCGCGCGCAGCCGCGGGCGCGCTGCTCGACGCGTGGGCCGCCGCCGACGCGCACCTCGATCGCCTGTTGCCTCCGCCCAGCTGAGCGGCCCGGTCAGCGGACGTCGACGTCGGGCCGCCGCTTGCGCAGCTCGGCGACGTCGCTCGGCCGCGCCTCGACGCCAAGGACGAGCTTTGTGAGGCGCGGCAGCGACGCGAGCGCCATCAGACCGCGGGTCTGGCGGGTGGCCGTGCAGGACACCGTCTCGAGCGCGGTACAGCCCGCGAGCGGCGTGAGGTCGCGCACGTCGGTGTAGCGGAGGTTGATCGTGCGCAGCGCCGGCAGGCCGCGCAGCGGGCGCAGGTCGGCCACCTTCGTGTACGAACACGCGAAGACCTCGAGGCGTGGGTGGCTCGCGAGCGGCGTGAGGTCGGCCAGCTCGTCGTTGAAGTCGACGTGCAGCCAGCGCAGCGACCTCATGGCGTCGATCCCGGCGAGCGACGTGACCTTGTTGGAGGCGAGCCCCAGCCGCTCCAGCTTCGCCAGCGTGCGCAGCGCCGTCACGTTCGGGACCGCGTTCTCGCCGAGATCGAGAGCCCTCAGCTCGACGAGCTTCGCGAGCGGCGCGGCGTCGTACAGCGCGAAGTGGATGGCGAGCTCGCGCAGCCGAGGCAGCTCGGCGAGCACCGGCCAGTCGGTCACGCCCCCGAAGCAGTTGACGTCGAGCTTCTCGAGCAGCGCCAGCGCGCGCAGCGGCGCGACGCTCGTCACCTGGGCGCGACGGCGCTCGCCCTTGGCGTCCGTGGTCTTCGCGAGCTCCAGCTGGCCGAGCAGCGTCATCGTCGCGAGGTCGGCGTCGGTCGGCGACTTGTCGCGGCGGATCGCGGCGAGGAAGGCCGGCTTCCACTCCGCGCCACTTCGGTCGAGTGCGTCCTACCAGCTGCGCGCGCGCTTGCGCGCCGCGGCGTCCACGGACCGCGCGGACACGGTTAGGATCGCGGCGAGCTCGTGCGCGAGCGCCTTCGGCGCGCCGGTGGTGAACCTGGCGCCGAGCTCCTCGGCGATGCGCTCGAGCTGCTTCAGCGCACGAGGGAAGTGCCGCGGCGTCGCCGGCTTCTTCCCCATCCCCTCGATCTTTACGCGATCGCTCGGATCACGCGGCACGGATTTCCGACCGCGAGCACGCCCTCCGGGACGTCACGCGTGACCACGCTGCCCGCGCCGATCACCGAGCGCGCTCCGATCGTCACGCCGGCGAGGATGAGCGCGCCTCCGCCGACCCACACGTCGGCGCCGATCTCGATCGGCTTGCCGTACTCGCGCGCGCGGCGCTCCACGGCGTCGAGCGGATGCAGCGGCGTCAGGATCTGCACGCCCGGCCCGAACATCGAGAACGCGCCGATGCGCACGCGGCAGACGTCGAGCACGACGCAGTTGAAGTTGAAGTACACGCGCTCGTCGAGCTCGATGTTGCTGCCGTAGTCGCAGAAGAAGGGCGGCTGGATCAGCGCCGTGTCGCCGCCGGAGCCGAACAGCTCGCGCACCAGCTGCCGCCGCGCGTCCGCATCGGTATCCGCGTCGCGTGTCGCGTTCAGCGCATGACACAGGTCATGCGCGCGGGTGCGCGCCGCGACGAGCTCGGGATCGAAGGCATCGTAGAGCTCGCCGGCGATCATCTTCTCGCGTTCGGTGCGCATGGCTCCGAGCGAGGGCCTCGCAGGCCTAGCGGCGCAGCGCGAGACGCGCGAGCAGCAGGCAGACGAGTGCGTTGAGGCCGAGCCACACGCTCGCGAAGCCGAACGCCGACGGGACGTGGATCGTCATCATCGGAGCGACCGCGAAGAACGCGAGGTGCGCCGCGACGCCGACCGCCAGGCCCGCGAGCGGGGCGCGCAGCTTGGGCACGCCGTAGCCGATCGCGAGCAGCGCGAGCGGGGCGAGCGCGCTGAAGAACAGCGCGTTGCCGTGGCCGAGCGGGCCGAGCAGCGAGAGGTCCCACGACGGCAGGCCGTGCGTGAGGGTCTCGACGACCGGCGCGCTCGACAGCGAGGGCGCGAGGTACGGCAGGAAGAACAGGCCCGAGGCGCCGACGACGACGCCCGCGAGGTAGCCGAGGGCTCCCTTGCCGCTGAGGTTGACGCCGAGGCCGCGGCGGCGCGCGGAGGCCGCGACGGCGCCCGCCATGACGAGGCCGAGGCCGAGCTGCCAGCCGCCGCCCTTGCCGCGCGCGGCCTTGATCGCGGCCGGCGCATCGACGATGCCCGCGCCGTACTTGTCACGCACGTAGGTCTGGTTGGCCGGCCGGCGCGCGGTGTCCTGCATGATCTTCTCGACGGCGGCGGGCTTGGTGACGCCCTCACCGACGATCAGCGCGGCCACGCCCGCGGCGTGCGGCGACGCCATCGACGTCCCCATGTACGCGTAGTAGTCGTTTTTCTTCGGGTTGCCGATCTCGATCGTGTTCTGGAGGACGCCTCCATCGGGGTTATTGCGGTTGCCGCGGCCATCGGTGGTGTCGCCGCCGGGCGCCGCGATGTCGATGTCCTTGCCGTAGTTCGAGTAGAAGGTGACCGCCTCGTCGCCGCGCGTCGCGCTGACGGCGATGGCGCCCGGATACGCGGCGGGATAGCCGACGCGGCCGCGGCTCTCGTTGCCGGCGGCGCACACGACGACGACGCCCTTGTCGTAGGCGTACTTCACGGCCTTCTTGAGGACGTTCGAGGGGAACGCGCCGCCGAGGCTCATGTTGATGACGCTCGCGCCGTTGTCGGCGGCGTAACGGATCGCGTCGGCGATGCCGGCGACCGAGCCGGAGCCCGACGCCGAGAGCACCTTGAGCGGCATGATCTTCACGTTGCGCGCGACGCCCGCGACGCCGATGCCGTTGTTGGTCACCTGCGCGATCGTGCCGGTCACGTGCGAGCCGTGGCCGTGGTCGTCGTTCGCGTGCTTGGTGTTGGCGACGAAGTCGTACGGCTTCACGAACGTGATGCCCTTGAGATCGGGCAGCAGCGTGAACTGCTTGTAGTCCTCGTAGCCGACGCCGGTGTCGAGGACGGCGACGATGACGCCGTTGCCGTCGGCGAGCTTCCACGCCTCGGGCATGCCGATCTGCCGCATGTGCCACTGCTTCGGGTACAGCGGGTCGTTCGGGAAGCCCTCGTGCTGCGGCTGCTCGGGCGTGATCACCGGCGCCATCTCACCGGGCGAGAGCTGGAAGTACGCATCGGGCTCCGCGACCTCGACCTCGGCGCGCTTGGAGAGCTCCGCGATCAGCGCATCGCGCTTCGCCGGATCGACGTGCGCGCGATACAGCTGGTGGTTCGCGGCGGGATCGGAGACGAGCACGAGATCGATGCCGTAGTCGGCCTCGAGATCCGCGACCTGCGCGGCCGACGCGTTGTCCTTCAGGTCGACGAGAATGTCGTCGGGATCGGTGACCGCTGCCTGCCGGTCCTCGTCGAGCTGCGACGCCGCGACGTCCGCATCGCGCTCGGGCTTGAAGTACCACCAGATGAGCACGATCGCGATCGCTACGAGCAGCCACCACAGGCGCCCGAGCCCTCGCTTTTTGTTCTCGTCCATGAAGCGAAGTATAGGCCCTAAATCAGGATCCGCTCGTCGGCGGGAGTTTCGTCCTCGCCGAGCACGAGCTGGTTATCGATCTCCCGATCTTCGGCCAACGCTTCGAGATAGCTCTTGATTTCAGGCATCGCCGCGACGATGCGCGCCACGTACTCGCGGGCGAGGAACAGCACGGTCGCGGGC
>DATLHR010000462.1:0-4322 GCA_035539815.1 Kofleriaceae bacterium
TTCGACGAGGTCCGCGCCCGCCTGTCCGCCATCGCCACCGATCGCACCGGCACCGTCCGCATCGACGAGCTCCTCGCCACCGTCTCCGACGCCCTCGCCCTCGTCGACTTCAACTTCTCGGTGTTGCGCGACTCCGGCGGCGACCTCGAAGAGCACGCCCAGCTCGTCCTGAGCCACCGCGCCTATCACCTGCTGTGGCCGGAGCACCGGTAGCGTCATGGATGATCTCGTCGCGCGATGGGCAGCTCGGCAGCAACAGCTGGTGAAGCGACTGCGAGCGCTCGGCGCCGAGCAGCACGACTACCGCGCCGACCTGGCCGACAACCGGTTCTGGTGGCAAGACGAGCACGAGCGGCCCAGCGTCGTCGCGAGCACGCGCGTGCTGGGCAGCTGGGCGCTGTCGAACCACTCGCTGCTGGCGGCGTGGAAGAATCGCTCGCTCCCCGCGAACGCGTGCGTGGAGCTGGTGCCTGGCGTTCCCGCCGAGGGCCACACGCACGACGAGCAGGAGGTCTGGACCTGGGCCTGGCGCATCGCCGACGGATGCGGCGCCGAGTTCGTCTACCGGGTGGTCACGCCGCAGAGCTGGATCTTCCTCGGCCTGTGGGACCTGCCCGCCGCCACCGCGACCGACGAGACGACCCCGCCGACCCCGCCGTGGCCCAACGTGCGCATGGTCCTCGAGGAGCTGAGCCACCGCGACGATGACGAAGGCCGCGTCCTGGCCCGCAACTACGGTCGCGGCTTCATGACCGATCCCGTGCACCGCGGCATGCCCTGGCAAGGCCAGCTGCGCGCGGTCGGTGAGCGCCTGGTAGCGCTCGCCGACGCACCGCCCGCGGCGTGGCGCGCCGGCGTCGCCGCGCTCCTGGCGCAGGCTCGGACCTACGCGAGCTGACCGCGCAGCGTCAGAAGCTCGCTCGCTCCCAGAACTTGTCGCCCTCGCTGTCCGCGAACCGCTGCACGAACGACGTCAGGTCTGGCGCGACCGTCGGCCAGTCGACGCGCTGGTCGATCGGCAGCGCGACCATGACACTGCCGAAGTCCGGCGCGTCGGGATCACATCGCAGCAGCAAGAGATCGGAGTCGCCGCGGAACTCCCCCACGATCAGGTCGCCGCGCCGCGCATCTCGCGACCGGATGCGCTGGAGCTCCTCGCTGTTCTGTGCAGCCTCGCCGGGGTCGAACAGGATGAGCCCCCACTGACCATAGGTCGTGTCCTCGAACAGCCGCGCCCCTCGTGCCTGGCGCCAGAACTCGGCGAGCGCCGCGGGGATCGGTACGCCGACCACCCCCGTCGCCGGCGTCTCGTCCAGCCAACAGCGCAGCGCGAACCCACCCCCGCTCGGGCGCCGCGGCGTCGCCCAGTCGATCGCAAGCCTGCGGAGGATGTCCAGCATCGGGACCGCATCTAAACACGCCACCAGCTCCAACCGACCATGGATCGACCTCGTCGACCGATAAGGCGTCGCCGGCACCATCTGTACCGCACTCTAGCGTCGCTGTTCTGACGAGGTTTCGACACCCTCGACGCGATCCACTGTCGTCACGCGATGCGTGGCACCGTTTCGTTCAGGGCGTACGTAACGAATTGCTGACCGATTGCAGTCAATTCGTAGGGCTTAGAGTCCTCGAATGCGGACTCTAGTGTCGTCTTTCGTGCACCGCGGGGCCCAGAGCGGCGCTTAACCAGAAACGCACCTTGCTCATTCGTGGCTCGAATCTGTCGCAGTACGTGTCCGAGGCTCAGGTCATGGATCAACAGCTTGAACAGATCCGCCTCCGCTGAGTCTTCGCGGACATCGGCTCCGCCGATCTCGTCCCAAATCCGGCCGCGCGTTGCACCGCGGCTCCGAAACAGTACCCGCATCACCCGAAAGTGCGTTTCGTCGTATCGGGCGATCCAATCGATGAAGATCCGCACAACGTCGTCGGTGCAGAGCTTCGTGGCGGCAGCGTTCGTGAGAGTCCGTCGAACATAGTCGCGCTTCGAGCCGGTGCTGGCCTCGTCCCACACGCGAAAGCCCTGGCGAACCAAAGATAGGTAGGCTTCGCTCTGCACGCGTGCTTCGATCGGTTCGCCGATCTGTTCGAGTCGCTCCTGCATAGCCGACAACGCGGCACCAAGTTCGTTGATCTTCTGCCGATGCTCCTCAAGCCAGCGACGCATGAGCTGGTTGATCTCGCCTTGCTCGTTCTCCGCATGGAGCGCAGCCGACGCACCAATGAGTCCACCGATCCATGGAAGTGCGCTCAGCGCCGCGAACACAAACCTGCCGTACTTCGCGTAGTTTGGCCCGTCGAGGAGCTTCCCCAGCGATTGCTCCCCCTCGACCACCTGCACAATCTGTACATCGGTTGCCTGCGGCTGTTTCACTAGGCTCTCCCGAAGCGTCCACCGGGCGCGGAGATCCAACTTAGATTAGGTGTCCCGCGCGTCGCCCGCAATACCGATCCAAGGCTTGCGCCTCGGCTCGGTCGGATCAACGCTTCCGCGATGGGTATCGTCATCAAGAACAACGCCGAGCTGGCGCACATGCGCAAGGCCGGCGACGCCGTACGCGCCGTGCTCGACGAGGTCGAGGCCGCGTGCGTGCCGGGCACGACCACGGCCGAGCTCGATCAGATCGCGGCCCGCGCGCTGGCGCGGCGCGGGGCCGTCTCCGCCTACACGGGCTACCGTCCGGGCGGCGTGCCGGCGTATCCCGCGGTGCTGTGCACGTCGATCGGCAGCGAGGTGGTGCACGGGATTCCGCGAAAGAACCGGGTGCTGCGCGAGGGCGATCTGATCAGCATCGACTTCGCCTGCTACAAGGACGGCTGGTGCGCGGACGCGACGCGCACGGTGGCGATCGGCGTCATCAGCACGCCGGCGCGCGGGCTGCTCGACGCGACCCGTGAGGCACTGGCGCAGGCGCTGCGCGCGTGTGTGCCGGGTAACCGCATCGGCGACATCGGCGCGGCAATCGAGCAGCACGCCGCCGCGACCGGCCACGGCGTGGTCCGCGACTTCGTCGGCCACGGCATCGGCCGTCGTATGCACGAGGATCCGTCGGTCCCGAACTACGGCAAGCCCAGCACCGGCCGCAAGCTCAAGCCGGGGATGACGATCGCGATCGAGCCGATGTTCACCCTTGGCGGGGGAGCTGTGCGCGTCCTCGACGACTACTGGACCGTGGTGACCGCCGACGGCAGCCTGGCGGCGCACCTCGAGCACACGGTGGCCATCACCGACGGCGGCGTCGAGATCCTCGCGGCCTGAGGCTCCGAGCACGCGCGGCTCACCTCGCGCGGGTGATCTGTGGCACCGTCCCGGGCTTCCGAGCGCGGCGCTCGAGCAGTCCGACCGTGAAGGAGACGGCATGACAGATCGATCCAGCCCGGCGGGTGCCGGCAACGCGGTGACCGCGCACTACGACGACCACCTGGCGCCGGTCTACTCGTGGAGCGTGGGCGGCGCCGACGCGGCGATCGCCGAGGGCGCGCGCTGGCTGGCCACCCTGCCGCTGCCGGCCGGGCAAGGGCGCGTCCTCGACCTCGGCGCGGGGTTCGGCGCGACCGCGATCCCGCTGGCGCGCGCCGGCCACCGCGTGGTCGCCGTCGATACCTCGGCCGCGCTGCTCGGCGAGCTCGCCGAGCTGGCCGAGGCCGCGTCGGTCGCGTGCGTCCACGGCGACCTGGTCGCCGCGGTCCGCGATCAGCCGGCGGCCTGGGACCTCATTCTGTGCGTCGGCGATACCTTGCCGCACCTGGCCTCGCACGCCGAGGTCGAGGAGCTCCTCGCCGCGCTGGCCCGCGGCCTCACGCCGGGCGGCGTCGCGGTGCTCGCCTACCGCCCGCGCCGCGAGCTCGCGCCCGACGCGCGCTTCGTCCTGGTGCACGCCGACGCCCGCCGGACGCTGACCGCGTTCCTCGAGCCGATCGACGACGATCACCAGCGGGTCTGGGACGTGCTCCACGAGCACGAGGGCGAGACCACGACGATGAAGGTGAGCAGCTACCCCAAGCTCCGCATCGAGCCGGGCTGGCTGGCCGAGCGCGCCGTCCATTGCGGGCTCGCCGTCGCCGAGGCCACCCCGTACCGCGGCATGGTGGTGCAGGTCCTGCGCCGGCGCGCGTGAACGACGACGGCCCACGCAAGGACAACACCGACGCCACCAGGTTGAACCGCCGGCAGCGAACCCCGCGGTGCTCCGGGGTGGTGCGGGCACGAAGGCGTGGGAGGGGCCGAAAGCCCGACGAGGTGCCATGCGGACCGCGCGACCTACCGGAGCGCCCACGCCAGGGCACTCCGGGTGGATCGATCACGGCACCCCGCGAGG
>DATLHR010000463.1:0-3545 GCA_035539815.1 Kofleriaceae bacterium
GCGTCGTCGCGCTCAACACGCTGAAACAGCGTCCGGATCTGATCGGACGGGGCCGGGCGATCCTCGGCATCGTCGCGGGCGGCCTCAGCACGCTGTGGTGGCTGATGGTGTTTGTCGGCGCGCTGACGTCGCCGTCGTAGGCGACGCGCCGACCCGCACGAAGTCGCGCGCCAAGAACAATTCGACAACGAACCGGTACGCCGCGCCCGCCGCGAGGACGTAGAGCGACGCAGGCCGGCCGAACAAGTGGCCTTCGGTCGCGTTGAGGAACCACACGAGCGTGCTCGCGACGTAGAAGTGCACGACGAGCTTCGTGCGGACCGGCAGCATGACGAAGAACGGCACCAGCCAGAGGTCGTACTGCGGCGAGTAGATCTTGTTGGTGAGGATGAATGCGATCGTGGCGAGCGCGCATGCAGCGATCGGATTGATACGCCCGCGCATCGTCGCCAGTGTGATCAGCACGAACAGGAGGCCGCACACGATCGGTGATGCGATGTTGACGATCGTCACCATGCGTTCCTCGGCGAGCCACTGCTCCATCCGGAGGTTGCGAAACAGGTAGTACCACGGCGTGCTGCTGATCGGCCCTCGATGGCGATGGAACTCGACGAAGTGCCGTAGTGCGTCGGGCGCCAACGCGTATACCGGGATGGCGAACACGCCCGCGCCGAGCACGGCACCCCCGAGCACGGCACCCGCGCGTTTCCACATGCGGGTCGGAATACACGCGACCGCGAGGAGCGGAACGTAGAGGCCGGGCACGAGCTTCGCGGCCGCGCCGATGCCGAGCAGCACGCCCGCACTGAATGCTCGGCCCGCATCCCACTGCAGGAGACCGATCGTCGCCGGTGCGACCGACAGGAGATCCCAGTTGGTCAAGCCTTGCAGCAACAGTGGCGGGGCGAGGGCCCAGCGCCACGTGCGCTTTGCGAAGCGTTGCCACAGCGCCCACGTCGTCAGGACTGCGAGCCCGCCGAGTACCAAAGCGCTGAGTAAGAACTTCAGTCGGAGCCCGCCGTCGTAGAGAAAGGTGACCGCGTACATCTCGAGTCCGATAACCGGCGGATACTCGAGATCGCGCTCGAAGTAGGGCGGATGAGCGCGGTCGATGCCGCGCTCCTCGTAGAGGCGGGCGATGTCGACACCGCAGACGTCGTAACACGGCAACCGTACGGCCGCATTGATCGCGAACCCGGCGCTCACGACCGCGATGAGCGCCAAACCGCCGCGCGCCACCGTGCGTCGCCGCGCGACGCGCGGAAGGAGGCGCGAGTCGGAGGTGCCAGCCATCGGCGTGTGCACGATAATGAGCCGGCGCCTCGACGCGCCCGGCCTTGCGGTCTACGCCGTCATGAGGCGCCGCGGCCGCAGAGGTGCGCGCGTGACGCGCATCGACTCCCCACCGGCATGCAGGAGGTCGCCGCGCTCCCCCGTCGGATCCGGGCCCGGCAGAGCACGCCGCGGGGGACGCCGACCTCGATCCAGGTGTCGTACGCGATGCCGTGCCGCTTCGAGAATGCCCATGCGACGGCGACGAACGCCGTAACGAGGTCTTCGTCGACGACCGGATCATCGGCGATGGCCCGGACGAACCGGTCGACGACCTCTTCTGCGCCCTGCAACATGTGCAGGGTCTACGCAGAGCCCGCAAAACGGGAGCAAACCCGAGGCCGCGGGCGAGTTACTGCGTCTGAAAGCCCTGGTGGGAGGCGATGGTGAGGGCGTCAGCCGTCAACGCCGCGGCCCGATCCCGGTCGGCCGGACGCCCGAGCTTGGTCAGGGCCGCACCCTGCGCGCGACGCGCGCAGGCGATCCAGTAGGGCGCCCGCATCTCGACTGCGACCCGGTCCGCGGCCTCCAAGTACTCGATCGCGGTCTCCACCTCGCCGCGCACGAGGGCGAGCTGGCCGAGCCAATGGTGTCCGGAGCCGAGCACCGCGCCACCCGATCCGAACACGACGACCTGATCGGCCGACGGCGTGAGCGCATCGGCAATCGTGGTCGCGAGGTCGACGTCTGCGATCGCGACTGCCGCGGCGGCGAGCATCGCGTGCGCGCCGAGCCAAAAACTGTCGCGCGCCAGGGTGCCGCCGCCGAGCACCCAGTGGGCCATGCGGCGGGCATCGTCGTGCTGGCGCGTCACTGCGTACGCAACTGCGGCCAACGCGCCGCCGGCGCGGTTCTGCGCCATCACTGGTCCGGCCCCACCCAGCGCCGGCACGATCTCGGCGAGCCGACCCTGCTGATAGCGCACCACGAACTGCTGCAGGAACTCCGCGCCGGCCGCCTCGAGTCCGAGCGCGCGACCGCGCAGACTCGCCCCCCGTGCGAACTGCTCACCGGCCGCCAAGTCGCCGTCGAGAATCTTTTGCGTCGCGCGCAGCACCATCGTTCGGTACATGTCGCGCGGCATCGACGCCGCCGCCGCGGCTCGTTCATAGTCGTCGAGCGCGCGATCGAAGGCGGCGCGCCGACCGCACTCCAACAGGTCGGACAGCATCTCCCGGCGCACAGCGAGTTCGAGCGCACGATCGGAACTCGCACACGCGTGCCGCAAGGCGGTCTCGGCCGTCGCCAAGCGCTCGCGGCATGCCGTTGGTTCGTGCGTGAGCGAGAGGTGCCGACTTATGTGCGCCCGAGCGAGACGAGCATCGCCACCCAACGCGCGCGCCCGCGCGAGCGCCTCCTCGGCCAGGTCGGCCTGAGCCGCGGGATTGACGTGATACAAGCTCGCCGCGAGCGCGATGGTGAGGCGGAACTGGCGCTCGGGATCTCGATCGCCGATCTCGGCTATCGAGGCCCGCAGTCGGGCGCGCTGCTCGGGATCGTCGGAAAGCGAGATCCACGGGCCGCTCGCCGCGATGACCAAATCGGCCCGCAATGCGGCGTCATCGAGCCCGCTCAGGCGTGCGCCCCGTACGTAGGCGTCGTGCGCCCGCGCGAACTCGCGATCCGCCTCGAACGCGCGGCCCAGGGCCAAGAGCAGCTCGGCCGCCGGGCGCGCCACCGCCGCGTCAGGGCTGCAGTGTTCGAGCGCGCGCTCGTACCAGTGCGCAGCATCGTCGAACGCCAGCTCCTCGAAGGCGTCGTCGCCCGCGTGCCGAGCGAACTCCACAATGAGTTCCCCCTCGGCGTGCGGACCGGATCGCAGCAAGTGATGTGCAACCTCGGCCGCGCGCCGCGGCGCACGGTCGGCACCTGCGGCCCGGAACACCGACGCTACACGCGCGTGGATGACCTCGCGGTCAGGCTCGGGAATCGACAAGTACGCGCTGTTCCGTAGCAACGCGTGCTCGAACGCGACAACGCCGACGCGCGTCTCGTCCTCGACGAGGATGAGCGCGTCGATGGCTTGATAGACGGCGTCAAGCACCTCGCCGGCCGGGAGATCGCAGAGAGAACCGAGCGTCGACAGCGACACATCCGCCCCGACGACCGAGGCCGCCTGCACGACCTCCACTGCGGAGGGTGCGAGCCGGGCGAGCCGCCGGTCCAGCAGTTGGCGCACATCGGCGGGTGCGAGTTTGGCAATCCCGGCGCGG
>DATLHR010000464.1:0-2702 GCA_035539815.1 Kofleriaceae bacterium
GCTGATGACGCTGATCGGCCTCGTGCTGCTCGTCGTCGGCTCGAACATGTTCGTGCGCGGCGGGCGCGGTCTCGCGCAGGAGCTGCAGATGGGCGAGCGCATGCTCGGCCTGACCGTGATCTCGCTCGGCACCGCGTTGCCGATCAGGATCCCTCCCTCGAGCTTGGAGAGCAGACCGTTGCGGTGCAGCAGCGGCACCGCGATCGCGGAGCCGAGCAGGATCGGGACCTCGCGCCGGATCAAGCGACCGTCAATCGTCGGCGGCGAGATCAGCGCGGTGAGCCCGAGGATCAGCGAGATGTTGGCGGCGCACGATCCGATCACGGTGCCGAGGGCGATCGGCTGGTGGTGCGTGAGCGCGGTCTCGGTCGCGACCGCGAGCTCCGGCGCCGACGTGCCGTACGCGACGACGGTGAGCCCGACGACGAGCGGCTTGACGCCGAACGCGCGCGCGATCGAGGCCGAGCCGCGGATCAGCCACTCGGCGCCCCAGTAGAGGATCGCGATGCCGACGACGACCTGGGCGATGTAGAGCGCTGAGAGCAACGCCGGCGCAGTGTATCAGGGGCCGGTGACCGCGAGCGACAGCGTGTAGTTGTTGAGCATCAGGCGTGCTCCGGGCTCCGCGGCGACCTGCGCGTAGTACTGGCCGGGCGCGAGGTCGCGCGCGATCGCTCGGAGCTCGGTCCGCTCGCCGGTGACCGCCGTCGCGGTCGCGATCGGGATCCCGCCCGCGTTGAGGATCGAGGCGACGAGGGGTGCCCCGTTCGCCTGGAACTCGGTGACGAGCTCGATCGCTTCGCCCTGCGTCGCGATCGTGATCGCGAAGACATCCCGATCACCGGCCGCGCAGATCGCGAGATCTTCGCGGCGGAACGTGTTCGTGCCGTCGAGTCCGGTCGAGGTCGCGTCGCCGAGCAAGTCGTTCGGCTCGACGTCGCTGTCGTCCGCGCAGTCGAAGTCCGCCATGAGGCCGTCACCGCCGACGCAGATCCGATCGCCGGTCGTGGTGTCCTCCTGGCAGGCATAGCCTTCGGGGCACACCGGATCGGTCTGGCCGCACAGGTACGGCGTCGGGCCGAGGTCGGTGTCGTAGGCGCTGCACGCGCCGGTGAGCAGCGCGAGGAAGAGCAGGGTGCGCATCAGAACTCCGCCGTTGCGGCGGCGCCGGCGAACTGGTCGCCGACCGCCGGTGCGATCATCCACGCGGTCGAGCCGTCCGGAGGCGGCGCCTGGCGCTTGTGGGTCAGGTCGCGGATCCACAGGTACGTGGCGACGCCGGCGGCCGCGATGCCGACCCCGAGCGTCACGCGGTAGACCGTGTCGTAGCGCTTGCCGAGCGTCTGCACGCGCTCGCCGAACGGCTCGTCCCACTCGCGACACGGCGGCAGCCCGCAGTCGCTCGCGTCGGCGACCAGCTTGTCGTGCTGATCACCGGCGAGCTTGTAGGAGATCAGCGACGTGCCGAGCAGCGCGATCGCGGCACCCGAGGTCCCCCACTTCGCGACGCGCTTCGCGCTGGCCCACGTGTCCTCGGGCGGTGCGACGGTGCCATCGGCCGCGTACGTGACGCCGGGGATGGGAACCGGCGCCACGACCTCTCCACCCTCGTCGACGTAGTCCTCGTAGTAGCGCTTCTTCGCGCGCGGTTCGATCGTCACGAGGTTCGGGCTCGTCGACTTACCCGAGCGGACGAGCAGCTTGTCCGTGCGATCGCGGACCTCGAGGTAGTACTGGACCCACTTGCCGGTCGCCTTGGTGCCCGGGATGCGCGCGACGAGCTCGTAGTTGCGCCACGTCATCGGCTTGGTGACGAAGCGGTCGTCGCCGCTCGCGCGATAAAATAGATTCACCGTGACGGCGGCGTCCGCGGGCACGACGGCGGTGATGTCGATCGGCCAGCCCGGAGGTGCGGTGTCGATCGTCTCGTGCTCGAACTCCTTGGCATCGAACGTGGCCGCCGGCGCGGGCTTGGCCGCGTCGTTCTCGGCGGTCTCGCCCTCGGGCGTCACCGCGACCACGCTCTCGGCATGCAGCGCGGCGACGCGCTTCTCCACCGCGTCGCGCATGGGCGCGTCGGCCGGGCCCGCCGCGAGGAACTTCTGGTAGTAGAACAGCACCAGCGCCTTGTCGCCGAGCAGGTCGTACGTGTGCCCGATGTTGTAGAGGAGGTACGCGTTGCGCGAGAGGCGGTACGACTCCTTCATCTTGACGATGGCGTCCTCGAGCTTGCCGTCGTCGAACAGCGCCTGGCCCTCCTGGAACGCCTTCTTCGCCGCGGCGAGCTCGTCCTGCGTGGGCGGAGCCGGCGCTTGCGCGTGCGCAGGTGCGGCCACACCGACGGCCACCACCAGCGCGAGCGTGCACAGGCGCATGGTCAGTTGAACTGGCACGTTCCCAGGCCTCCCGTGGCGCCGCCCGCGCCCGTGTTGATCAGCGAATAACCGCCGGCGCCGCCGGCGCCGCCGGCACCGCCGGAGATCGTGTTGCTTCCGCTCGTGCAGTAGTTCGGCGAGCCGATGCCGCTCGTGAAGATGCCGAAGCTGCCACCGCCACAGCCACCACCACCACCGGCGCCGTTGCCGCCGTCTCCGCCATTGCCGCCGCGTCCCGCCGAGCCCGCGCAGAACTGCGCGCTGGTTCCGCCCGCCGCGCCGACGCCGCCGGCGCCACCGTTACCACCGGTGCCACCGGTGCCGCCG
>DATLHR010000465.1:0-11282 GCA_035539815.1 Kofleriaceae bacterium
TCCCTCCTCAGCCGAACGGCCGCGTCGGCGCGAACCGGCGAGGCGCCGCCGCGCAGCAGCTTGATCGCGACGTCACGGCGGAGCGCCGGATCGCGCGCCGCGTACACGATGCCCATCGCGCCCTCGCCGAGCTGGCGCTTCACGACGTAGCGCCCGATCCGGAGCGCGTCGGCCCGCGGCTCCTCTTCGGGCGCGAGCGCGAACGCGAGGAGCCGGCACTCGTCGCATTGATCGAAGTGCGCTTCGAGCGCGACCGCCTGCTCCGGCCGGAGAGTGCGGGCCAGAAACGCGTCGATCTGCTCGTGCTCCGGGCAGTCCGTGATACGTACGTGTTCCACGACCGTCGCCGATTGTAGCAACGGAGATGGGGAACCGCCTACGGCACGAGAACGGCGACCTCGAAGGTGACGTTCGCGTCGTTCTCCCCGCCGATCTCCGCGAAGCCGCCCGCGCGTACCTCGCTCGCGAGGTCGGCCGTCTTCACCGCCGTGCCGTTGACCGGTGGGAGGTGGCGCAGCGTGACCGTCAGCTGGCCGTCGCCGCCCGCCCCGCTCGTGAACGTGTTCGCGAGCCCGATCGGCAAGCCGTTCACGTCCATGTCCGTATACGCGTGAGTCAGCGGCGCGCCCGGGTTGTCCGCCGCCGGCCCGTTCACCGCGGTCCCCGTGAAGAACACCTGGTGCTCGTCGCTCTCGTCGCGCACCTCGTCGGTGATCTCCTCGGGCGGGGTCTCGAGCGCGTTCTGGAACCGCACGGTGACGGCATAGGCCGTGTTGAAGTTCACGAGCAGGGTGTCGATCATCGGCGGCTCACCACCGTCACCGTCGGGGTCATCCCACGCGGCGTTGATCGTCGAGCCGCCGCCCATCGGGACGAGCTCGAGGCGCATCGTGGTGATGACCTCCTCGGAGTTGATGGTGCCGCCGTCGTCACCGCCGCAGGCGGCGAGCGACACGAGCATGAACATCGAGAGTCTACGCATGAGCTTTCCCTTTCACTTGAAGTCGATGCCGACGCGCAGCAGGAGCTGCAGTCCTGGCTGGTCGGCGAAATAGCGAAGCAGGCTGGTGTAGTCGCGGTAGCGCGCGTTCGTCAGGTTCGAGCCCTGGAGCCCGAGCCTGACCGCGTGCGCACCGAGGGTCGTCTCGGTGCCGAGCTCCGCGCCGAGCAGGACGTAGCCGTCCGGCGGCGGCGCGAAGTCGGCGGCGAGCTCGAACCGGCCCTGCCGGCGCACGAACGTTCCGCTCACCTGCGCGTAGCTCCCGCGTAGCGGACCGAGCGACGAGCGCTTGTAGGTCACCGACGCGCGCGCCTGATCGGGCGGGATGAACGCGAGGTACGTGTCGTCGTCGGTGTTCTTCGCCCGCACGGCGGAGACCTGCGCGCCGAGCTCGAGCCACGAGGTCGGTGACGCGGACACGCCACCATCGACACCGTAGAACAGCGCGTCCACCGGGCGCGTGATGAAGCGCGGGAACGTGCCGCGGATCAGCACGTCGAAGATCGGCATCCCATCGGGACCGATCGCCGGCGCGAAGTAGATGTAGTCGTCGATGACGTTCGCGAACCCCGAGAGCTCGGCGTTCACGCGATCGCTGCGATACGACGCGGTGAGCGAGGTCGAGTAGGTCGTCTCGGGCCGCAGATCCGGCTTCCCGAGGGCGAGCACCGGAAACGTCGGCGACGTACCGTTCAGGTACTGCTCGTCGGGGTTCGGCGGCCGCGACGCCGTCGACGCCTCGAGCTTGACCGACAGCGCATCCGTGAAGCGATACAGCCCACCGAGCGACGCCGAGATCGTGTGGAACGTCGAGTCGCACGCCACCGGGTCACCGGAGCTGTCGCCGCACGCGTCCATCGCGAGCTGACCGCTGCGCACGAGCCGCAGGAAGTCCTGGCGCACGAGCTCCGCCGTGCGCACCAGCAGGTCGTAGCGGAGGCCCGCCTCCAGCTCGACGTCGTGCCCGATCAACCGCTCGATCGCGAACACACCCGCACCGAAGCTCTGATGATCCGGAACGAGCTGGAGCCCGGCGTAGTGATGCACCTGGGCCGTGCCGACGACGCCCGCCGAGCCGCGCAGGTGCCAGTGATCGGAGAGGTGGATCGGGTCGTGCTGGAACGCGACCTCGGCGTCGTGCGTCGTCAGCTTGAAGTCGAACTGCGGCCCCGTCGTCGCCTCGCGCACGAGGTCGTATTCGCGGCGGTGGTCGTACTGCAGCGCGTACGTCGCGATCAGCGAACCGCGCGGCAGCTGCCAGCGCGCGCGGCCGAGCGCGAGATCGTGCGCGGGCGCCTGATACGGCCGCTCGATCGCGAGCTCGGAGGTGTACAGCTCGGCCCCGAGCGGACGATCGCGCGCGAGCTGCGCGAGGAAGTCGTCGCGCGACTCGATGCGCAGGCAGCTGCACACGCCGAGCTTCGCCTGGTAGTGCCGATACGACAGCGTGTACTCGGCATCGCGCGAGCGATAGCCCGCGGTCCCGCCGGCGTTCCATTCGAGCACGCCGGTGTTGTCGAGCGGGTAGTCGGGCGTCGACGGTGCGGCGAGTCGCTTGTAGCTGCCCTCGAGCTGCCACGCGAACCCGCGCAGCATCGCCGGCGCACCGCGCACCCGGCCCGCGACGCTGCCGCCGAGCCCGCCCCACCCCGTGCCGCCCATGCCGATCAGGTGCAGCTCGCCCGCATGTCCCGGCTCGCGCAACAGCGGCGGCGGATCCGCGAGCACCGCGCCACCGATCGCATCCGGTCCGTAGCGCACACCGGCCGCACCGCGCACGACGGTGAGCGAGTCGGCGATGAACGGATCGATCTCGGGTGCGTGATCGAGGCCCCAGTCCTGCGACCGGTGCCGGACGCCGTCGACGAGCATCAGCAAGCGCCGCCCGAACTGCCCGCGCACGATCGGCTTCGCCATGCCGCTCGACGACCGCAGCTGCGTCACCCCGGCGACGTCCGCGAGCGCGTCCGAGAAGGCGCGGCCGCGCGTGCGCTCGAGCGCCTCGCCCGACACCACGGCGGTCGATTGGAGATCGATGGGCGGTGGCTTACCGACGACCTCGATGACCTCGTTGCCGAGCACCGACATCTCGATCTCGACCGATGTCGTCGCGGGCACCGCGATCGTCTTGGTCGCGGTCGCCGCATCGGGGCGCTCGATGGCCAGCGTGACCTCGCCGTCACACAGTCCGGTCAGCGCGAACCGCCCCGCCTCGTCGGTGATGCCGACGGGCTGCCCGTTCGTGCTCACCGTCGCACCGGGCATCGCCTCGTGCGTCGCTGCGTCGACGACGTGGCCGTCGAGCGTGCCGGTACACGTCGCGGGCGACGACGTCGGTTCCGGCGTCGTCGGTGGAGGTGGCGGTGGCCGCGGCATCCCCTTCGGTTGCGCGAACGCAGCCGACGCGACGCAGACGCACGCGATAGCAAGGGCGAGGACTCGACTCACGATGACTCCGAAGCACGCCACGGCGATGAGCCGTGACGACGCTTGGTGCGGACACTCGGGGCGCTGGGACGACGACCGTCCTGATCGCGCGCGCGTGCATCCACTCGAAGCGGAGGTGCGTGCGATCAGGCGAGCGCGAGCGCGGGCGGTGACGTCTTCGGCGCGAGGCGATAGACCGCCTCCGCGACCGGCATCACCGTGACGAGCACGACCGGAGCGACGAGCGATGCGTGCGACAGCGCGACCGTGGGCGGTGCGCTCGGCAGGATCGTCGAGACCTCGCCCTGGTGGAGCAGGCAGCCACCTGGCTCTTCATGCACCGGTGTGTCGCTGCGGTGCACGTGTGACGGCGCGCCGTCGAGCTCCTGCGCGTGATGCTCCGCGAGCTCGTGCGCGTGGTGCACCGCGCCGCTCGCATGGTCGCGCACGTGGGCGACCATCGTCTCGTGGCGCATCGCGAGCAGGCCCGCGAGCAGCATCGCGCCGGTCGCGAGGATCGCGATCGCGCGGGCCCGCAGGCGCCGGGGCAATCGATCAACCCGCATCACGATTGCATGTGCCACGACTTCGAGGTTCTGGCACGCGCCGCGAAGGGCTGTCAAGGAACCGCTATTCCACGTCGTCGCGATTGACCGCCGTGATCACACTCGAGGACTCCGGCTCCGGGCGGACCAGCGGGCGCGGCTTGCGCGGCGGCTCGTGATCGGCGACTCGCGCCGGCGCTTCGCGCGTGAACGAGACGAACGCCATCGCGGGACGCTTCGAATGATCGCTCATCACGAACCGGATGCCCTCGAGCTCCCAGCCCTGGCCGACCCACTCGTTCACACACTCCTCGAGCGTCTGGTCGGTCACGATCGACAGCTCGCAGAACTTGAACTGAAGCGCCATGACGACAGGCTACCCCTTGGCGAGCAGCTTGGCCGCGTACAGCGCGTGATACGTGATGATGATGTCGGCGCCCGCTCGGCGAATCCCGGTGAGCGTCTCGAGCACGATGCGCTCCTTGTCGATCCAGCCGCGCTCTGCGGCGGCCTCGATCATCGCGTACTCGCCGCTCACGTTGTAGGCGGCGATCGGCATGTTGATCTCGTCGGACACGGCGCGGATCACGTCGAGGTACGCGAGCGCCGGCTTGACCATCACGATGTCGGCACCTTCGGTGACGTCCATCGAGACCTCGCGCAGCGCCTCGGCGACGTTCGCGGGATCCATCTGGTGGCCTCGGCGATCTCCCGACGTCGGCGCACTCTCGACGGCGTCGCGGAACGGCCCGTAGTACGCCGAGGCGTACTTGGCCGAATACGCCATGATCGCGACCTGATCGAAGCCGTCCTCGTCGAGGCTCTCGCGGCACGCCCCGACGAAGCCGTCGAGCATGCCCGAGGGAGCGACCACGTCGACGCCCGCCTTCGCGTAGCTCACGACCGTGCGTGCGAGGTTCTCGAGCGACGCGTCGTTGTCGAGCTCGCCGTCGTGCAGCACGCCGCAGTGGCCGTGGTCGGTGTACTCGCAAAAGCAGGCGTCCGCCTGCACCACCAGCTCGGGGCGCGCACGCTTGATCGAGCGGATCGCCTTCTGGACGATGCCCGACTCCTTCCACGCATCGGAGCCGACCGCGTCCTTGCGCTCCGGCACGCCGAACAGGATCACGCTCGGGATCCCGAGGTCGGCGGCGCGACACGCCGCATCCGTCGCCTTGTCGACGGAGTAGTTGAACTGCCCCGGCAGGGAGCCGATCGGCTTCTCGATGCCCGAGCCGGGCACCACGAACAGCGGATAGACGAAGTCGTCGACGGACAGGCGGGTCTCGCGCACCATGCGGCGCAGGCCCTCGGTGCGCCGCATCCGGCGCGGCCGATAGTCGGGGTAGTTCATCACCTCGGTGGATACACCGACGAGATGGCCTGCGCCACGCCTTCGGGCGTCGGCATCGCGGCCACGACGACGCACGCGACCCCGGCCTCGCGCAGCACGGCGCCCGTCGTGTCTCCGATCGCCGCGAACGTCGTCACGAGCTTGCCGAGCGGCCCCACCGCTGCATCGAGCGCGCTCGCCTGCGAGGGCGCGAACACGAGGCACACCGCCGCGTGCCCCGCCTCGAGCAGCTCGCGCCCGCGCGCGATCGCGGGATCGTCGGCCGCGGTCGGCACCGTGCGATACGCGACGACGTCGACGATCTCGGCGCTCGCCGCGCGGAGGATCGACATCGCATCCTCACGGCCGTCCTCGGCGCGCGGGAACAACACGCGCAGCCCGGCGACGTCGCGGCTCGCGATCATCGCCTGCGCCAGCGACGTGCCGTCGTGCGCGCCCGCCGGCTGGAGCGACGCGATGCCGGCCGCGGCCAGCGCGCGCTGCGTCGCCGGACCGACCGCCCACACCTCGGGGAGCTCGTGATGACCACGCGCCGCCGCGAGCGCGGCCGCCGCCCGCGGGCTCGCGACGACGATCGCCCCGAACCCGCCGCTCTCGAGCGCACGCCCGAGCGCACCCGCATCGCGCGGCGGCTCGGTTCGGGTCACCGGCATCGCGATCACCTCCAGTCCGAGCGGCGCGAGCGCCGAGCGATACGGCGACTCGGCATCGACCTCGCGGGTCACCACGGCGTAAGCCATGCGCTGATAGTACCTCCGCGCCCGCGGGCTACACTCGTTCATGCCGCCCGACAAGGAGCTCGAGCACGTCCGCAAGCTCTCGCGGGTGATGGACGACTACTTCGTCGATCCGATCCTCGGCTTCGTCGTCCCCGGCGCCGGCGACCTCATCGGTGCGGGCATGGGCCTCTACACCGTGGCCTACGCGCTGCGCAGGCGCGTGTCGCCCGTCGTCATCACGCGCATGCTGATGAACCTCACGATCGACGCGATCGTCGGCGCCGTGCCGTTCGTCGGCGACGTGTTCGACCTCGGCTGGAAGGCGCACAAGCGCAACCTCGCGCTGCTCGCGGACCGCGCGGCGCACGGCGGCCGCGCCTCGGCGCGCGACTGGCTGGCCCTCGGCGCGGCGTTCCTCGCGTTCGCGGCGACCATCGCGCTCGTGATCTACGCGGCGGTCGCGCTGTGGCGGCTGATCGCAAGACCCGGCTGAGCCGGGTCGCGCAGCAACGCGCGAGCGTTGCGGAGGTAGATCGTGTAGCGTTCCGGCGTGCGTCGTCTCCTGCTGCTCGGCCTGTTCGCCGCCTGCTCCACCGCTCCCAAGCAGCAACGTGACGACGCGGTGTCGCCCGTGTCGCCGCCCACGACCTCGTCCGCCGCGCCCAAGGTCTACCTGTCATCATCGTCGGGTGAAGTCGCGGTCAACGTCGAGGTCGTCCGAACTGAAGCTCGGATCCAGCGCGGCCTCATGTACCGGGAGCACCTCCCGCCCGACGACGGGATGCTGTTCATGATGGGTCACGAGCGCGATCACACGTTCTACATGCGCAACACGCTCATCCCGCTCGACATGCTCTTCATCACGAAAAACATGACCGTGGCCGGGATCGTCGAGCGTGCGGAGCCGCGCACCGAGACCCTGCGCAGCGTCGGCGCCCCCTCGCTGTACGTCCTCGAGGTCAACGGCGGCTGGGCCAAAGCGCATCAGATCACACCCGGTGCGAAGGTCCGCTTCGAGCGCGTCACGCCCTGACGTTCGACGCACTGCGGCTTGGCATCGATCACGTTGTCCGCCGGCCGTTTCCGCTTATTGTGCCGCCTCGAGGTTCTGGGATAGAACTTCGCCTACTTCGAACCTAGCTGAGGGAAAACCAATGGCATCGATTCGTCCGTTCCTGTTCGCCGCCGCGCTCCCGCTCACCCTCGTTGCCTGTGGCGGCGATGGTGGCACCGGCCCCGTCACGCCGGAAGGCGAGCACTACCAGCAGGTCGCCAAGAAGGCGTACGTGCCCAAGTCGAACACCGAGGCCCGCGACTTCTCGATCGACCTCGGCTCGCCCGACGGCACGCGCGATGGCGTGAAGGACAACCAGCTCGGCATGGTCCTCAGCACGCTGGCCTCGCCGCAGTTCGGCTTCGACGTGCAGGGCACGATCGACGAGGCCGTCGCCACGGGCAGCATCATCCTGCTCGTCGACTTCCAGACCTCCAGCTTCGAGAGCACGAAGGCCGCCGGCCTGAAGGTCATGCTCGGCGACGACGCGACCGCGACGCCGGCGCCGTGCAACGTGGACGAGATGTGGGACGAGACGACGATGACCGGCTGCGGCCATCACCTGACCGGCTCGGGCAACTTCACGCTCGCGGCCGGCCAGCCCGACAACGACGCCGTCACCGGCGCGATCGCCGGCGGCAAGTTCACCGGCGGCCCCGGCGAGCTCACGCTGCAGATCGCGCTCGGCACCACCGAGGCCCTCACGCTCAACCTCATCGGCGCGCGCGCCGAGGCCACCGGCATCTCGGCCACCGGCATCACCAGCCTGATCCTCGCCGGCGCCCTCACCGAGGAGGACCTCAACACCAAGGTCATGCCGGCGATCCAGCAGCAGATCACGCCGCTCATCGCCGAGGACTGCACGATGCTCAGCAGCCCCCCGGGCTGCGGCTGCGCGTCGGGCTCGACGGGTGAGACCATCCTCCAGCTGTTCGACGCGGACCCGAAGGACTGCGCGGTCTCCGTCGACGAGATCAAGGGCAACACGCTCATCCAGAGCCTGCTCGCCCCGGACGTCAAGATCGACGGCGTGAACGCGCTCTCGCTCGGCATCAAGGTCGAGACGACGACGGCGACGTTCCCGGCGCAGAACTAACTAGTTCCCGCCCGCAAGAACGGCCGCTGAGGCCTCGAACGGCGCCCTTCGTGGGCGCCGTTTTTCGTTTGCCCCCGTGGGGCGGCCCTCAGCGAATGATCGACACGCCGCTCGCCGCGAGCGAGGCGGCGCCGACGAGGCCGGCGTCGTCCTCGAGCGTGGCGGGGACGATCGCGAGCGCGTCCATCGCGGCGACGGGCGCGACCAGCGGCAGCATGGTGACGACGAGGTTGTAGAGCGTGGGTGCGCGGCCGAGCATGCCGCCGCCGAGCACGAGCCGCTCGGGGTTGAGCAGCGCCACGGCATTGCCGAGCGCGACCGCGAGCAGCGGCGCGAGCTCGCTCCACAGACGGAGCGCCCAGTCATCGCCTGCCCCCGCCGCCTGGTCGACGTGGCCGGGATTGACCTTGTCGATGCCGCCTGCCAGCGCGATGACGGTGGACGTGGCGCCGGCCGTGAGCTCGTCCCTGATCCGGCGTTCGACGAAGCTGCCGCCGACGTAGGCTTCGACGCAGCCGCGCTGACCGCACGCGCACAGCGCGGCCGTGTCGTCCCAGCGAACCTTGACGTGACCGATCTCGCCCGCGCAGTTGGAGGCGCCCTCGACGAGCTGACCGCCCGCGATCAGGCCGCCGCCGATGCCGGTGCCGACGTAGACGCCGAGCACGTCGCGGCTGCCGCGCGCGGAGCCGGCTACCGCCTCGCCCCACACGATCGCGTTGACGTCGTTGTATACGCCGACCGCGAACCGCGGGCCGAGCCGCTTCGCGAGCAGGTCGCCGAACGGGACGTTTCGCCACCGGAGATGCGGTGAGTTGGCGATGCCACCGCGGCGATCCTCGAGCATCGCGGCGATGCCGACGCCGACGGAGACCGGCTCGCTGCCGGGCGCGAGGCGCTCGACGTGCGCCGCGACGCGCTCGACGATCGTCTCCGGATCGCGCGGCTCTCCGACGCGCTCCTTGTGGTGCTCTCCGATCGCGTGGGTGTCGGGTGACACGATCGCCGAGCGAAGGTTCGTGCCGCCGAGGTCGACGCCGATCGCGAGGCTCATGCCCGCCTCGCTGCTTCGAGGTGGGCATCGATCACGGCCTTGATCTCGGCGAGGCGCTCGGGCGAGCGCGCCTCGCAGCGCATCACCAGCGCCGGTTGCGTGTTCGAGGCGCGCACGAGCCCCCAGCCTCCCTCGAGCTTCGCGCGCACGCCGTCGATATCGACGACGCCTTGCACCTGCGGGTCCTCGCGCAGGCGCTGGGTGACGCGCGCGACGACGGCGAACTTGGTCTCGTCGTCGACGTCGATGCGCAGCTCGGGCGTGTTGATCATGACGGGCAGCTGATCCGCGAGCTCCGCGAGCTTCTTGTCCGAGCGCGACAGCAGCTCGAGCAAGCGCGCGCCGGCATAGATGCCGTCGTCGAAGCCGAGCCAGCGATGCGCGAAGAACATGTGCCCCGACATCTCGCCGGCGAGCAACGCGCCGGTCTCCTTCATGCGCGCCTTGATCAGCGAATGGCCGACCTTCCACATCTCGACCTGGCCGCCGGCCGCCGCGAGCTCGTCGTACATCGCCTGCGAGCACTTCACCTCGCCGACGAACCGGGCCCCTGGGACCTCGGAGAGCACGGCCTTGCCGAGGAGGATCATCAGCTGGTCGCCCCACAGGATGCGGCCGGTGGCATCGACCGCACCGACGCGATCCGCATCGCCGTCGAGCGCGATGCCGAGCTCGGCGCCTTCGCGGCGCACGGTGGCGATCAGATCGGCGAGGTTCTCGGGCTGCGTCGGATCGGGATGGTGATGAGGGAACCGGCCATCGAGATCGCAGTACAGCGGCACCACGTCGAACCCGAGCCGGCGATACAGCGACGCCGCGGTCGGTCCGCCGGCGCCGTTGCCCGCGTCGACGACGACCTTCATCCGGCGCGCGCCGAGCCGGAGCTCGTGCACCACGCGCTCGTGATACGGCGTGATCACGTCGCGCGAGGACATCGCGCGCACCGGATGCGGGGGACGCTCGTCCACGAGGGCGCGGACCTCGTCGCGCAGGGCGGTGATCGCCGCCCCGTACAGCGTCGTGCCGCCGACCATCAGCTTGAAACCGTTGTCCTCGGGCGGATTGTGACTGCCCGTGATCATCACGGCGGCCGCCGGCGACAGGTGCTGCGCGGCGAAGTAGAGGAGCGGCGTCGGGACGACGCCGATGTCGATGACGTCGGCGTGCGCGCGCAGCCCATCGGTCAGCGCGGCGAACAGGCGCGGTGAGGTGAGGCGGCAGTCACGCCCGACCACGACCGGCCCGTGCGTTCCTGCCACCCGTGCGCCGAGCGCCAGCCCGATCGCCCGCACCGTGCCGTCGTCGAGGTCGCGCTCCGCGACCCCGCGGATGTCGTACTCCCTGAACGCGCGCGCCGGAAACATGTGGTGTTGGCTATAGGTAGCGCGCGAGGCCGCGGGCGGAAAGGGCCTCCACGATCTTGCGGACGTCCTGCGCGTGCTCCTTCCGGATGACGAGGATCGCGTCGCCGCTCTTGACCACGACGAGGCCCGACACGCCGACGGTGGCGATCAGCGTCGCGTCGTCGGACAAGAGGACGTTGTCGCCGCCGTCGAGCACGAGCACCGGGCCCTCGGTCGTGTTGCGCTGCTCGTCGACGCCACGCACGTCGGGCACCGCCGCCCACGAGCCGATGTCGTCCCAGCCGACCGACGCCGGCACCGTGACCACGCGCTCGGCGCGCTCCATCACGCCGTGATCGATCGAGATCGACGGCAGCGACGCGTACGCCTCGGCCGCGGGACGCGTGCCGTCGGCGATCGCGCGCACCGCCTCGCCCGTCGCCGGCAGCTGCACGTCGAGCTCGCGCAACAGCCGCTGCGCGGTCGCGCAGAACATGCCCGCGTTCCACAGGAACCGCCCGCTCTCGACGTACCGCGCGGCGGTCTGCGCATCCGGCTTCTCGACGAAGCGCTCGAGTGCGACCACGCCGTCGATCGACGTCGGCGCGCCGAGCTCGAGGTAGCCGAACCCGGTCTCGGCGCGCGTCGGCGCGATGCCGATCGTCGCGATCACGTCGTCCTGCTCGGCGG
>DATLHR010000466.1:0-5601 GCA_035539815.1 Kofleriaceae bacterium
GTAGAGCTCCTCGGGCACGCGCGGCGCGGTCCACCGGTAGCCCTCGAGATCCATCGCGAGCACCTCCTGGACCCAGGGCTGACCGTCGCCTTCCATCGGGACGGGCTGGTCGTCGAAGTTGCGGATGTAGCGGAAGCGATCCGTGCGCACGCTGCGCATCGGGAACGGCGTGTCCTCGTGGCGCGTCATCTCGGCGAACACCGCGGCGCGATCGCTCGTCGCCTCCGGATCGACGAGCAACGGCACGAGGCTCTCGCCCTGGACCTCGGCCGGGATGGTCACGCCGACGAGGTCGAGCAGCGTGGGCATCAGATCCACCGACGACACCAGGTCGGCGCGCTCGACGCTCTGGGGCAGGCCCGCCGGCCAGTGGAAGAACAGCGGCGTGCCGGTGCCGCGATCGTGCAGCGTGAGCTTGTTGCCGGGGAACGGCATGCCGTTGTCGCTGATGAACGTGATCAACGTGTCGTCGAGGAGGCCCTCGTCCTCGAGCGCGGCGAGCACCTCACCGATCATCGTATCCATCCGCTCGATCTGGCTGTAGTACGCGGCGAGCTCCTCGCGCGCGCCGGGCACGTCGGGCAGCTGGGCGTACGCGGGGATCTGGATCGCCGCCGGATCGATCGGGTGATCGGGGTGCTGGCGGAACTGCCCGCGCACGTCACGGTGCGGGTTCATGTAGTTCAGCTCGAGGTAGAAGCGCTCGCCGGCCGCGCGCTGGATGAACTCGACGGTCTGCACCGAGTCCTGGATCCACTGCGTGATCAGCGTCGTCATGACGTCGTCGTAGCCGTAGCCCTGCGGGGTCGCCGGGAACGCCACGTGCCACTTGCCCTCGATCGCGGTGCGCAGGCCGGCCGCGCGCAGATGCGACGCGAGCGTCGGTGTGCCCTCCGGCAAGGACACCTCGGGCAAGCGGTGCACGAGCCCGACGACGCCATGCGTGTGCGGGTACTGACCGGTGGCGTAGGTCGCGCGGCTCGACGAGCACGACGACGTGACGTCGAACGCGCGGCGAAACGAGACGCCGCCTGCCGCGAGTCGATCGAGGTTGGGCGTCGACAGGTTCGGATTCCCGCATCCCGACAGGTCGCGCCACCCGAGGTCGTCGCCGGTGATGAGGATGATGTTGCGCGGTCCGATCGTCGTCGGCGTACCGCACCCGATCGCGGGCGCGCACAGCGCCACCGAGGAAGCCTTCAGAAAGCCGCGCCGCGACCAGGTCACGGCGCGCATCATGCGGAAGGACGGTGTGGCGAGACGTGCCAATCTGACGACCACGCGTGCCAGCCGTCCACGTCTCGCGCCGTCCAGCTGCAGCTACGCCGGCCCTCGGACCGATTGATCGCGCAGCTTGCCGAGCTCCGTATCGAGCTTCCGCAGCATCTTCTTGGCCGCGGCGTTGACCGCCGTGTAGACGTCGTTCGCCCGCGCCGTGACCGCCGTCGGCTGACGGTTCTCGACGCGCGCTTCGATCGTGCACCGGATGTCACCGTCGGCGCGCTTCGGCCCGTTCTCGTCGGCGAGATGAACCTCGAGCGTGGTGATCTGATGCCTGTACCGTTCGAGCACGTCCTCGACGATCGGGACCATGCGGTCGTTGATGTCTCCGGGGAGGTTGTCGTCGTGCCGGATCTGGATGTCCATGACTGCACCATAAGAACGAAAAGGGCCGAAGCTACTGGTGATTTCGCAACGAACTGTCCTCGGCCACCTGCGAGGAAGGGTCATGCAGCGTGGCCAAGGCGATCACGCAGGACCGGGATCAGCCCTCCGGCGAGGAGCACGTCGATCTGGCGAGGTGAGAGATCGTGGGTCGCGCGCACGACGAGGCCGCGGGTGTAGTCCTCGAGGATGAGAGGCTCGGGCCGGCGCAGCGCCGCGTGGAGGCCGTCGATCGCGAGAAAGTCGCCCTGGCGCAAGCGCTGGTAGTCGGCGGGGTCGACGAACCGCAGCGGCAGGACGCCGAAGTTGACGAGGTTCGCGCGGTGGATGCGCGCGAACTGCAGCGCGAGCACGAGGCGCAGGCCGAGGAAGCGCGGCGCGAGCGCGGCGTGCTCGCGGCTCGAGCCCTGGCCGTAGTTGGTGCCCGCGATGATCAGGTGGCCCGTGTCGCGCGTCTGCTTCGCGCGCGCCGGGTACGAGGCATCGATCGGGTCGAACGCGAACTCGCTGATCTTCTCGATGTTGCTGCGATAGGGCAGCACGCGCGCGCCGGCGGGCAGGATCTCGTCGGTGGAGATGTTGTCGCCGAGGCGCAGCAGCACGGGGAGATCGAGCGCGTCGGGGAGTGGATCGAACGTGGGCAGCGGCTGGATGTTGGGCCCGCGCTCGAGCAGGCTGCGGCGCGCTTGCTCGAGCGGCAGCGGCGGTACCAGCATCTCGCGGTCGAGCTGGGGGCGCTCGGGCTCGCGCACCGTCGGGTACGTCATGTCGAGGGTGCGCGGATCGGTGATCACGCCGGTCAGCGCCGACGCGGCGGCGGTCTCGGGCGAGACGAGATAGACCTGGTCCTCACGGGTGCCCGAGCGGCCGGGGAAGTTGCGAGGCACGGTGCGCAGGCTGATGCGGTCCGTCGCCGGTGCCTGGCCCATGCCGATACACCCGTTGCAACCGGCCTGGTGCAAGCGCGCGCCCGCGTGCAGGAGCGCGTTGGTGTGACCGTCGGCGGTGAGGTTCTCGAGGATCTGGCGCGACGTCGGATTGACGTCGAACGAGACGCGGTCGTGCACGTGGCGGCCCTTCACGATCTCGGCCGCGATCGCGAAGTCGCGATAGCCCGGGTTCGCGGACGAGCCGACGTACGCCTGGTAGATCTCGCGGCCGGCGACCTCGCGGACCGGCACGACGTTGCCCGGGCTCGACGGCAGTGCGATCAGCGGTTCGAGCGTCGCCAGGTCGATGGTGTCGTGGACGTCGTAGGTCGCGCCGGGGTCGGCGACGAGCAGCGTGAAGTCGGCCTCGCGCTCCTGCGCGCGGAGGAACGCGAGCACCGCGTCGTCGGCGGGGAACACGGTGGTCGTCACGCCGAGCTCGGCGCCCATGTTCGCGATCACGTGACGATCCATCGCCGACAACGCGGCGAGCCCCGGCCCGTAGTACTCGACGATGCGACCGATGCCGCCGGCGACGCCGTGCCGGCGCAGCACCTCCAGGATGACGTCCTTCGCGCTCACCCATGGAGGCAGCGCACCGTCGAGGCGGATGCCCCAGATCGCGGGCATCGGAGTATGGAACGGCTCGCCCGCCATCGCGAGCGCGACCTCGAGGCCGCCCGCGCCGATCGCGAGCATGCCGAGCGCGCCGCCCGCGCACGTGTGGCTGTCGGAGCCGAGCAACGTCGCGCCAGGCTTGCCGAACCGCTCCATGTGCAGCGGATGGCTGACGCCATTTCCCGGCGGGCTGTACCAGACGCCGAACCGACGACACGCGCTGCGCAGGAACAGGTGATCGTCGGCGTTCTTGAAGTCCTCCTGCAGGAGGTTGTGATCGACGTATTGCGCCGACAGCTGCGTTCGCACGCGCTCGAGACCCATCGCTTCGAGCTCGAGCATCACGAGCGTGCCGGTCGCGTCCTGCGTGAGCGTCTGATCGATGCGGAGCGCGATCTCGGCGCCGACCGTCAGTGTGCCCTCGACGAGGTGTGACTCGATCAGCTTGGTCGCGACGTTCTTGGAGGCTGCCATGATCGAGGCGGCTGCAAACGACGTGCGCGGGTCTATACTGCTCGCGTGTGGCGGTTCGCGTTCGTCGCGTTACTCACGACGTGCGGGCGCGGCCCAGAGACGGTTCGTCATGCACCCTCTCTCTACTGCGAGGGAGCGGAGCCATGGCCGGAACAGGCGAAGCTGTGCCGCAGCAAGGACGACTGCGCCGCCGGCGATGACTGTCTGCTGAACATTCCGACGCAGGTGGCGGTGTGCGGTGCATGTGAAGATCCGCGCACCGAGTGCAGGAGCGACAGCGACTGCCCGAATGATGGCATCTGCGAGCCCGGCGGCGAGATGCCCGCCGGTGCGTGCCGCTGCACGGGCGCGAGCGGCACGCACTGCGAGCCACGCTGCACGGCGACGTCGTGTGGCGAAGGTCGAGCGTGCGGCGATGACGGTCGCTGCAAGGACATCGCCCCGCCCACGCCTCCACCTCCGCCTCTCATGTGTTGGCAAGGTGGCCGCTGCGCGCAGAACCAAGACTGCATTCGCGACCGAGGCTGCGTGGTGCGTCTGTGCAGGCGCGACGCGCAGTGCGACTGCGGAACGTGCGTGATGGGCGCGTGTCAGCCGCGCCCCGGCGTCTGCATGACGCTGCCCGCGTACGTGGCGCCGCCGCCTTGATGACAGCCCCCGCGCGTACACTGGGGAACGTGCAGCTGGTGATCGCCGAGAAGCCGTCCGTCGCGCGCGAGCTCGCGCGCGTGCTCGGCGTGCGCGGCGCGGGCGGCCGCGGAGCGACCTCGATCGAGGACGCGCGCTACGCGATCACCTGGTGCATCGGCCACCTCGTCGAGCTCGAGGAGCCGGCGGCCTACGACCCGGCGTGGAAGGCGTGGCGGCTCGACCGGCTGCCGATGCTGCCCGAGGCGTTCCGCCTGCGGCCGGCGCGCCATGCGATGGCGCAGCTGCGTGCGGTGAGCAAGCTGCTGCGCGACCGCCGGTTCACGCACGTCATCAACGCGTGCGATGCCGGGCGCGAGGGCGAGCTGATCTTTCGCTACGTCTATCAGCACGCGGGCAGCCGGTTGCCGATCCGGCGGCTGTGGATCTCGTCGCTGACCGACGACGCGATCCGCCGCGGGCTCGCGGCGCTGCGGCCGGGCCACGACTACGACGCGCTCGCCGATGCGGCGCGCTCTCGCTCCGAGGCCGACTGGCTCGTCGGCCTCAACGCGACGCGCGCGGTCACGGCGCGCGGACGCGAGGCGGGGCATCAGGCGCTGTACTCGATCGGGCGCGTCCAGACGCCGACCCTCGCGATGCTCGTCGAGCGCGAGCGCGAGATCGCGGCGTTCGTGCCGCGGCCGTACTGGGAGCTCACCGCGAAGCTCGCCACCGCCGACGGCACGCCGTTCTCGGCGCAGTGGCGGCACGGCACCGCCGCCCGCATCGCGACCGTGACGATCGCCGACACGATCGTCGCGCGCGACACCGCCGCGGGCGAGGCGTTCGTCGAGCGCGTGCGGTCGCGCGTCGTGCGCGAGCCCGCCCCGCAGCTGTTCGATCTGACGTCGCTGCAGCGCACGGCGAACCGCCGGTTCGGCTTCACCGCGTCGCGCACGCTCGAGCTCGCGCAAGCGCTCTACGAGCGCCACAAGATCGTCAGCTATCCCCGCACGGACTCGCGCTACCTGTCGCGCGCGGTCGCCGACGAGCTCGCCGCGCCGTTCGCCGCGCTGGCGCAGGTGGAGCCCTACGCGCCGTTCGCGCAGCAGCTCGTCGCCTCGCCGCCGCGGCCGAGCCGCCGCAACGTCGATGTCAGCAAGGTCCACGACCACCACGCGATCATCCCGACGGGCAACCCGATCCGCCTCGGCGCGCTCGATCGCGACGAAGCACGCCTGTTCGATCTGATCGCCCGCCGCTTCCTCGGCGCGTTCTTCCCCGA
>DATLHR010000467.1:0-15395 GCA_035539815.1 Kofleriaceae bacterium
GCGATCGAGGTTCGCGACGCGGAGGCCGAGGTCGCGACGATGCGCGTGGTGGTGGAGGTGGCGCCCGTGCTCGAGCGTGTCGATGGTGGTGCGCAGCTGTCCATCGGGTTCGGGCCCGAGAACGTGGTGGGGATCGAGCCCGCGCTGGGGGCGGAGGCGAGGCAGGCGGTGGGCGCGGTGATCGAGCGGTGGTTGCCCGCGAAGGCGAAGGGGAAGGTGCCGCGGCCGCTGCTCGAGCTCGCGGCGGGCAAGCTCGCCGAGCAGCTGACGAAGGGGACGTATGCGGCGCTCCAGCGCACGCTGCTGCCGAAGCTCGGCGAGCTCACGCGGCTGCGCTTGCGGTTGCCCGAGGTGCCGGTCGAGCGCGTCGAGCTCCGTTCGGCGGAGGCGGCGCTGGTGGTCGAGATCCTGACGAGCTTGCCGGTGCGTGCGGGGCTGGTGGCGAGCGAGGAGGCGAGCGAGGTGCGTGTGGAGCTGGCCGCGAGCGCGGTCGCCGAGCTCGCGAACTGGGCGATCGACGAGGGCCACGCGCCGCGCTGGTACGATCGCGGGCTCGCGCCGCGCGAGGATGGTGAGTACCGGCCACGGTTCGACTACATCGCCGAGGATCGCGCGCACCCGTTCAAGGTCTACCTGTTTCAGGAGCGCGGTGGCTGTTCGTATTTTCGCGTCGGCGCGCAGGCGGCGCTCGCGATGAAGGGCGAGCAGCTCGAGGCGACGGTGGTCGACCGCGCGCTCGAGCGATCGGCGGCGCATCCCGTGATCGAGGCCGCGGCCGCGGTGAAGTACTTCCTCGTCGGCTCGCTGGATCGCAGCAAGCAGGTCGCGGCCGCCACGCGGCTCGCGGTGGGTGGACGCGCGTTCGAGACGCGGGTGACGGAGGCGGCGATCGAGCGCGACGCGGTGCGGTTCACGCTGCGCTTCGAGGCAGCGCCTACGCTTTCTTCTTGGCGCGGTACTCGTTGAGCAGGGTGTCGACGCCGGTCACCACGCGGCGCGGGCCGCGCTTGCGAACGAGCGCGAACTCGACGATCTCGCAGATCATCTGCGCGTAGGTGCGGCCGCTGGCGACCGCGCTCATGTGGAACGCGCAGCTCTCCGCGAGGTCCGGGTTCGGATTGACCTCGAGGATGTAGGGGATGTTGGTGTCCGGATCGAGGCGCATGTCGACGCGCGCGTAGTCGCGGCAGCCGAGGGCGCGGTAGGCGCGCATCGCGGTGTCCTGGATACGCTGCGCGATCTCGGGTGAGAGGTCGGGTGCAGGGCACACGCCGGTGACCGCGTGATGATCGCGGCTGTAGGGGTCCCACTTGGCGCGATAGGTGATGATGCGCGGCAGCGGCTTGCCGTGCTCGTCGACGCCACCCTTGAACTGCATCTCGTAGAGCGGCAGCGGCGCATCGCCGAGGATCGCGCAGTGGATCTCGCGACCGTCGATGTACTCCTCGATGAGCGCGGCCTGCTTGTGCTCGGCGAGCACGCGGAGGACGCGCGTGACGAGGTCCTCGCGGTTGTGGACGACCGAGCCCGAGTCGATGCCGCCCGAGGCGTCGTCATACGCGGGCTTCACGATCAGCGGGAACGCGAGCTCGAGGGCGCGGGCCTGCTCGACGCTGTCGACGAGCGCGCCGCGCGGCACCGCCACGCCGTGCGCCATGAGCAGCGCCTTGGCCTGGGGCTTCTTCTGGCACAGCGAGAGCTGCAGCGGGCGGTTGCCCGTGTACTCGATGCCGAGCAGCTCGTAGAGCGCGGGCACGTCGTGCTCGAGCTCCGCGTCGTCTCGGAAGAACTCGACGAGGTTGACGATGACGTCGGGCTGGACGCCGCGGATCGCATCGAGCATCGTGTCGAAGCTGTCGCGGATGTTGACCATCGAGACCTCATGGCCCGCGGTCTCGACGGAGCGCTTGATCAGCTCCATCTCCTCCTCGACGGTCTCCCACGGCTCGACGGTCAGCGACGGATCCCAATCGACGGTGCGACGATCCTCGCGACGATAGTGCGTGTACACGTCATCGTCGACCTGGTTCCAGAGGATCAAGACCCGCGAACGCTGCATGCCGAGTCGCTTTATCCACAGGTACCACTGTGCGGGAGCAATGTCGATTACCTCGTTACGATCGAGTGCCCCACGGCTGGCGCGCGATCACCTCGTCCGCGCGCTGCCGCTGCGCAGGCGTGAGGCTGCTCTCGATCGCGAGCGCGAACCACTCGGCGAGCTCGAGCGCTGTCGCGAACCGATCCTTCGGATCTTTCGCGAGCCCGAGCGCGAGCACGCGATCGACGTCCGCCGGTAACTCGGCGAGCAGCGTCGGCTGCGTCGGCACCCGATAGACGACGTCGTAGAGCGTCGTCGGTACATCCTTGCCCGTGAACGCCGGGTGACCGGTGACAGCGCGGAACAGGATCGCGGCGAGCGAGTACACGTCGGCGCGATGGTCGACGTCCTCGCCGCGCGCTTGCTCGGGCGCCATGTACGCGGGCGTGCCGATCACGTGGCCTTGCGTGAGCGTGCCCGAGCCTCCGGACTTGCTGACACCGAAGTCGAGGATCTTCCACCGCCGCGCCCCACCCTCCTCCGAGGAGAACAAGTTGTGCGGCTTGAGATCGCGATGAACGATGCCGGCCGCGCGCGCCGCCTCGAGCCCGACGGCGACCTGCCCCGCGACCGCGTTGGCCACCGCGAGCTGCAGGCGGCGCTGGCGGCGCAGCTGATGGGCGAGATCGTGGCCGCGCAGGCGCTCCATCGCGAGGAACGGGATCTCGCCGGCGGTGGTGCCGACCTCGAGCACGCGCACCACGTAGGGACAGTCGAGCTTCGACGCCGTCTGCGCCTCGCGCATGAACCGCGCGACGCTCGTCGGATCGGCGAGCGTGCCCGGGTGCAGCAGCTTGACCGCCGCCTCGCGCTTGTCCTTCACGCCGTGCGCCTCGTAGACCTCGCCCATGCCGCCGCGGCCGATCAGGATGCCGAGCCGGAACGAGCCCACGACCTGCTCGGTGAACCGGCCGGGCCCGCCGACCTTGAGCGCGCGATCGAGCTCGGCGCGCGCCTCGGCGAGCAGCGCCTCGCGCTGCGCGACCCCACGCACCGCCTGCTCGAGCTTGTGCATGGCATCGAACGTCACCTTCTGACTCATGCGCGCGGTGAGGTACGCCGCGAAGTAGAGGAACTCGACGATCGCGATGACCGAGATCTGATCGAGCGTCTTCAGCCCCTGCATGCTGATGACGCCACGATCGACGATGACGCCGGTGATGATCGCCGCGCCGAACGCGCCGTGGATCAGCGATACGACCAGCCACATCCCGAGCGTCACGCGCTTGTTCGCGCCGAGGCTGAAGAAGTAGATGCCGTACACGACCATCGCGGTGATCGGCGAGGCAGTGCCCCAGTAGTAGACGCCCGACATCGCACCGAACGCGACCATCAGCGCCGGCACGACGACCTTGTGCTGCTGATAGTCCTGATCGCGGATCGCGCGCAGGATCCACAACGCCCCGGCCGCCGCGATCGCCGAGCCGGCGACCACCACGCGCTGCGCGATCAGGTCTCCGCTGGACAGCAGCGCGACCAGGATGCCGCCCGCGCACAGCGCCAGCGCGATCCTCGCGAACACGCGCGTGCGCTCGACCTCGTCGAGCCGCATCGCCTCGACGGGCGAGATCGTGGTCCGCGAGTCCGACAGCGCCCCGCGCGACATCGACGTGGACGACGGCCGCTTGCGCGGCGGCAGCTGCTGGGTGGGCTGGGCGTGGACCGACTCCGCGGGCGGCGGCCCTTCGGCCGTGAGCTCGCCGACGTCCACGGCCTCCGGCGGTTCCTCGTCGGAGGGCCGCGGGCCTAGATCGACCGTTGGACGGTCGTCGTCGAACACCCGGTCAGCCACAGGCCCAAAAGCATAGCGCTCGCGTCGAGCGCGGGGAAAAAACCTTCCGCCCGGGGGCCCGGCCCGCTGCGCCAGCGGCTTAGAAGGGCATCACGAGGCCCGACGCACAGTGGTCGTACGTCAGATCCTCGCAGCTGCACGCGGGGTCACACGTGCAGTTGCCGCCACGGTACACGGCCTGGCAGTCGGAGCGCGCGGTGCACGCCGCCTCGGTCGTCAGCGCCTCGCACATCGCGACCGGGCACGAGCCCTCGGGGATGCAGTACCCCGTCCAGCAGCCGTTGGCGACGCCGGGCACCGTCCCCGTCGGGCAGGCGGGCGGGTTCGCGAAGCAGCTCACCTCCCCGCTGCAGTCGCCCGGGTTGTTCGGACCGCAGTCCGCCTCGGGGATGCAGTAGCCCGACCAGCAGCCGTTCAGGATCCCGGGCACCGTCCCCGTCGGGCACGCCGGCGGCAGAGAGTCACACAGCGTCTGCCCCGTGCACGTGCCGGGGTCACCACCGCCGACGGGCACGCACTCGGCGCGGCACTGCCACGGCGGCACCGGGGTGTCCACGGTCGTCATGTAGCCATCGCAGACCTCCACGCACGTGTAGCCCGCCTGGCAGTCGACGACCGCGCACGCGTTGTCGTCGGGGACGCAGGTCGGCGCGCACCCGCCCGTCAGATCGCACTGCAGCTCGCAGTGCGAGCCGAACCCGCAGGGCACGTTCTCGCAGCCGTTCATCGACGGCTCGGGGGCGCAGCGCGAGAACTGCGTGGAGACGGGCGCGTCCATCGCGAAGCCGCCGTCGGCAGCCGTGTAGTACGCGGCGCACGTGTCGTCCTGCGCGCACGCGTAGGCGTCCTTCTCCCAGCAACTCGTCGACGGCGGATAGGTCTGCGGCGCGACCGCCCAGCAGCCGGTGAACCACGCGGAGCTCGGCGCGTCGGCGATGCGGGCATCTTCTGCGTACGCCGCCTGGCAGCCGCTCGAGGCGAGGCACGCCTCCTCGGCGAGCCCGGTGCAGTCGCTGTAGCACTCGCCCCACGCCGGATACGGCTCGTTCGCGATCGGCGGGCACTCGCCGCAGCTGCTGTCGCAGTAGCTACCGCCGCCCCACTCTTCGCAGGTGCCCGTGGTCGGGTCGCGCAGCTGGTACGAGGGGTAGCCTTCGACGCGCGTGCCGCCGCACATGACGTCGTCGCCGCCGTCGCCGAAGTAGACGTCACAGCCGGCGAGGACGAGGAGGAGAGGAAGGAGGCGGCGCATCACAGCCCCATCACCCACGCCGACTCGCAGCGCGCGAACGTCAGGTCCTCGCACGTGCAGCCCCAGGGGCTGCACGTGCAGTTGTCACCGGTGTAGACCGCGTTGCAGTCGCCGCGCGCGGTGCACGACGCTTCGTCGGTGAGCTGCTCGCACGGCGCCTGCGGGCACGACGCCTGCGGGATGCAGTAGCCCGACCAGCAGCCGTTGCTCACGCCCGCGACCGTGCCGGCCGGACATGCCGGCGGAGGCGTCGCGCACGCCGCCTGACCACACGTGCCCGGGTCATGCGGACCGCAGTCCGCCTCGGGGATGCAGTAGCCCGACCAGCATGCGTTGAGGATGCCGGCGACGGTGCCACTCGGGCAGGCAGGCGGCGCCGCATCGCACGCCACCGGGCCCGTGCACTGCCCCGGATCGCCACCCCCACCGATGGGCACGCACGTCGCATAGCAGACGCCCGGGACCATCATCCCGCCGTCGGTCGGCGTGCCGCCCTCGCAGACCTCGACGCACTCGGTGCCGGGCCCGCACAGCGTGCTGGCGCACGTGTTGCCGTCGGGGACGCACGTCGGGAAGCAGGCCGGCATGTCGCACGGACCGTCGACGCCGTCACACGGATAGCACTGCTCCTCGCAATGCGAGCCGGGGCCGCAGTCGACCGCCGAGCAGCCCTGCGTCGTCGGCTCCGGCCCGCAGTACGCGAACTTCGTGAAGCTCGTCCCGGACGAGTCGTAGAACATCGAGCAGTCGTCGTGGCGCGCGCACTCGTACGCGTCGAGGTTGTAGCAACCGCCGCCCTGGACCGGTCCCGACTGCGAGGTCGCCCAGCAGCCGGTGTAGGACGCGCCGCTGCCCGGATCCTCGGGAATGCCGAGCAGCGCGTCATACGACGCGTTGCAGCCGGGAGCTCCGAGGCACGCCTGCTCGTCGAGCCCGGTGCACTGGCTCTCGCAGTACCCCCAATCCGGGGTCGGGGTCAGCGTGGCGACGTTGCAGCACTGCTCCTCGTCGCCGCACGGGTAGCCTCCACCGCCGAACGAGGTGCACTCGCCGGTCGACGGATCGCGCAGCCGGAGCGCCGCGCCACCGTCTGTGCCGATCCCGCCGTAGTCGTAACAAGGCGGCGGCGGCGGCTCGTCGTCGCCCCCCAGGTAGAGGTCACATCCAGTGAGCAACACGAGGAAGGCGAGGTAGGCGCGCATAGTCGGGGATCCGCTCAGCAAGGGCCGCGCCACCAGGTACCACGAGGGGGCATGCGGACTTGCGTCGGGATCCATCAGATTTTCGAGGCAAAACTCCGCAGATCCAAGTGGTTTTGGTAGATCCGCGGAAATGCACCCCCTGCTCGCCTTCATCTACTTCTTCCGGATGCTGTTCGGCCGGAAGCTGCCCGCCGATGCCGTGCAGTTCCTCCCTGAAGGCGCGCTGCCCAAGGCGCTGCCGGAGAAGACGGCAGCCGAGAAGCCGGCCGAGAAGGCCCCGGAGAAGCCGGCCGAGAAGGCCCCGGAGAAGCCGGCCAAGGTCGAGGACAAGCGCGTGCAGCATCAGCGCGACGGCGCGCTCGCGCTGCTCGCCTTGCTCCAGCGCGAAGGTCGCCTCGTCGACTTCCTGCGCGAGCCGCTCGACGGGTTCGCGGATGCGGACATCGGCGCCGCCGCGCGTGACGTGCATCGCGGCTGCCGCAAGGTGCTCGAGCAGCACCTCGCGTTCGAGCCGGTGATGCCCGGCGAGGAGGAAGCGAAGGTTTCGGTGCCGAAGGGCTTCGACCCCGCCGAGATTCGCCTGATCGGTGAGGCGAAGGGCGAGCCGCCGTTCAAGGGCACGCTTCGCCACCACGGGTGGCGCGTGGTAGACGCGAAGCTTCCGACGCTCACCGAGGGCATCGATCGCACCGTGATCGCTCCGGCCGAGGTCGAGCTCAGCCAATGACGAAGATCCTCGGAATCGACCTCGGAACGACGAACTCCGCCCTCGCAGTCGCCGACGAGGCGCCCGCGCGTACGGTCAACCTCCAGCAGGTCGTGGGGCCGGGGGAGATCGCCGAGCGCCCGTCCCTGCCCTCGTTCCTATTGTTGCCGAGCGAGCTCGAGGTCCCCGCGGCGCAGCTGCAGCTCCCGTGGTCGGGGCCGCTCAAGTACGCGGTCGGCACGTTCGCGCGCGAGCGCGGTGCCGAGCTGCCGCACCGCCTCGTGTCGAGCGCGAAGTCGTGGCTGTGCAATCCCTCGATCGATCGCACGTCACAGGTGCTGCCGTTCCGCGGCGCGCAGCGCGAGCTCGACAAGGAGATGGAGGGCGGCGAGCGCGTGTCGCCGGTGAACGCGAGCGCGCGCTACCTCGCGCACCTGCGCGCGGCGTGGGACGACGCGAACCCCGACGATCCCGCCGACGAGCAAGAGGTGCTGGTCACCGTGCCCGCGTCGTTCGATCCGGTCGCGCGCGAGCTGACCGTCGTCGCGGCGCGCGAGGCCGGGTTCGACAAGGTCACCCTGCTCGAGGAGCCGCAGGCCGCGTTCTACGCGTACCTCGCGGCGCGCGGTGATGCGTGGCGCAAGGATCTCAAGCCGGGCGACGTCGTGCTCGTGTGCGACGTCGGCGGCGGCACCACGGACTTCTCGCTGATCGAGGTCGCCGAGGAAGAAGGCGCCCTCGTGCTCGAGCGGATCGCCGTCGGAGATCACATCCTGTGCGGCGGCGACAACATGGATCTCGCGCTCGCCGCGATCGCGCAGAAGCAGCTGACCGACGCCGGCAAGACGCTCGATCCGCTGCAGCAGCGCGCCCTCGTGCACGGAGCGCGGCGCGCGAAGGAGCTGCTGCTCGGCGACAAGCCGCCGAAGGCGGTGCCGATCTCGGTGCTCGGTCGTGGCAGCAAGCTGATCGGCGGCACGCTCAAGGCCGAGGTCACGCGCGACGACGCGGAGGCCATGCTCGTCGATGGGTTCTTCCCCGTCGTCGGCGCCGATGCCAGGCCCGCGAAGCGGCGCGCCGCCGGTCTGCGCGAGATGGGTCTGCCGTACGCGCATGATCCCGCGATCACGCGCCACCTCGCCGAGTTCCTCGCGCGGTTCGGGCGGATGCCGACGGCGGTGCTGTTCAACGGTGGCGTGATGAAGGCGGCGAAGCTGCAGGCGCGCGTCGTCGAGCTGCTGCGCACGTGGTGCGGCCACGAGGTGAAGATCCTCGCAGGCGCGGATCTCGATCTCTCGGTCGCGCTCGGCGCCGCGCACTACGGGCAGGTGCGCCGCGGCAAGGGCGTGCGCATCCGCGGTGGCACGGCGCGCGCGTATTACATCGGCATCGAGAGCGCGATGCCCGCGATCCCCGGCTTCGCACCGCCGGTGAAGGCGCTGTGCGTCGCACCGCAGGGGCTCGAGGAAGGCTCCACGGTCGAGCTCCCCGACGACGAGCTCGGCCTCATCGTCGGCGAGACCTCGAACTTCCGGTTCTTCGCCGCGGCGACGCGCAAGGACGACACGGCGGGTGCGCTGATCGATGCGGACGCCGACGGCATGACCGAGCTCGATCCCGTCGAGAAGCTCGTCGAGGCCGATGGCGAGCGCAAGGCCGGCGACCTGGTGCCGGTGCGGCTCGAGGCCCACGTCACCGAGCTCGGCACGCTCGAGCTGTGGTGCGTCGCGCGCGACGGCCGCGGCCGGTGGAAGCTCGAGTACTCGGTACGCGAGCGCGAGTGAGCCGCGCGCCCGCGAGATAGCGCGCGCTCGCGGCACGATGCTCGTCGGGAGCCGCGCGATCTTCGCCCCCGCGCGCTGGCGCGTTGCTTGCGTCGATCGGCGGTATGTCGAAGCTCGCATCGCTCCCACGTGGCGCCATCGTGGGCGCGCTCCTGATGTACTTCCTGGATCCGCAGCGCGGGCGTAAGCGGCGTGCGAGGTTCCGCGACCGCACGACCCACCTCGGCCGCGAGGTCGGCAAGCTCGCGCGCGAGGCGTCGGCCGATACGCGCCACCGGGCGCACGGTCTGTTCGAGCGGGCGCGCGGCCCGGAGCGCGCGGACGCCGGAGACCACATCCTCGAGGCGCGCGTGCGTAGCAAGCTCGGGCGCGTCGTCTCGCACGCGCATGCGATCGACGTCGCGGTCGAAGGTGCGGTCGCGACCCTGCGTGGGCCGATCCTCGCCGGCGAGGTCGACGAAGCGATCCGCATGACGCGCCACGTGCCGGGCGTCCGCGACGTCATCGACGAGCTCGATCGTCACGCGACCGCCGAGCATCCGCTGCTGGTGAGCGAGCGCGTGAAGCAGAAGCGCGAGCGGTGGACGCCGTCGGCGCGCGGGTTCGCGCTGCTCGGTGGCGCCGGCCTCGTGACCTACGGGCTCGCGCGGCGCGGCCCGCTCGGGATGATCGCGGCGGCCGCGGGTGCCGGCCTCGCGACGCGCGCCGCCCTCGACAAGCCGATCGGCCGGATCGTGCGGATCGCCGCCGGCAAGGAGGGCATCTCGATCGAGAAGACGATCACGGTCGCCGCGCCGATCGAGCTCGTGTTCGAGCTGTGGAGTCGGTTCGAGGGCTTCCCGCAGTTCATGCAGCACGTGAAGCGCGTCGAGATCGACCGCCACGATCCGCTCCGCTCGCGGTGGACCGTCGATGGCCCGGCGAGCACGCCGCTGTTGTTCGATGCGATTACGACTCACCTCGAGCGACCACACGAGATCGGCTGGGCGACGGTGCCGGGTCAGCGCATCGAGCACACGGGCGTGGTGCGGTTCGAGTCGATCCCCGAGGGCACGCGGGTGCACCTGCACATGACGTATCGCCCACCCGGCGGCGTCGTCGGTCATGAGGTCGCGAAGCTGCTCGGCATGGGGCCGCGCGCGCGCATCGACGAGGACCTGCTGCGCATGAAGTCCTTGCTCGAGCAGGGCCGCACGCGCGCTCACGGCCACCAAGTCAGCGAGCCGATGCGCCGCTGAAGCCGCGGCGACGAGGGTACGATGCGCGCATGGCAATGACCCCCACGTTCGCGCTGGCGCACGTCTTCTTGCCGAATCTCGTCAAGCTCAAGGGAGCCGCGACGGTGGTCGGTGTGATCGAGCGCAGAGAGAAGTTCTTCTTCGACCAGGTCTGGAGCCAGGCCCACGTCGAGCACGCGCCGTTCCTCCTGTCGGCGGCGCGCACCGACTATCGCATCGGCGTCATCGATCTGCCGCCGCCCAAGGACCTCGGCGAGGCGTTCTTCTTCGCGATCGTGGTGAACGCGAGGGACACCAGCTACGCGCGCGTGTTCACGCTCGAGCACGTAGTCGTGCTCGCGAAGAAGGCCGACCGCACGCTCGTCTGCGAGCGCTACGCCACCAAGCACACGAAGCACTTCGATGGCCCGGTGCTGACCGGCAACAAGGAGACCGACGCGACGGCTTTCATCGACGCATTCATGGAGCTGATCCTCCCGACCCGCGTGAAGCGGTAGCTCAGCCGCCGAGCTGCGCGAGCGGCTGCGTCCATGCGACCTCCGCGGTAGTGACCACGAGGGCGAGACGACGGAATCGAGGCAGGTCCGACTTGCTGGAAGCGGACGGTCACTTTGCGCCAAGGGATTCCGGGCGGTTGTGAAATAGTTCGCCGTGCCGTGCCCACCGGCGAGGCCTCGCGCTCCTAACGGTCATGACCAGCAAGCTCGCTCTCGCTTCTTCGCTCCTCCTCGGCTCCCTCGCCGGCTGCGACTCCCAGGTCGACGCCGGCCATCAGGGCACCGCGCTCGCCACCCTCGGCGGCTCCGTGCGCAACACGCGCACGCTCGCGACCGGCGACGCCGAGGTCGTCGTCCTCTGGCACAACTCGTCAGGCAGCCCCGACCTCACCGGCACCGACTCCGTGGAGGTCGAGGGCAGCTTCCCGGCGCAGTTCCGGCTGTCGATCTATCAGCCGCCGGAGGTCGAGCTGCTCAACGACTGGAACGGCGTGAAGTTCGGCGTCGCGTACATCATCGCGGCCTCGCCCGGGACCGACGTCTCCGACGACGATGCCGCCGGGCTCCTCGGTATCGATGCGAACCACCTCCTGGTCTACCTACCGGAGGACGTCCCGGCCGGCAGCGAGGTGGCGACGTTCCTGCGCGGCACGCCGCGCGCGGGCTTCCACATCTATGGCGTGCACAAGCTCACCGACGCCGAGCAGCAGGACCGGCAGCTGTGCGAGGACGGCCTCGGCGCGGACGCGACGCTCGATGAGATCTACTCGACCTGCGGCGGCGCCGCGTACTTCGACGACTTCGTGCCGCTCGACACCGATCTCGACACGAACCTCGAGGTCGAGCTCGTCGACGACATCGACGACGTCGACGTCCCGAACTGGACCTAAGCTCGTGCCACTCGACGTCGAGACGCTCTACCGGTCGTATGGCCACAGCGTCCTGCGTCGAGCCCGGCAGATCCTGGCAAGCGATGACGAGGCCGGCGAGGTGCTGCAAGAGCTGTTCGTCGGTCTCGTCGCGCGGCCCGAACAATTCGACGGACGCAGCGCTCCCAGCACCTTCCTCTATGTCGCCACCACCCACGCCTGCCTCGCGCGCCTCCGCGACCGCCGCAATCGCATGCGGCTGGTCGACGAGCAAGTGCGGCCGTGGACGACCGACGTCGATCCACGCTCACCGGAGACCGCGGCGATGGTGCGCAGCGTGCTCGCGCAGCTCGGCGACGACGAGGCGCGCGCCGCGGTCTATCACTTCCTCGACGGTATGAGCCACGCGGAGATCGCAGAGATGATCGGTTGCTCGCGCCGCCACGTCGGCAACTTGCTCGACCGCGTCGCGGAGCAGCTCGCCGCACGCAAGGAGGCCTCGTGACCGACAACGAACCCCACGTCTCCGATCTGCGGTGGGACCGGTTGCTCGCCGGTGAGCTGGCGAGCGAGGAGCGTGATGCCGCGCTCGCTCACGCCGCCTCGTGCGCCGCATGTGCGGCGCGCCAGCGCGACCTGACCGCGCAGCGCGACGCCTTCGTGCACCCGATCCCATCGTTCAAGACGCTCGCCGTGACCGGAGATGACCTCGCCGAAGCGCGTGCACGACGCCGCGCGCGTGCGATGTGGATCGCACCGCTGGGTGTGGTCGCTGCTGCGGCGGCGGTGCTGGTCGTCGTGCGCCTCCGCAGCAACCCGCCGACGGGCGAGCTGACGAAGGGCGATGGGCCGGCCCTCGTACTTTCCGTCGAGCAGGCGGGCCGGTTAGCCTCGCTCGGCGCCGGTGATGTCGTGCACCCGAACGACCGCCTGCAAGCGACCTACTCCGCGCGAGTCGACGGCTACGGCGCGGTGCTCTCGCGCGATGGTGCGGGAACCGCCACGGCGTACGTGCCGTCGACCGGGGACGTGATGGTGAAGCTGCCGGCGGCGACCGATGCGGCGTTCCCCGAGAGCACGATCCTCGACGAGGTCACGGGCGCGGAGCGGATCGCGATCGTGTGGTGCGCGGAGCTGCGGCCGCTGGCACCGCTGCTCGCCGCGATGCGGACCGGCGCACCGCTCGCGGCCCCGGATGGGTGTCACGTGCGCGAGCTCGAGCTCGCGAAGCAGGCCGCCCCGTGACCGCGCGCCTGATGGTGTGCTTCGTGCTCGCGCTCGCAGGAATCGCGCATGCGGACGCCGAGCGCTTTGCCGTGGTGATCGGCAACAACGCCGGCGCGAGCGACGAGCGCACGCTGCGGTTCGCCGAGTCGGACGCGGCGCGCGTCGGCGACGTGCTCGGCGACCTCGGAGGTGTGCGTGCCGAGAACCAGATCGTGCTGCGCGGCAAGTCGGCGGACGAAGCGCGACGCGCGCTGATCGCGACGAACGAGCGCATCCGCACCGAGCAGCAAGCGGGGCGCGACACGCTGCTCGTCGTCTACTACTCGGGACACGGCGACGCAGACGCGCTGCATCTCGGCGAGTCGCGGTTCGCGTTGCGCGAAGTGGAGGCGCTGGTGCGCGGATCTCCCGCGAACATTCGCATCCTGATCGTCGACTCGTGTCGCTCGGGTGCGGTCACGCGGGTCAAGGGCGGCCGACCTGCACCGCCGCTCACGGTGTTCGGCGGCGAGCCGTCGAGCGAGGGCGTGATCGTGTTGACCGCGAGCACCGCGGGCGAGGACGCGCAGGAGTCCGATCAGCTCGCGGGGTCGTTCTTCACGCACTACCTCGTGTCCGCGCTGCGCGGCGCCGCCGACGACGACGGCGATCAGCGTGTCACGGTCGCCGAGGCGTTCTCGTACACGCGCGAGCAGACGATCATCGCGTCGAGCCGCACGCTCGCGGGCACGCAACACCCGACGTTTCACTACGACCTGCGCGGGCGCGCGGAGGTTCCGCTCGTCGATCTCGGCAGCGCGCGCGGGCGCGGCCGGCTGACCGTGCCGGAGGGCGCGACGTGGCTCGTGATCGCGGGCTCGTCGACGGGGAACGTCGTCGGCGAGATCTCGACATCGTCGCCGCGCCGCACGCTGTCATTGCGCCCGGGCCGCTATGCGGTGCGCGGCCGTACGCGCGATGCGCTCCTCGAAGGCTCGGTCGCGGTCGCCGCCGATCGCGAGACGCGTGTCGATCCCAGCGCGCTCGACCGCACCACGTATGCGCGGCTCGTGCGCAAGGGAGGCGCCGACGTGCTCGATCTCGTCGCGGGTCCGTTCGGCGGACTGCTCGTGCAATCGCCGATCATCGACGGCGCGAGCGCTTGCCTCGGTGGGGTCGTCGGCTGGACGTGGGTGCGCGCCGATCTGTCCCTGTCGCCGCGGCTGGCGGGCTGCCGCAGCGAGTCCGACAACCGAACGCTGAGCGCGACCTCCGACGCCCTCTCGCTCGACCTCCGGCTGTCGAAGGCCTGGGATCTCTCGCGGCTCACCATCGACCTCGGGCTCACCGCAGGCGGCGCACTGCTACAGCAGCGGTTCGAGACCCGCGGCCTCGCGCCCACGCGCACCTCGGCGGCGGCGCACGTCGACGCCAGCGTCGGCGCCGCCCTGCCGCTCGGCCGCAGCTACGTCGCGACCGAGGTCGCCGCGCAGACCCACTTCTTCTCGCTCGAGGAGCAGGACGGCAGCACCGGCCTCGTCGCGCGGTTCGCCGTGCGTGCGCTCGTGGCGTTCGGCGTGTGGCTCTAAGGCCGTCAGCGACCTTTCGTGTTGCCGTCGCCGAGGGTGCGCTGCGCTCCGCTCGCGAGCGCCTTGCGCTCCTTCTTGATCCGCTTGCGCGCCTCGCGCCGGGTCTCGCCGGGGAGCCGCGTGTCGATCGAGACGCCGCCCATCACCGCGAGCCCGGAGATCCGCAGCATCGCGCGGCCGGGATCCGGCACGCCATGGCCGCGGTCGAGCTCCTCGAAGCCGCCCATCACCGTGGTCGCGTCGGTCTCCACTCCGAGCCAGGGCGGCACGATGATCTCGAGGCCGCCCATGATCGCGGTGATGTGGAGCTCGGTGATGCCGGGCGCGAACTGCGCTTCGCGAAAGTCCAGGCTCGCGCCGCCCCAGAAGCAGATCACGCGCATCTTGCGCGGCACCGACCACCGGCCCTTCTTCTCGACCCCGCCCATGACCGCCAGCCAGCGCTTCCTGGCCGGCCAGTCGGCGAGCATCTCGTCGGAGGGCTGCGGCACGAGCGCGGTGGTCGCGGCCGGCAGCGGTCCGAGATCGAGGACGAGCTCGTCGAGCTGGACGAGGCTCGTCGCGCGATGCGCGAGATCGATGCGGCGATCGAACTCGTCGACGTCGAGGATGTCGCGCGTGAAGTGCTCGGTGAGCCCCGCGATCACCTGCTCGCGGCGATCGCGCAGCGCGACCAGGTTCTCCGGCTTCGCCGGAACGGGCAGCTTCTGCTCGGACACGGCATCAGCCTAGCGATGATACCGGGGGGCGTCGACCGTTCTTCGCGCCTTGGCCGAGCTGCGGGCGGCGGGCCGATGCGGTAGGAACGCATCGCAGTGCCCGCGCGCTACTTGATCGGCATCGACCTGGGGACCACGAACTCCGCGGTGGCCTATGTCGACACCGCGGCCGCCGATCCGCGCGTGCGCGTGTTCGAGGTCCCGCAGCTCGTGGCGCCCGGCGAGGTCGCGCCGCGCCGGCAGCTGCCGTCGTTCGTGTACCTCGCGGGCGAGATCGACCTCGCGCCGCACGAGACCGCACTGCCCTGGCGGCCCGTCTCCTCCACGGTCAAGGACCCGCAGGCTGCGACGTCCTCGGAGCTGCGCCCCGTGGTCGGCGAGCTCGCACGTAGCCAGGGCGCGCGTATGGCGTCGCGCATGGTCGCGTCGGCGAAGTCGTGGCT
>DATLHR010000468.1:0-13769 GCA_035539815.1 Kofleriaceae bacterium
GCTGCGCGAGGCGCAAGGCGACCGCCGAGTGCCGGCGCTCGTCGATGACGAACGAGGCGAAGATCTCGCGCAGCGTCGGATCGGTGGCCTTGTCGCGCTGGACCTCGAACAACGCGGCGGCGAGCAGCTCGATGCCCGCCATGTCGAGGAAGGCCTGAACGATGGCCTCTTCCTTGTCGCGCGGTAGCGACGGCGGCGCGGCGGACCAGTCGAGGTCGTCGATGGTCCACTGATCGCGAACGCACTTGTCGAGCATGCGCGCGAGATCCATTGCCCGGAATGTAGCGCACGGATGCGGACACCGGGATACTGGTCGTCGATGCTGCGGTCGGCGTTGGTCGTCGCCATCGCCCTGGGCGCCATCGTTGGCGCGTTGGGCGGTTGTGGGAGCGAGTCGGACCCGGTCGGTCAGACGCTCGCCGGCATCAAGGCGCGCGGCGAGATCCGGTGGGGCGCGGATCGCCAGGGTGGCGAGCCCTACGTGTACGAGGATCCCGAGCATCCGACCGAGCTGATCGGGTTCGAGGTCGACATCATGAACAGCCTCGCTCGCCGGCTCGGCGTGAAGGCGACGCTCGTCGAGTACACGTGGTCGAACCTGGTGCCATCGCTCGAGCGCGGCGACTTCGACGTGGTGATGAACGGGCTCGAAGCGACCACCGAGCGGCGCGAGCGGATCCTGTTGTCGGACCCGTATTACGTCTATGCGGAGACGCTGACGATCCGGCGCGGCGATCCGTATCGTTCGGTGTTCGACCTGCGTGGCAAGCGCGTCGGAACGCTCAACCAGACCGTCGCGCACGACATCCTGCTGATGCTCCAGGGCGTCGAGCCGAAGGTCTACGAGGGCAACGAGGAGCCGTATCGCGACCTCGAGCTCGGCCGCACCGAGGCGGTGCTGCTCGACAACATCATCGCCGACCGCTACGGCTGCACGAACCCCGCGCTGCTCTGCGTGCCGTACGACGTGGCGCGTGGCGAGTACGTGATCGGCGTCCGCAAGGGCGACGAGGCGCTCGTGCAGGCGCTCAATGCGGCGCTCGCGGAGATGCGCAAAGACGGCGAGCTCGAGCGGATCCTGCGGAAGCATCAGCTGTGGGACGACCGCCAGACGGTCGTCGAGCTCGGCACCGGCGTGACCCGGCCGCCGCGCGCGCTCGACGGCGAGATGATCATCCAGTTCCTCCATGCCGCGTGGGTGACGCTCGAGATCAGCCTGCTCGCGTTCTTGCTCGCCGTGCCGCTCGGCATGCTGCTCGCGGTCGCGCGCGTGTACGGCGGCGGGCTGGTGCGCGGAGCGGCGCGCGCATACATCGAGCTGTTCCGTGGGACGCCGGTGCTGCTGCAGCTGTTCGTCCTCTATTACGGGCTCGCGGACATCATCAAGCTCGGCCCGCTGCAGGCCGCGATCCTCGGCCTCGGGCTGAACTACGCGGCGTACGAGGCGGAGGTCTATCGCGGCGCGCTGCTCGCGATCCCGCGCGGCCAGAGCGAAGCGGCGCGCGCCCTCGGCTTCGGGCCATGGCAGACCCTGCGCCACGTGATGATCCCGCAGGCGCTGCGGCTCGCGCTGCCGCCGATGACCAACGACTTCGTCTCGCTGCTCAAGGACTCGTCGCTGGTCAGCGTGATCACGGTGATCGAGCTGACGAAGCGGATGACGATCGCCGCCGTCGACATGCGCGGGTGGCTGATCCCGGGCCTGTTGTGCGCCGCGTTCTATCTCGTGCTCAGCTTCCCGCTCTCGGAGCTCGCGCGCCGGCTGGAAAGGAGGCTCGCCCGTGATCAGCGTCCGCACGCTCTGTAAGCGCCACGGCGACCGCCGCGTGCTCCATCAGGTCACGGCGCAGGTCGGCAAGGCCGAGACGATCGCGATCGTCGGTCCGTCGGGCGGCGGCAAGTCGACGCTGCTGCGCTGCCTGAACTACCTCGAGACCTTCGACGAGGGCTCCGTCGAGATCGCCGGCTTTCAGCTGGTGCCGCGCATGCTCGGCGCGGCGGCGCAGACCACGCTGCGCGCGATGCGGACCAAGGTCGGCATGGTGTTCCAGCAGTTCAACTTGTTCCCGCACCTCACCGCGCTCGACAACATCACGCTCGCGCCGCGCGTGGTGAAGCGCGCCGAGCGCGAGCGCAGCGAGGCGCGCGCGCTCGAGCTGCTCGACAAGGTCGGCTTGCGCGATCGCGCGGGCGCGTATCCGCACGAGCTGTCGGGTGGCCAGCAGCAGCGCGTGGCGATCGCACGTGCGCTCGCGCAGGACCCCGAGGTGATGCTGTTCGACGAGCCGACCAGCGCGCTCGATCCCGAGATGCGCGACGACGTGATGGAGGTGATGAAGGAGCTGTCGGCCGGCGGCATGACGATGCTCGTCGTCACCCACGAGATGCAGTTCGCGCACGACATCGCGACCCGCGTGTGGGTGATCGACAAGGGCACGATCGCCGAGGATGGCCCGCCCGCGCAGGTCGTCGACGATCCGCAGAGCGCGGTCGCGCGCGAGTTCTTCGGCCGTTTGCGCAAGTAGCGGACACAACGCCCCGAACCGGTGGGGATGCGGCTGCGACGGCGCGGCGAGCCGCTAGCGGGTCTGCGACGCGAGGCGGACGAGCGCGAACGTGCGCCAGTCGCCGACGTCGCTCTCCATCGCGTGGTCGAACGTCTTCGCCTGCTGCCCCTTCGCGCGGCCGCGCGCCCAGCGCTGCACCGCATCCACCGCGCCCGCCATCTGACCGTTGGGGTAGTACCAGGTGGACCCCGTGGTCGCCATCTGGCCGTCGGGGTAGTACCAGGTGTTGCCGGTGCGAGCCATTTGCCCGTTGGGGTAGTAGTACGTCAGGCCGGTGCGGGCCATTTGCCCGTTGGGGTAGTACCAAGTCGAGCCCGTCGTCGCCATCTGGCCGTTGGCGTAGTAGGTCGCCGACGCGAGCGCGTTCGGGTTCGAGCACGCGACCGCGGTCATGTTGATGAACTCGTCGTGCGCTGCGGCGCCCAGGCGGCCGCGCGCGATCTCGACGCCGAGCCAGTGCGCCTGGCACTCGCCCGAGAAGTCCGCCCACGGAAGGTCCTTCGCGCGCGGCGGCGGCGGTGGGTCCGCCCTCACCAGATCAAGATCATCGCGGTACTCGCGACGATCGCGCCTGCGATCGTAGCGATCGCGGCGGTCGCCCACACGATCGCCGTCGCTGTTCAGCTCGTCGCCCGCGCGGCGCAGCGCCCGATCGACACTCTTGGGGCAGCGCCCGGTCGCCCGGCGTGTCCGCTGGATCTTCACCGCGGCGCGGCCGCCGAGGTCGTCGCGCAGCAGGTCGCGGATCTCCAGCAGATCGTCCATCACCGCGCGCCTGCACTTGCCGCCCTGTTCGTCGACGGCGTCGATCGCGTCCTCGACATACTCGAGGGCGTCGCGCGGCGAGGCGGACGCGGTTCCAACAGACGCGGCGACGAGACAGGCAACGGAAGCGAAGAGCGTGCGGTTCATGCGGCGCTCCCCAGCAAGCGGTGCACCAGCTCGAATCGGGTTCGCGGCACGGTCGATCAGCCGGTTGCGCGCAGGCTGATGCGCCACGGCTTCATGCCGGGTGGCCGATCGAGTTGCCGGCCTGTGCTCGAGCGGCCACGCTTCTTAGCGGAGCAGGCTCGGGCCCACGATGATCTGCATCGGCGTCTCGCCGCGCGCGATCTGCTGCCACGTCGTCGACCACACCGACCAGAACAGCGGCTCGCGGCCGAACAGCGCGTGCCGGCCGCCCAGATCGTGGAGCGGACCGTCGTAGGCAGCGCCGCGCACGACGGCCGCCAGCTTGTTCGCGCGCAGGTCATAGATCGCCTCGGTCTCGAAGCCGCGGCCCGGCCACACGATCAGGCCCTCGTCGGCGACGTCGTACGGCGGCACGTGGTCGCCGTCGCGCAGCGCGTGCTCGAGCTGCTCGCGCACGAGGTCGATGCCCGACAGCTTGTAGAAGCCGGCGAGCGCGATCTCGAAGATCCGTCGCTGCTGCTCGTCGAGCTGCGTGGTCCACCCCGGCTCGGGCAGGCTGCCGACGATCCACCCCGACTGCAGCTCGAAGCGGATCGTCATGGGATCGCGCGAGAGGCTCGGGCACACGAGCGTGATCTGCACGCGGTTCGAGCCGATCGCGATGTGCTCGAGCGCGACGTCGCGCGCGCGGAAGGACTCGACCTCGACGAGCATCGACACGAGCTGGCGATCGACGAACTTCGCGATCGCCTCCTCGACGTGGTGGAGCCCGTCGTGCTGCTTGGCGATCGCCTTGTCGTCGTGGCGCCACGCCGCGCGGCGCAGCTTGGTGAACAGCTTCGGGATCGTGCCCGAGTGAAAGCCCGGCTTGAGGAAGCCGATCATCGTCTCGCCGTGGTGGCCGATGACGAGCGGCGCGAGGGTCTTGCCGCGCGTCGCGCGGTAGAGCTTCCAGTTCTCCTTGAACTCCCACACGAGGAAGCCCGCGAGACCGGGGAGCACGATCACGGTGAACCCGGCGAATGCGTTGCCGATCGCCGGGCCGAACAAGCTCGAGACCGGGCCCGCGACGCCGGAGAGGATCGAGGGGATGATCGGGATGATGATCTTCGCGGCGACGGTGACGACGGGAAAATGCTTGATCGGGTTCGTCGTCGGCTCGATGAACAGGTCGACGTAGATGCGGAGGACGTACGCGATGACGTGCCAGAACACGCCGAGCACGCCCTTGATCGCGAGCTTGATCACCGACTGCCCGGCGCGGAACCGCAGCAGCTCGTCGACGCGATACATGCCGCGGTCCGCGAGGTCGGCGAGCTTGCCGAACACCTGGAGCGTCCACCGGAACAGGCCGGGGAGGAACCGCGTGGTGAGCTGCCGGCCGGTGTGGATCGTCCAGTCGGCGAGCCGCTCCTCGGCGCGCTGACCGAGGCGCGAGTTGAGCGCGACCGCGGTGAGCACGAGCACGCCACCGGCGAGCGGCCACCGCCACCTGCCGTGCACGAACGGCAGCACGATCGCCGCGAGCAGCGCGGGGCGCACGCCCCAGCGGACGACGACACTGTCGAGCACACGGCGCACGAACGGCTGTCGCCACAGCGCCCCGGGAAGGTCGTAGAGCAAGAGCTTGACGACCCGCCACACCATGCGCAGCACCCACGCGAGGGCGCGGCGCGCCGGGGCTACATGGAGCAAGACGAGCAGGACCGCGGCCCCTCCGAGCTGCGTGGTGGTCGTCGAGATCACGGGCTCGAAGCCGAACAGCTTCTTCATCAGGGGGCCCACCATGTGCTGGAGGCCCTCGACGACGGCGAGCGAGCCGAGCAGCGGCAGCAGCGCGAAGCGCGTGACGAGGCGGCCGATCGGAGTGCCGAACAGCACCGACGAGATCTTCTGCAGGAACCGGAGGTAGATCTCGCCGCTGCGATAGACGCCGTCGAGCGAGGTCGCGAGGATGCGATCCGCGCGCAACAGCTGATCGCCTTCGCGCATCGCCTGCACCGACAGATCGGGGAGCTTCAGATCGTTGCCGGAGACCTTGTCGCGTAGATCGCCGAGCGTGAGCCGACCGACGGAGACCGCGCGATCGAGCAGCTCGTCGACGAGCTTCTTCTCGGCCACCCGCTCGGGGAGGCTGTGCGGCTCGAGACCGACGGCGTCGAGCGCGGCCTCGACCTTGGGGCGCAGCATCGTGCGGACCTGCGCGTCGGCGCGCTTGGTGATGTCGTGCAACGCCGCCGCGAGGAGTACGCGCTGTGCGCCGTCCTCGAGCTCGCACGAGGCGACGCGGTGGCTCGCGTGGTGGACGTGGCGTGCGATGCGAACCTCGCGCGTGGCCGGCAGCGAGCGGACGACGGCGCGCTTGCCGAGGCTGCGGATCCAGCCCGTGAGGTCGACGATCTTCACCTCGCGCTCGGCGACGGCGCAGGCCGTCTGGAGATCGTAGAGCAGGCGCGCGCCGACGTTGAACCGCAGCGATTGCTGCGTCCCCGCGAAGTCGACGACGGGCAAGAGCGCGCTCACCCAGGAGGCGGAGTCGCCGTCGGTGGCGCCCAGGGCGCGCACGAGCCGCGCGACGAGCGCTTCGAGATCGGTGCGCGCTGCCGTGATGTCACCGGCACGGGCCGCGTAGATCGCCGCGCGCGCGAGGTTGCCCTTCTTGCGCGCACGGTCGGCATCCTTGCGCGCCGAGCGATCGGCATACTCCAGCCGCCCCGAGCCCGCATGTGGGTCCGCCTGCACCGCGGGGACGAGCGGCTGCGCGGGCGCGCGCGACGGACGCGCCGCGGCGAGCAGTGCATCGGGATCGACGTCGCGGCGGATCGTCGCGTCGACGGCGGTGAAGTCGGAGATCGCCGGGAACGTGTGCTCCACCGCACGCGGCGAGAACTGGCGCAGCTCGAGGTAGAGCGCGACGAACTCGACGTAGGCCACCGCGTCGTCGGCGGGCGGCAGCAACAGATCTTCCTGCCGCAGCACCGACCGGATCTCGTCGAACTCGGTCTGGCCGATCTCACTGATCCGCTCGCGGATGCCGGCCGCCGTGATCGCGCCGCTGCCGAGCAGCGCATCGTAGGCCTGATGGACGCGGGCATGGAACATCAACCGCCACACGCCGGACATCGCATCGGCGTCGCCCGCGTCGAGCTTGGCGCGCGCGCCTGTGACGAGCGTTACACGGTCCGGCAGCCCTTCCAGGGGTGCGCGGAGGTCCGGGAGGCGCCCCAGCTTCGTCTTGGACACGACGAAGCAGTGGTCGTGTGGGACGCGCAGACCGGCGCTTCGCTTTCCTTTCTCGGCCAGCTCCCCTTTGATGATCCGACGAAGTGAACCCTCGTCGACCAGCACGGTCCCCGCGCGCGCGAGGTCTTCGTCGAGAGAGAGCATCGGGGACCTGGAAGCTACTTTCCGCCGGCCTGATCGTCAAAGTGCGCGGGGCATGGTGTGCGGCCATCGTGAGCGATACGATGGCCCCATGAAGATGGGGCGATACCTCCTGCTTGGAGGCCTTGCGATCGTTACGGGCTGCAACGGTGTCGATCCGGCTCCTGCGACCGATGCACAGGTCGCGGGGCCTCCGCCGTACACCGGCATCTGGCACGCGACCGGCGGGGACCTGTTCGGCACCGGCAGCGGGCAGGTCCAGTACATCGAGCTCGGCGAGGACGGCCTCGGCGCGATTCGCACGATCTACGAACCGTACGGCGTTCTCGGCTGCGGCCTCGAGCTGTTCCATGTCGACATCGGTGGTGGGCTGGTCAGCATGGATCTCGGCGTGGGAGGGGCTCGGCTGCTCCGCTACGCGACCCCGGACGCCGATCACCTCGTGCTCTCCGACCAGACGAACCGCATGCTCGAGTTCGAGCGCGTCACCGAGGTCCCGGCCTCGGCGAAGTGCAAGGACGTGACCGTGGCGGGCACCACCACGGACGTGCGGCCCAGGGCGGGCTACTGGAGCGGCCTCGCGTTCCAGTCGTCGTCGGCGCTGTGGTACGCGGACGATAGCGGTGTGATCCACAGCGTCAATCCCGCGACGGGCGTGGTCAGCGCGGCGAATGCGAACACCGGCGGCTATGACTGGATCCAGACCTTCGAAGGCGCGAACTACTGGGCGCACTGCGCGTGCGGCGGCAACGAGACGATGCAGTTCCTCGCGCCCGGCGGCAATGCTGCGGTGGAGACGCTCAGCACCACGACCCTCGGGGAAGAGCTCAACGTCTACGGCGCGGCCTCGGATGGCGGGACCCTGTGGGTCGTCGGGTACAGCTATGACTCGAGCTCGTACCGGATCCTCAAGGTGATGGGCGCGACCAACGCGCGCACGCTGGCGGACTCGTTCGACTTCGCCGGGCTCGACGGCATCGCCGCGCTCAACGGCAAGCTGTGGGGCCTCGCGCAGACCGGCCTCGGCCTCGTGCTCGTCGAGATCGACACCACCACGAAGAAGGCGGCCTCGACGTACAAGCTGCCGCCCAACATCCAGTGGAACGCGCTGTCGGCGGGCAGCGGCAGCATCTGGGTGTTCGGCACCGAGCCGGATGGCGACGGTCAGCTGCTCCGCGTCACGCCGTAGTCAGGAAGGAAGCACGCATGCGAATCCAACTGTTCCTCGCACTGGTGATCGCCGCGGGCTGCGGTAGCGTCACCGCGCTGCCCGACGCTCCGCCCGAGCTGCCACCGGCCTATCTCGGCGCCTGGCAGGCGAGCAGCGGCGACCTCTGGGCGTCGAGCTATGGCACGCCGCGCTTCATGCAGTTCGACGAGGATGGCGGCGGCTCGCTGTACACGCGGTTCGAACCCGCGGGCGTGCTCGGCTGCGGGCTCGGCTTCCTGCACGCCGGCCTGTTCGAGGGTGTGATCGCCCTCGATATCCAGGGCCAGCGCATCTACCACTACGAGCTCGCGGACGAGAACACGCTCGTCTTGAGCGACCAGGCCGGCAGGACGCTCACGCTCACGCGCACCACCGAGGTGCCGGCGAACGCGAAGTGCGGCGAGCTGCAGGTCGCGCAGGCCGTCACCGACATCCACGTCCAGATGCACGGCTTCTCCGGCCTCGGCATCGCCTCGCCGACGGCGTTCTGGATCTCGGGCCAGGACTACCTCCCCTACACGATCAACCCGAGCACCGGCGTCGCGACGGCGGCGCCCTACGGGGGCGGTCAGTACGTTCACGTGCAGACGTTCGAGGGCGCGAACTACTGGGCGCACTGCGGCTGCGGTGGGTCGCAGGACATCCAGCTGCGCACGCCCGACGCGAACCCGGCCGCGGTCACGACGATCGATACGGTCACGCTCGGGGCCGGCATCAGCGTGCGCGCGGCGGCGTGGGACGGCATGCACCTGTGGCTCGGAGGGGGCGCGCGTGACGGCTCGGGGAAGACGCGCATCCTGAAGATCGCGACGTCCGCCGGGGAGCGCACGCTCGCCGACAGCTTCGAGTTCACGGGCATCCAGTCGCTCGGCACCGTCGACGGCAAGCTCTACGCGATCGCGAACGGCCTCGGGCCGACGCTGGTCCGGATCGACACGACGACCAAGCTCGCCGCCGCCAGCTACGCGTTGCCGGCTGGCTATCAGTGGCGCGCGCTCGCAGGTGCCGCGGGCAGCCTGTGGCTCGCGGGCAACGAGCCCGACGGCGACCTGCGACTGCTGCGCGTCACCGCGCCGTAACCGGGTGGAGCGCCGCGTACTCGGCGATCTGATCGAGGGTGAGGATCCCGATCACGGCGTCGTGATCGACCACGAGCGCGACGTCGTCGTGCGCGCGGGTCAGGATCTCGACCGCGTGGTCGAGCGTGTCGTCGGCGGCGATCTGGGGCACGCTGCGCCGCATCGCCGTCGCTACCTCGGCGTCCGGATCGTCCTGCCGCGCCGCCAGGTCGCGCGCCGTGACGATACCGGCGACGTGGCCATGGTCGAGCACGGGCAGCTGACGGTGGCCGCTCGCGAGCATGTGCGCGGTCGCGTCGCCGATCGGCGCCTCCGCGTCGAGCACCTCCACCTGGTGGATCATCGCGCGGGTGACCGGGACGCCCTGGATCACCGAGCGCAGCGCGACCTGCGCCGACTCCTGCGACGCGGCGACCCACACGAACACGCCGATCAGCATGAGCAACCAGTTGCCGGTGAGACCGAGGAGGACGAACAGCGCCGCGAGCGTCTTGCCGATCGCGCTCGCGATCCGGGTCGCCCGCGGCCGCCCCAGCTTCAGCGAGAGCACGGCGCGCAGCGCGCGTCCACCGTCCATCGGGAACGCGGGCAGCAGGTTGAACACCGCGAGGACGACGTTGATCCACAACAGCTGGGCGACGAAGGCGCCGCGCAGGGTGAGTGCTTCGCTCGGGCGGAACGCACCGCCGGTCGCCCACACGTAGAGTGCGAGTAGCCCGGCGAGCACGACGTTGACGGCAGGTCCGGCGAGAGAGACCAGCAGCTCCTGGCGCGGCCGCTCCGGCAGCTCCTCCATGCGCGACATGCCGCCGATCGGCAGAAGCACGATGTCCTGCGTCACCACACCGAACCTGCGCGCCACGAGCGCATGCGCGAGCTCGTGCACGACGATGATCGCGAACACGCACGCGACCAAGCCAATCCCCGTCAGCACCGTGGCCAGGTTCGCGCCGCGCAGCGTATAGCTGAGGATGATCCAGCCGATGAGGATCAGCATCGTGACGTGGACGCGGACCGGGATCCGCGCGAGGGATCCGAGCTTCCACGACCATCGGAGGCTTTCGCGTTGGGCCATCGCCGATGAGGAGTGCAACGCCCGCGCCGGTGACCGGGGCATACCGTTCGCACGTGCGCCTTCAGGTGAGACGATCCACGACTTCGTGATGCTCAACCCGCTCGCGAACACACCTGCGGTGCGCGGCGCGATCGAGCAGGCGATCATCGCGCTGAAGCGCGAGCTGGCGTGAGGCTCAGAGCGGCGGCATCGATTCACCGTCGCGCGGACCTTCGCCGCCCGTCGCTTGCTCGACGCGCTCAGTCGAACAGCGTGCCTTGCTTCGCTGCGTCCGGTGGCGCGATGCAGCTCGGATCATCGTGCTGCGCGCTGTTCACGTGCTGGGACACGGGGGTCGCGACCCAGTCGGCGACCGGCGGCACGCCGAGCAGCTTGCGCGCGGCGTCGCCACCGACGGAAGGATCGAGCCACGCGGCGTAGCTGCCCGGATCGAGGACGACCGGCATGCGGTCGTGGATCGGCGCGACGAGCTCGTTCGCCGGGCCCGTGATGATCGTGAAGCTCAGCAGCTCACCCGCGTCGGTACGCGCGCGCGCCCACAAGCCGGCGAACGCGATCGTGCGGCGCAGCGATGGATGGAGATAGAACGGATGCCGCGCCTTGCCTTCCTTGAGCCACTCGAAGAAGCCGTCCGCCGGGACCAGGCAGCGCTTGCGATCGAGCGCATCGCGGAACACGGCCTTGTCGGCGACCGACTCGAGGCGCGCGTTGATCATGAGCGGTGGCTTGGCGCCGGCTCGGGCCCAAAACGGGACCAGCCCCCAGCGCAGGAGCTCGATCGTGCGGGCGCCGTCCTTCACGAGCACGACGGGCGCGGGCTGCGTCGGTGCGACGTTGAAGCGCGGCTTCCACCACTCGCCTTGCGCGGACTCGCCGAGCGCGGCCTCGAGATCCTCGACGAGGTCTTCTTGGCGAGTGAGCGTGTAGCGGCCGCACATGGCTGGGGGTAGGGTAGCGCGGCTCGTGACCGAGAGCAGACGTGGTCTCGCGTACGGCGCACTCGCCTACGGCCTGTGGGGCGTGGTGGCGGCGTACTGGAAGCTGCTCGGCGACGTCGATCCGATCGAGCTGATCGCGCACCGCGCGGTGTGGGCGCTGGTGACGTTCGGAGCGTTGATCGCCCTCACGGGGCAAGCTGCGGCGTTTCGGCGTGCGATGCGCGATCTGCGTGTGGTGGGGTTGATGGGCGTCTCGAGCGTGCTGCTCGCGATCAACTGGGTGTTGTTCGTATGGGCGACGGTGACCGGGCACTTGCTCGAGGCGAGCCTCGGCTATTTCATCAATCCGCTGGTGTCGGTCGCGCTCGGGACCCTGCTGCTGCGTGAACGGTTGTCGCGGCTGCAGTGGTGCGCGATCGCGCTCGCGACGGCGGGTGTCGGCGTGCTGACCTGGAAGGCCGGGGAGGTGCCGCTGGTCGCGCTCGCCCTCGCGGTCTCGTGGGGCCTCTACGGCCTGGTCCGCAAGGTCGCGCGCGTCGAGGCGCTCGTCGGCTCGACGATCGAGACCGTGTTGATCGCGCCGGTGGCGGTCATCTACCTGGCCGTGCTCGGCGGCGGCGAGCTCGCGACCGGCGACGCGACGCGGATCGTGTTGCTCGCCGGTACGGGGGTGGTGACCGCGGTGCCGCTGGTGCTGTTCACGAGCGCCGCCAAGCGGCTGCCTCTCTCCACCCTCGGCTTTACCCAGTACCTCGCACCGACCGGCCAGTTCCTGCTCGCCGTGATCGCGTACGGCGAACCACTGGCGCACGAACGGCTGGTGGCGTTCGCGCTGATCTGGGCGGGACTCGTCGTGTTTTCGGTCGACCTCTACGCGAGGCGCAACAAGCACACCTGAAGGTAGCGATCGCCCGGCTGCGCCACGAGCGTTGGATACTCGGGCGGTAGCCCGCCTTGCTCGAGCACGATGCCGGTGCGGTTGGCGGTGCGCAGGCCCTTGTGCGCGAGCTTCGACAGCGCCCCGACGTCGGCCGCGTTCGAGGCGAGCCACAACAGGCCGTCGGGGGAGATCACCGCGGCGGCCTTCGCGATCAGGTCGGGGTAGTCGCGGCCGAGGGCCCACGACACGCCCGCGGCGCTCGATGCGCCCGGCGGATCGATGAGCACGAGATCGTAGCGCTCCTTGTCGCGCGCGGCGCGCTGGAGGAAGCGCGTCGCATCCCCGGTCTCGAAGCGGGCGCGTGCATCACCGGCGCCGAAGCCCGAGCGCCCGAAGTTACCCGCAGCCCACGCGTTCACGCCCGCCGACGTGTCGACGTTGGTGACGCTCGCGGCGCCGGCCCGCGCGCACGCCAGGCCGAGCGCGCCGGTGTACGCGAAGAGATTCAGCACGCGCTTGCCGGCGGCGAACCGGGCGAGGCCGCGGCGCTGCTCGCGCATGTCGGTGAACAGCCCGACGTTGAGGCCACCGAGCGGGTGTACCTCGAGCGGCACACCGTGCTCGGTCACCACCGCCTTGTCGGGCACGCTTCCGATCGTGTCCTGCACGACCTCGGCGGCGCCGCCGCGTGCGCGCAGCTTGATCACGGCGCCGTCGAGCCGCGCGAAGCCGACGATCGCTTCGGCGAGCTGGCGTCCGAGCGTGCGCAGCCCGTCGGCGTATGCGTAGACGACGGCGGTGCGGCCGAGCACGTCGCACGCGAAGCCGGGGAGGCCGTCGCCGGCGCCGTGGACGATGCGGTAAGCGTGATCCTCGCCGGGCAGGCCGAGCTGCGTGCGCAGGGCGAGCGCGCGCTCCACGCGCCAGCCGAGCAGGGCGCCGTCGATCTTCGCGAACCCGTCGGCGGGCACCGCGAGCACGCGCAGCCGCGCATTCTCGGGATCGCCGATGCCGAGCCCCAGCTCGTGGTCGTTCTCGTCGACGACGCGCACGTGCTCGCCGGGCGCCAGCGCGAGCTGCGGCAGCCGCGTGACGTCGAGGTCGCGGCCGCCCCCGCCGAGGAAGGTCGCCGCGAAGCCGGGGACGGCAACGGTGCGCACGGCTACTCGTCGCGCTTGCGCGGACGCGCGATGCCGTACTCGTCGAGCCGGTTGATCAGCGTGCGGCGCGAGATGCCGAGCTGCTCGGCGGCGCGCGTCTGATTGCCGGCGCACTTCTCGAGCGCCTCGAGGATGCGCTGCTTCTCGAGCTCGGCGACGGTCGCGCGCACCTGGCTCGGCATGTCGGCGGCGTTCGGCGCGACGGGCGCGAACGTCGGCGGCACCGTCGCGGCGCGGCGGAACCGCTCCTGCGGCTTACGCAGCCGGTCGTCGGAGGTGATCGTCAGGTGGTGCAGCTCGATGCTCGGGCCCGTCGACAGCAACACGGCGCGCTCGCACGCGTTGCGCAGCTCGCGGATGTTGCCCGGCCAGTCGTGTCCGAGCAGCCACGTGCGCGCTTCCTCGGCGAGCACGAACCGCAGCCCGAGCGGGCTCGCGGCCGATGCGATGAACTGCTCGGCGAGCGGGACGATCTCGTCCTTGCGCTCGCGCAGCGGCGGCACGACGAACGTCGCGCCGGCGAGACGGAAGTACAGCTCGCGGCGGAACCGGCCCGCCTCGACT
>DATLHR010000469.1:0-31243 GCA_035539815.1 Kofleriaceae bacterium
GAATTAGCCCTCGGTGGTGGCCGGGACGGCCTCGACCTCGATCGCGATCTTGATCTCATCGCTCACGAGCACGCCGCCCGCCTCGAGCGCGGCGTTCCAGTGCAGCCCGAAATCCTTGCGGTTGATCGTGGCCTTCGCCGAGAACCCCGCGCGGGTGCCGCCCCACGGGTCCTTGCCGGTGCCGTTGTACTCGACGGTGAGCTTCACCGGCTTGGTCGTCTCGCGTAGCGTCAGCTCGCCGAGCACCTCGTACTCGTCGTCGGAGATCTTCGTGACGGAGGTGCTCTTGTACGTCATCGTCGGAAAGCGCTCGCTGTCGAAGAAGTCCGCCGAACGCAGGTGCCCGTCGCGCTTCTCGTCCCTGGTATCGACGCTGGCGGTCTCGATGCTGACCTCGAGCTTGGAGTTGGTCAGATCGCTATTATCGAGGAGGAGTGTGCCGCCCCACTTGCTGAATCGCCCGTGCACCTTGGCGATCATCATGTGCCGGACGTGGAAGTTAACGGTGGAGTGAGAGTGATCGAAGTTCCAGTTGCTGGCCGTCATGCCCGCGATCATGGGAAGCGGACGCGAACTGGCCAAGACGCGCGATGGGAACGAACCGTTGCGATCAGGCTTTGCCCGGCAGCAGCGGCACGAAGCGCACCTCGCCGAGGTCTTCCTCATCGAACACATCGTTCCGCCGCGTGATGCGCACCAGCCGCTGGCGCTCCGCGGGACCGGTCGGCAACACGAGTCGTCCACCGTCGACGAGCTGCGCGCGCAACGCCTCGGGCACACCGGGCGCGCCTGCCGCGACCGCGATCGCGTCGTAGGGTGCGTGATCGGCCCAGCCCTGGGTCCCGTCACCGTGATGCACGTGGACGTTCGTGTACCCGAGCGTCGCGAGGCGCGATGCGGCCTCCTGGGCGAGCTCGCCGATGCGCTCGACGGTCTCGACCTCGCGCGCGAGCTGGCCGAGGATCGCGGCGGCGTACCCGGAGCCCGTTCCGATCTCGAGCACGCGTTCGTCTCCGGCGAGCCCGAGCGCCTGCACGGTCATCGCGACGACGTACGGCTGCGAGATCGTCTGTCCGTGGCCGATCGGCAGCGGTGCGTCGTCGTACGCGTGATCGAGCTGCGCGAATGGGACGAACTCGTGGCGGGGGACGCGCGCGAACGCCTCGAGCACGCGCGCATCGGTGATGTCACGCGCCTGCAGGTGACGTGCGACCATGCGCTCGCGGAGGGGGTCGTTCGGGGTCATGCGATCCGTCGCGCGAGCGCGAGCCCGAGCAGCCCCGCCCCGAGACATGCGACCACCGTGATCGCGATGTTCGCGAAGCCGCGCAGCGCGGAGCCGCCGATCATCAACTGCGTCGACTCGTAGTTGAAGGACGAGTACGTGGTGAACCCGCCCATGAGCCCCGTCGTCAAGGCGAGCCGCAGGTTCGGCGAGAAGTCCGCCGTCCGGAGCGACACCTCCATGACCAGGGCGATCACGAACGAGCCGATGACGTTCACGATCAGCGTCCCGTACGGAAAGCTCGTGCCCAGCCGCTGCCCGGCCCACATGCTGATCAGGTAGCGAGCGCCACACCCCACGGCACCTGCGCCGCAGACGATCGCGAGCCGTTCCACGCTGCGAGCTTATCCTATGCCGCGCGCCGGCCGGTCTTCTCGACGTTCTGCTTCATGCGCACCGCGAGCACGGGACACGGCGCCGACCGGACCACCGTCTCCGTGACGCTGCCGAGCAGCGCGCGCGAGACGCCGCGGCGTCCGTGCGTGCCCATCACGATCAGGTCGATCTGCAGCTCTTTCGCGGTCTGGTTGATCACGTCGCGGGCATCGCCCGTCTTGAGCAGCACCTGGCCGATCGTCGTCGTCGCGGCCTTCGCCTCGGCGATCTTGTCGAGCGCGGCCTGGTTGTCCTGGATCAGCGAGTCGATGACGGTGCTGGTCAGTGCTACTCCCAGCTCGGGGACGCCGAGGACCGGGATGCCGATGACGTGCAGCAGGTGGACACGCGCACCGAGGGGCCCTGCCAGGTCGCACGCATAGTCGAGGGCGGTCTCCGCGCCTTCGCTGAGATCGGTCGGGACCAGGATTTCCTTCGGCAACATGTCGCCCTCCTCCTCGGAGAGGATTCACGAACCGGGCCAGTAGAGTAAGAATTGCGAGGGGGATGCGTCTCACCCGCAAGTTCATCGCTGCGCTCGTCATCGGCGTCGCACTGGTCGCTCTGATCCAGGGATACCTCACGTATCAGCGCGAGCGCGCCGTGTTCGATCGACAGATGCGTGGCGAGGCGGCGGCGCTGGGGCGCTCGCTCGCCCGCGGTGTCGCGCACGTCTGGCAGCGCGACGGCGAGGCGGCCGCGCGGGAGTTCCTCGAGACGGCGACCAGCAAGCGCGAGAGCCTGCTCGCGCGCTGGGTGTGGCTCGACGCCAAGGGCCCGGATGCGCCGCGCGCGAGCCCCGACGAGCTCGCGCAGCTCGGCGACGATCAGGTCGTCACGCTGCGCGACGCGACCCGGCGCGTGCTGCTCACGTACATCCTCGTCCAAGTCGCCGAGGCCAGGCGCGGCGGCCTCGAGATCTCGCAGTCGCTCGAGCAGCGCGACAGCTACATCGAGGCGTCGCTGCGAAGTGAGGTGCTCGGCTCGGCGAGCGCGGTCGCGGTCGCGGCGCTGCTCGCGCTCGGCCTCGGCGTGGTGTTCATCGGCCGCCCGATCAACCGGCTCGCGGCGAAGGCGCGGCGCGTCGGCGCGGGCGATCTGACCGAGCCGCTCGTGCTCGATCAGCGCGACGAGCTCGGCGAGCTGGCGAACGAGATCAACGTGATGTGCGACCGGCTCGAGCGAGAGCGCGGTGCGCGCGAGCTCGCGACCGAGCAGCTGCGCCACGCCGACCGGCTGACCACGGTCGGCAAGCTCGCCTCGGGGCTCGCCCACGAGCTGGGCACGCCCCTCAACGTGGTCAGCGGCCGCGCGAAGCTGATCGCCGACCGGGAAGTCGAGGGCAAGGACGTCGAGGAGTCGGCGCGGATCGTCGTCGAGCAAGCCAGCCGCATGACGGCGCTGATCCGCCAGCTCCTCGACTTCGCCCGGCCCCGGGTCATGGAGAAGGCGCCGCTCGACATCGTCGCGGTCGGCGCCCGCGTGTGCGAGCTGGTCGCGACGATCGCGAAGAAGGCGAACGTCACGCTGGTGCCGCCTTCGGGCGAGGCCTTGCGTCTCGAGGCGGATGATGGCCAGCTCACGCAGGTGCTCACGAACCTCGTCGTCAACGCGATCCAGGCCACCCCGGCCGGGGGCACGGTGACGCTGGCGGCGCGCGCGCTCGAGGCCGTGCCTCCGCCCTATGTCGGCGGTGGTGCGCGGCGTTGGATCGCGATCGACGTCCGTGACACGGGCGCGGGCATGGCCGAGGACGTCCGCGCGCGCGTGTTCGAGCCGTTCTATACGACGAAGGAGGTCGGCGACGGCACCGGACTCGGGCTCAGCGTGAGCTGGGGGCTGGTGCGCGAGCATGGCGGGTGGATCGACGTCGCGTCCGTGCAGGGCGAGGGGGCGACGTTCACGGTGTACTTGCCCGATGGAGCGAGCGCATGACGACGGTGTTCGTGATCGATGACGAGCGGGAGATGGTCGACCTGCTCGCGCTAGGCCTCAAGAAGCGTGGCTTCCACGTCCATCCGTTCACGAGCGGAGCGGATGCGATCGCCGCGATCGCGTCGCACGACGTCGACGTGATCATCACCGACCTCAACATGAGGGGCATGTCCGGCCTCGAGGTCGGCCAGCACGTCGCGCTCGATCGCCCGGACATTCCGGTGATCGTGCTGACCGCGTTCGGCAGCTTCGAGACCGCCGTCGGTGCGATCCGCGCGGGTGCCTATGACTTCGTGACCAAGCCGACCGAGATCGAGGCGCTCGCGATCGCGGTGCGCCGCGCCGCCGAGCACCGGTCGCTGCGCGGCGAGCTCAAGCGCCTGCACGAGGTGGTCGCCAACACGCGTGGCCGCGGTGACCTCGTCGGCGCCAGCCCGGCGATGCAGCACGTCTACCAGACCATCGATCACGTCGCCGCGACCGACGCGCCGGTGCTGATCACGGGCGAGAGCGGCACCGGGAAGGAGCGCGTCGCGCGCGCCATCCACGACCGCTCGCGCCGCAAGGACGGTCCGTTCGTCACGCTCGATTGCGCCGCGATCCCCGAGGAGCTGCTCGATGCCGAGCTGTTCGGCGAGACGCGACCCGGCGTGTTCGCGCGCGCCGCCGGTGGCACGCTGTTCCTCGACGAGATCGGCGAGCTCGCGCCGACCACCCAGCCCAAGCTGCTGCGCGTGCTGCAGGAGCGCAGCGACGTCCGCGTGATCACCGCGAGCAAGCGCGACCTCGAGGAGATGGTCGCCGACAAGCGGTTCCGCGAGGACCTCTACTACCGCATCAACGTCATCCACATCCCGCTGCCGGCGCTGCGTGCCCGCGGCGGCGACGTGCTGCTCCTCGCGCAGCACCTGGTCAAGCACTATGCGGCCGTGATCGACAAGAAGGTCGTCGGTCTGTCCGCCTCGGCGGCCGAGCGCATGCTCGCGTACGACTGGCCCGGCAACGTGCGCGAGCTCGGCAACTGCATCGAGCGCGCGGTCGCGCTCGCGAAGTTCGAGGAGCTGCAGGTCGAGGACCTCCCCGAGAAGATCCGCGCAAAGGAGACCCGGCGCTCGGCGGCGATGTCGGGCAACGATCGCCCCGAGATGCTGACGCTCGAAGAGGTCGAGCGCCGCCACGTGCTGCGCGTCCTCGAGGCGTGCAACGGCAACCGCACCGACGCGGCGAAGGTCCTCGAGCTCGATCGCAAGACCCTCTATCGCAAGCTGCTGCGCTGGGGCTACGACGACTGACCTTGCGCGGCTACACCGAGTTCGCAGATGCTCGCGCGGTGCGGACCCTCGGGTGTGTATTGGTGATCGCGATCGCGTCGGCGTGTGGCGGAGACGACGGAGGAGGCGGCGGCGCATGCCCGTGTGACTTCGGCCAGCGCTGCGTCGAGAACGTGTGCACGCTGGCCCCCCAGCTCCTGGTCGACGTCAACGAGTCGAGTGGGACCGCCGCAGGAGCGTCCGCGTTCGGCTGTTTCTATGCGGCGCCGACCACGGACGCGCGCCTCGTCAGCCTGACCGAGGATGGCCCGTGCACGATCACCGTGTATCAGCAAGCTCCGTCGGCGGTCACCGAGGTCCGGGACCTCGGCCAGCTGCAGGTCGAGGGCACGCTCGCGGGCACGTTGCCGCTCGCCCCGACGCCGACCCCGGCGGGTTGCTACAGCACGATGTCGACGGGCGATCTGTTCGCGGAGGGGGCCCAGATCCGGTTCGTCGGCACCGGCGGCAGCGATCTGCCGGCGTTCTCGGAGGAGATCGAGGCGCCGTCGACGATCGAGCTCACCGCGGCCACGCCGGTCCCGGGCCAGCCGCACGCCCTGACATGGACCGGAGCGCCGGCGACCCACCTCCGCTACCACCTGAGCAACACCACGGCGCAGGGGATCACGTTCGTGAGCTGCCAGCTCCCCGACACCGGCGCGTTCACGCTGCCCGCATCCACGACGTCGTGGTTGTCGTCGGACGCGCCGTTCTACCAGTCGATCAGCCGCTACAACCACGTCCACCTCGAGCCACCTGGCGTCGACGCGGTGATCAACCTGACCGTGACGACCTTCGACGTGGGGCCCTGAGCGTGCCGGCGATGCCGCGCGAGTTGTAGAGCTGCCGCGCTGGAAATCACCGGTGCGTTCGCGGATGCTCGCGCGGTGCGGAACCTCGGCTGTGGACTCGTGATCGCGATCGCGGCGGCGTGTGGCGGAGGGGACGACGGCCCCGGTGGCGGGGGCAGCGATGGGGGCACGTGCGCGTGTGACTTCGGCGAGCGCTGTGTCCAGAACGTCTGCACACCGGTCCGCTACCTCGCCCTCAACGTCAGCGAGACGACCACGACGAACGGCGTTGGCGCGGCCGCGACTGGCTGCTTCTACCGGGTCGCGGCGACCGACCCGCTCGTCATCAGCGAGACCGAGGACGGCCTGTGCACGATCACCGTGCTCCAGCAGGGCACCACGCAGTCGATCACCGAGGCGCGCGATGGCGGCCAGCTGCGGATCGAGGGCACGTCGGCGGGGACGCTGTCGCTCGCACCGACGCCGTCCACGGCGGGGTGCTACAGCTCGATGACCGCGGCGGCGGATCTGTTCGCGGACGGGGCGACGATCCGGTTCGTCGGTACGGGCGGCGTCGATCTGCCCGCGTTCTCGGAGGAGGTCGAGGCGCCGTCGACGATCCAGTTCACCGCGGGCACGCCGGTCGCGGGGCAGCCGCACGCGCTGACGTGGAGCGGCGCGCCGGCGGGCCGCGTGAACTACTCCCTGATCTCGATCGGGGTGCAGCCGACCACGTACGTGTTCTGCCAGCTGCCCGACACCGGCTCGTTCACGCTGCCGGCGTCGACGACGTCGAGGCTGCCGGCGGGCGCGACGTTCTACCAGGGGATGGGCCGCTACAACCGCGTGCACCTCGAGCCGGCCGGGACCGATGCGGTGATCGACCTGACGGTGACGACCTACGACACCGTGCCCTGAGCGTGCCCGCGATGCCTCGCGAGTTGCAGATCCTCGACGGGTTCGCGCCCGAGGCGGACGCGTTGCGCGACGTGTTCGACGCGCGGTTCGCGAACCCGCGCAGCACCGCCGCCGATCGCTTCGTGTGGGACTGGTGGCACGTGCCCGGCCAGTACACGGCGCTGCGCACGCCGGCGTGGACGTACTTCCCGCCGCGGCTCTACGAGGCCTTCCATCGCCGGCTCGTCTCGTGGGGGCGCGAGACGCTCGGCTGTCACGACATCTCGCCGCCGTGGCTGTCCTGCTACGTCGAGGGCTGTCGCCAGGAGCTGCACGGCGACCTGCCGCACGGGCCGTGGGCGTTCGTGTTCTCTCTGACCAGGTGGCGCGAGCGCGTATTCCGCGGCGGCGAGACGCTGATGCTGCGCGACCACGTGCTCGACTTCTGGCAGGACTTCGCGTCGGTGCGCGGCGTCGAGGAGGGCGAGCTCGTGCGCGCCATCGAGCCGCGGTTCGGCCGGCTCACGGTGTTCGACCCGCGGTTTCCGCACGGCGTCCGCGCGGTGACCGGCACGCACGATCCGCGCGAGGGCCGGCTCGTGATCCACGGCTGGTTCGTGCAGCCGCGCCCGTTCGTGCGCGGGCCGCTGCCGGTGCGCGCGCTGACCGCGAGGATCGAGGACCTCACCGGGCGGCTCGGCGACTGGCTCGGCACGCTCCCGATCGCGGGGCTGTACAGCGTCGCGTTCGACGTCGATCGCCGGGGCGCGGTGCGTGGCGTGCGCGCACTCTCGGACACCACGCGCGTCCCGGGCGCCGACGAGCCCGCGCGCCGCCGGCTGGTGCGAAGGATTCGCGACGACATCGCAAGCTGGCGGTTCGCGGCGCAGCGCGGCCCGTCACGGGTGACGCTGCCGCTGGTGTTCGAGCGCGGGTAAGCCGTTCGCCAGGAAGCACTGTTCCTGCATGGCCCGGTTGTGAGCGAGTCCCTCGCGACCTACCGTTTCCCGCCATGCAAACGGAAATCCTTCGAGCCAACGAGCGCGGCCACGCGGACCACGGATGGCTGAACAGCTATCACACGTTCTCGTTTGCCGATTACTACAACCCGAATGCGATGGGCTTCCGGGCGCTGCGCGTGATCAACGAGGATCGCGTCGCGCCGGGCGGCGGCTTCCCGACCCACGGCCATCGCGACATGGAGATCATCTCGTACGTGCTCGAGGGCGGGCTCGCGCACAAGGACAGCATGGGGACCGGCTCGGTGATCAAGCCGGGTGACGTCCAGCGCATGTCCGCGGGCACCGGCGTCAACCACAGCGAGATGAATGCGTCCGACAAGGAGGGCGTTCACTTCCTGCAGATCTGGATCATCCCCGACAAGCGCGGTCACCAGCCCGGCTACGAGCAGAAGGCGTTCTCCCGCGAGGAGCGGCAGGGCAAGCTGCGCGTGGTCGCCTCGCCGGATGGCCGCGACGGCTCGGTGACGATCCACCAGGACGCGACGATCTCCGCGGGGCTGTTCGCGGCGGGCGAGACGACCACGCACGCGATCCCCAAGGATCGCTACGGCTGGGTCCAGGTCGCGCGCGGCACGGTGGAGATCGGCGGCGAGAAGCTGACCGCCGGCGATGCGCTCGCCGCGGTCGGGCCGGGCGAGCTGAAGGTGAGCGGCGTCGAGGACGCCGAGATCCTCGTGTTCGACCTGGCGTAGTCCTCAGGGAACGAACATCGGGACCGCGACGACGCGCAGGATCTCGGACAGCACCTGCACGAGCAGGTCGCGGAGCTCCGTCTGCGAGAGCCGCGGTGCGAGGCACCAATCGAGCGTCGCGCGCTCGACGAAGCCGATCCAGCCGCGCACCGCGATCTCGAAGCGCACGTTGTTCTCGAGCATCGGCGCGAGCGGGTGGGCGTGCACGAACAGATCGAACAGCTTCGTGCGCACACCCTCGACGACGTCGGCGACCTCTGGATCGCTGCCGATGCCGCCGCGCATGAGCGAGACGTACGCGCGGGCGTGCTGGCGGATGAACTCGAGGTACGCGTCGAGACCGGCGCGCGCGCGATCGATCGGTGCGACGTCGGTGAGGACCGACGAGACGGCGCGCACGAGGTCATCCGCGATCTCGCGGAGCCCCGCGACGTAGAGGTCACGCTTGGTCGGGAAGTAGTGATAGAGGAGGCCCTTGGAGATCTTGGCCTCGCGCGCGAGGTCGTCGATCGAGACCTCGTCGTACGCGCGATCCGAGAACGCCTTGCGGGCGAGCGCGAGCAGCTGCGCGCGACGTTGATCGATGTCGAGCCGTACGCGCCGGCGCGCCCGGGTGGCCACGCTGTATCGTACTCCGAGTCGACGGAAGACCGTTGTTGACTCAGGGTCAATAACGTCTACGCTGTGACCTGGCATGACGCTCCCCGAGGTTGCATGAAGCTCGATGAAAAGCTCGTCGTGGTCACCGGCGCCGGCAGCGGGATCGGCCGTGCCACCGCCCACGCGTTCGCCGCCGCCGGGGCGCGCCTCGCCGTGTGCGACCTCGATCAGGCGCGCATCGACGCGCTCGCGAAGGAGCTCGGCGGTCACGTCGTGGTCGCGCGCACGGTCGACGTCTCCAATCGCGACCAGATGGCCGCGTTCGCCGACGAGGTGCATGGCCACGCCTCCGCGGTCGACGTCGTGGTCAATAACGCGGGCGTCGCCGTCGGCGCGAGCTTCCTCGATCACTCGCTCGACGACTGGGACTGGCTGCTCGGCGTCAACCTGCGCGGGGTCGTCCACGGCTGTCACTTCTTCGCCAAGCCGATGGTCGAGGCGGGCCGCGGCGGTCACGTGGTCAACGTATCCAGCATCCTCGGGATCTATCCGGCGCCGATGGTCACCGCGTACGTCGCGAGCAAGTTCGCGGTCCTCGGCTTCACGCAGTCGCTGCGCGCCGAGCTCGCCGAGCACCACATCGGCGTGACGGCGATCTGCCCCGGGCTGATCAACACCGCGATCGTCGCCGATGGCCGCATGAACGGCCGCGTGGGCGAGCGCAAGCAGATGCTGGTCGAGCGGTTCTACAAGCGCGGTGCGCCGCCTTCGTCGGTGGCCGATGCGATCGTCGACGCGGTGCACACCAACCCCGCGGTCCGCACCGTCGGCATCGACGCCGGCATCATGCACGCGGTGACCCGCGTCGCTCCGGGACTCGCGTCGTGGGCCGGCCGGGTGGTCGCGCGCAAGCTGACGCCCGGCTGACGCGGGGACGACGATCGTTGCGCGCTGCGCAAGGGTTGCGCGAAATCCGGCCAGACCCTGCTCGCGTCGTCGGTTGACCGAGGAGGATCGCCGGCATAAGGTCCCTCGCGATGAAGCTGGCCACGCTGCGTGATGGGTCCCGAGACGGTCGCCTCGTCGTGGTCCGCACGGACGGCGAGGTGTTCACCGCAGCCCCAGATGGCTGGCGGACGATGCAGCGCGCTCTCGACGAGTGGAGCGCGGCCGAGCGCCCCCTGCGCGCCATCGCCGACGAGCTCGATCGCGGCAACATCGACGGTGCGCCTGTCGATCCCGTGCGGCTCGGTCCGCCGCTGCCGCGGGCGTACGAGTGGATCGATGGCTCGGCGTTCCTCAACCACGTCATCCTCGTGCGCAAGGCGCGCGGGGCGCAGCCTCCGCCGACGCTCGAGACCGATCCGCTCATCTATCAAGGTGGCTCGGGCGACCTGCTCGGGCCGCGCGATGCGATCGAGCTGCGCGATCCGGCGTGGGGCCTCGACTACGAGTCCGAGGTCTGCGTCGTGCTCGGCGATGTCCCGATGGGTACGCGCGCCGCGGACGCCGCGCCGTACGTGCGGCTCGTGATGCTCGCGAACGACTGCACGCTGCGCAACCTCATCCCCGACGAGCTCGCGAAGGGCTTCGGCTTCTTCCAGAGCAAGCCGGCGACCGCGTTCTCACCGTTCGCGGTCACGCCCGACGAGCTCGAGGCGAGCGGCGCGTGGCGTGACGGTCGCGCGCACGTGCGCGTCCGCTCGACGTACAACGGCAGCGTGGTCGGCGACTGCGACGCCGGGCCCGAGATGCACTTCTCATTCTTCGATCTGATCCAGCACATCGCGAAGACGCGCCGGTTCGCCGCGGGCACGATCCTCGGCAGCGGCACCGTGTCGAACGCGGATCGCGCACGCGGCGTGTCGTGCTTCGCGGAGCGCCGGATGATCGAGACGATCGATCAGGGCAAGCCGTCGACGCCGTTCATGGCGGTCGGCGATCGGATCGAGATCGAGGCGTTCGATGCGCACGGTGCGAGCCGGTTCGGCCGTATCGATCAGCGCGTCGTCGCCGCCGGAGGTGCCGCGTGAAGCTCGTCCTGCACAACTACTGGCGCTCGTCGGCGAGTCACCGCGTGCGCATCGCGCTCCACTACAAGGAGCTGGCGTTCGACTACGTCGCGGTCAACATCCGTGATGGCGAGCAGCACTCCGCGGTGTACCGCGCGAAGAACCCGATGGCGTTTGTGCCGACCCTCGAGGTCGTCGAGGACGGCAAGGTCCTCACGCTGACGCAGTCGCTGCCGATCCTCGAGTACCTCGAAGAGCGGTGGCCGGCGCGCGCGCTGTTGCCGAAGGATCCGTACCTGCGCGCGCGCTCGCGTGCGCTCGCCGAGATCGTGAACTCGGGCATCCAGCCGATGCAGAACCTCGCCACCGCCGCGAAGCTCAAGACACACGGCGTCGACGGTGCGGAGTGGGCGAGGCACTTCATCGCCTCGGGGCTCGCCGCATTCGCGAAGCTCGCCGCGGAGACCGCCGGCGCGTTCTGCGTCGGTGACGCGCCCACGCTCGCCGATTGCTGTCTCGTTCCCCAGCTCGGCGCCGCGCGCCGCTACAACGTCGACCTCGCACCCTTCCCTCAGCTCGTGGCGATCGAGGAGCACTGCCTCGCCTTGCCCGCGTTCACCGCCGCCGCGCCCGATCGTCAGCTCGACGCCGTGAAGGCGTAAGGAGTCGTTTCCATGGCCAAGCTCGCGCCTCTCGGTCTCAAGCGCCTCGAAGGCATTCACTACTACGTCCGCGATCTCGAGCGCTCGCGCCGGTTCTACACGGGCAAGCTCGACTTCGCGGAGACCTGGCGCTCGTCGCCGGAGCTCGAGCAGCGTAGCCGCCAGACGTCGGCGTGCTTCGCCGCCGGCAACATCCAGGTGGTGTGCAGCGCCCCCCTCGGTGAGGGTGGCCGCGCGGCGCGCTTCCTCTCCAAGCACCCCGATGGCGTCGGGACGCTGGTGTTCGAGGTCGAGGATGTGGCGCGCACGTTCGCGCTGCTCGAAGAGCGCGGCGGCACGCCGATCGAAGAGATCCAGACGTTCCAGGACGACGGCGGCACGCTCCGCCAGTTCTCGATCACCACGCCGTTCGGCGACACGACGTTCCGGTTCCGCGAGCACCGCGGCTACCGCGCGCTCTACCCGGGCGCCGTCGCATATCAGGGTGGCGGCAGCAACAAGTTCGGGTTCGCCGACATCGATCACGTCACGTCGAACTTCCAGACCATGAAGCCGATGCTGCTGTGGCTCGAGCACGTGCTCGGCTTCGAGCAGATGTGGGAGGTCTCGTTCCACACGTCGGACGTCGATCCGTCGCGCAAGACCGGCTCCGGTCTCAAGTCGATCGTGATGTGGGATCCGGCGTCGGGCACGAAGTTCGCGAACAACGAGCCGTCGCGCCCGTTCTTCAAGAGCTCGCAGATCAACATCTTCAACGAGGAGCTCCGCGGCGACGGCGTACAGCACGTGGCGCTCACGGTCGGCGACATCCTCACGGCGGTGCGCGGGTTGCGCGCGTCGGGCGTGTCGTTCATGCCGACGCCGCCGTCGTATTACGAGATGCTGCCGGAGCGGATCACGAAGAGCGGCATCGAGAAGATCGACGAGAGCATCGAGACGCTGCGCGAGCTCGAGGTCCTCATCGACGGCGACCACCATCACGCGTACATGCTGCAGATCTTCCTCAAGGAGTCGGCCGGGCTCTACAACGATGCGAGCGCGGGCCCGTTCTTCTACGAGATCATCCAGCGCAAGGGCGACCGCGGGTTCGGCGCCGGCAACTTCCGCGCGCTGTTCGAGAGCATCGAGCGCGAGCAGCAGAAGCAGGGGCGCGCGTAGTCATGCTCGATCGGATGCAGGTCGGCGAGGTCGCGAAGAAGCACCACATCCAGCTGCGCGGCGCCGGCGGCGAGCTCCGGTTCGAGGAGTGCTTCACGCGCGACGGCTTCGACGGGCCGTACACGATCATGTATCACCAGCGCCGGCCGCACCTTCACCGCGTCGCGCCCGCGCACCACGGCTGGAACGCACCGGTCGCGGCGCCCGAACGCGCCCTGTCGAAGCGGCACTACAAGTCGTTCGAGCTGGCGAGCGAGAAGGGCCCGCAGATCGACGCGCGCATCCCGCTCGTGTTCAACGACGACGTGGTCGCGGGCGTGGTGTTCCCGACGGCCGAGGATCCGGTCTACAGCGCGGACGGCGACGCCGATCAGCTCGTCTACATCCACCAGGGTGGCGGCACGCTGCGCACGCTGCTCGGCGACGTCGCGTTCACGCAGGGCGACTACGTGTTCGTGCCGCGCGGGCTGCTCCACCGCTTCCTGCCGGCGCCGAACACGAAGCAGTACTGGCTGTGGTTCTCGCTCACCGGCGGGCTGCACATCCCCAGGCAGTGGCGCAACGACGTCGGCCAGCTCCGCATGGACGCGCCGTACTCGCACCGCGACTTCAAGCGCCCCGTGTTCACCGGGCCACTCGACGAGAAGCTGCGCGACCTCGTCGTGCGCCGCGCGGGCACGTGGCACGGGTTCACGATGGCGGACTCGCCGCTCGATGTGGTCGGGTGGGACGGCACGGTCTATCCGTGGGCGTTCCCGATCCTCGCGTTTCAGCCGCGCGTCAGCTCGGTGCACCTGCCACAGACGTGGCACGGGACGTTCGCGGCGAAGGGCGCGCTGATCTGCAGCTTCGTGCCGCGGCCGGTCGACTTCCACCCGGAAGCGATCCCGTGCCCGTACCCGCACAGCAACACGCACTGCGACGAGATCATCTTCTACGCCGAGGGCAACTTCACCTCGCGCAAGGGCGTGAGCTCGGGCAGCATCTCGCACCACCCGATGGGCGTGCCGCACGGACCGCACCCCGGCAGCTACGAGAAGTCGATCGGCACCACGCACGCCGACGAGCTCGCGGTGATGGTGGACGTGTTCCAGCCGCTGCACGTCACGCCGGCCGCGATCAACGTGGAAGACGCGGGCTATCAGGACTCGTTCCTGTAGATCGCGCTACGGCTTGTGGTGCGCGACGAACGCAACGAACGCCGCGCCGAACTTCTCGAGCAGCACGCGCGTCGACTCGTCGGTCAACCGGCCCTCGGCGTCGAACCGCTCGTGCGCGCGCGGGACGAGCACCTCGGGCTGGCCGAGCACCGCCGCGTCGCTGTACAGCAGCATCTGCCGCAGGTGCAGCTGTGCGCGGATCGTGCCGCTCATGCCCGTCGCGGCGCCGACGAGCCCGATCGGCTTGCGCCGCAAGGGTGAGCTCGCGGGCGGACGCGAGAGCCAGTCGAGCAGGTTCTTCAGCCCGCCCGGGATGCTGTAGTTGTACTCGGGCACCGCGAACACGACGCCCGCCGCTGCGGCGATGCGCGCCTTCAGGTGCTGGACCCGATCGGGGTCGGGCACGTCGGAGTTGAAGATCGGCAGATCGAGCGCGCCGTCGAGTAGCTCGAGCGTGGCGCCGGTCGGCAGCATCTCGGCGACCGCGAGCAGCAGCGCACGATTGAGCGACGCCTTGCGCGTGCTGCCGCTGATCCCGACGAGGGCGACCATCTGCGCGACCGTATCACGCAGGCCTCCACGTTCGGGCAGGAGCCGTAACCGCCGCCGCGCCGAGCGTATGGTAGGCATGAGTATGTTCTCTTCGTCGAAGAAGCTGCGGATGCCTCGCCCCGAGGAGGCTCTCCCGGGCCGGCAGACCGCGATGCGCGTAGGCAAGACCCACTTCGTCAACGGTCACGACATCACCGCGCCGTTTCCGGACGGCATGGCGCGCGCGATGTTCGGCATGGGCTGCTTCTGGGGCGTCGAGCGAAAGTTCTGGCAGACGCCGGGCGTCTACTCGACCGCGGCAGGCTACGCCGGTGGCTACACCCCCAACCCGACGTACGAAGAGGTCTGCTCCGGCCTGACCGGGCACAACGAGGTCGTGCTCGTCATCTACGACCCGACGAAGGTCAGCTATGACGAGCTCCTTCGCGTGTTCTGGGAGAACCATGACCCGACCCAGGGCATGCGCCAGGGCAACGACGCCGGCACCCAGTACCGCTCCGGCATCTACACCTTCGACGACGCGCAGGCCGCCGCCGCCACTGCGTCGAAGGCCGCCTACCAGGGCCGTCTCTCCGCCGCGGGTCACGGCACGATCACGACGGAGATCATCCCCGCGCCGCCGTTCTATTACGCCGAGGACTACCACCAGCAGTACCTGGGCAAGAACCCCGGTGGCTACTGCGGCCTCGGCGGCACGGGCGTGAGCTGCCCGATCGGCGTCGGCCAGAGCGCGTAGCTCGATCGCGCGATCCTGCGCGGTGAGGCGCTTTGGATCGTTGGTGCACCAAGCATGCACAGCGGGGAGTCGCAGCCCGCGAGTGGGGCGCGGCCCCCCGTGCGCTGTTGGTGCTCGACGGTGCACATCCTGAAGATCACGCGGTCCCCGCGCCGGCAACGTGCTTGCACCGAGAGGGCCCCATGCGAAGCATCCTCCTGGCATCTCTCTTCGTCGCCGCGATCGGGTGTGGCACCGAGACCGGCACGCACGTGAACGCGCTCACGGGCCAGAGCTGCGAGCCCAACGGCAGCTACATGCCGAAGCAAGGGCCGCCACACAACGACAAGTGTCAGGGCACCAGCAACGGTGACAACTGCGATGACCTGTCGAGCGGCAAGATCGACTGCATCGGTGATGGGAACAGCGGGCAGGGCGATGACAAGAAGCACAACTGCCAGTTCCCGCAGCCGGGCTGCGATGACCAGGGTTGTTGCGATGGCGACCTCGTGGATCCGCCGCCCGATGGGGACGGCGAGGCGCCGCCCGATGCAGGTGGCGAGCAGGACCCGCCGCCTCCGCCGGACGGTGGTGAGACGGAGCCGCCGGCGCCCGATGGCGGCCCGATCTTCATCTGAGGCGGCGACCGCGATCCGTAGCGCTACGTCCTCGATTCATCGCTCACGCTCGACGGTGAATCGTTAGCTGGCCTACCTGAATCACAGCCGCTGCATCGCGACCGGCGTGTTAGCTTTCGCGGATGCGCGCAGCGTGGGTCGTCCTGGTAGGCGTCGTCGGGTGTGGTCACGGAGGGATGAAGTCGATGGTGTCGGCATGCGAGCGCGCGACGGGCGCTGATCCGGGCGCGTGTCTGGCGGTCGCGCGTGATCGACTCGGGCGGAACGATCTCGCGGGCGTGCAGCAGTACATGGAGAGCACCGTGCAGGCGATCAACGCCGCGCCGGCGTGTCTGAACGATCATCCGGCGAAGAGCTGCTTCGCCGGCGTCGCGGTGCTGTTGCGCGAGGAGCCCGTCGGCCTGCTCGCGGACTTCGGCGTCACCGCGGAGCTGCTGCACAGCGTGCCGCGCTGGAATGGCCCGGATGCCGAAGGTCCCCGCGCGCAGGCGCGGATCGCGCTGCAGGGCATGTGCACCTCCGAGAAGGGAGCGCCGGCGGAGCGCCAGCGCGCGTGCCTGATCCTCGGCGACCTCGTCGAGGACGAGCGCGTGCGCCGGTGCGGTCCGCACTGCGACCTGACGCAGCCCAACGAAGCCCTCGAAGGCTGGGCGGCCGGCGACGTCATCGATGGCTACGCCACCGCGTGCAAGCTCGCGAGGACGACGCCCGATCGCGAGCTCGCCGACGAGGTCGCGCGCGTGTACAGCGTCCCGGCCGCCGATGCGGTGTGCGCGGTGCCGAAGGCCGACCAGCGTGGCGCCTCGATCCCCAAGGCCGTCGCGGGACGCGCGCGCGCGATCTTCGACGCGAACCAGCGCGCCGCCGCATCCTCGGCCGCCGCGATTCGCGAGGCCGAGCGCACCGCGCAGCTCAAGCGGCGCGAAGAACAGGCGCGGAGCGCCGCGGCGAAGGCCGCCTCGATGGCATCCACGGAGAAGCTGATCTCCGCCGCGGTCAAGGCCGACTTTGCATCGATGCTCGATCACATCCGCCGCCGCCGCCTGGGCGAGGCGAACGCCACCGCGGCGAGCGCCGTCGCGGAGCAGTGGGAGCCGTTCGTCGCCTGGATCTCCCGCGACACGTCGATCATCGCCGCGTACTTCGAGCTCGCCGAGGCCACACGCGCGCTCGCCCCCCAGGGGCACCCGCTGCTCGACAAGCTCGCCGACGTGCGGACCCGCGCCCTCGCCGAGATCAAGAAGCGCGGCAAGGGCGCGCGCGGCGCCGGCGGCGTGTGGCTGTACGCGGCGCTCGCCGAACGCGTGGCCGGCCCGGGCGCCATGGTCGAGGTCAAGGCAGCGGCCGCTGCGTTCGCGAAGCTCACCGGCAGCGCGCGCGCTTCGCTCGTGATCGACAAGCTCGCGCCGTCGTGCGCCGCGATCCGCCCCGAGATGAAGAAGGGGCGCACGGTGCGCGCGACCTCGCTGCTGACCTGCACGATCGAGCCGGAGAAGAAGTGGACGACCACCGAGACCGTGAAGGTCGCGCAGCACGTCGTGAAGACCCGCACGGTGATGAAGGACGGCCGCGAGCACCAGGAGGTCGAGTCCGAGGAGGACATCGAGCAGGACGTGCCGAACGAGGTCGTGCACCGCACCTACAAGCTCGTCGTGCGTGGCGAGCTCGCCATCACGAGCGGCGCGCCCCGGCGGGTGGTTCCGCTCGAGATCGAGGACGTGCTCGAGGACGGTGAGATCGACGACACGCGCTCGTTCGAGACCTCGCGGACCAAGGCGATCGCCGCGATCAGCGCAGCCGTGCTCGGCCCGCTCGAGGCCGCCGACGCGGAGACCGCCTACGATGCCGCCTTGAAGGCGCTGAAGTACAAGCGCGCCGCCGCCGCCGAGGACCACCTCGTTCGTCACGCGCTGCTCGCCGGCGCCAGCCCCGAGCTCGACGAGCTGCTCTCCCAGTACGGCGTCGCGTTCGCGCAGCTCCTGCCCACGGCCCGCTGAGCTCGCGGCGTCAGGGGCCCCAGGGGAAGTCCCACCCGCTGGTCGTGGTTGCGGTCGCCGCGGTCGTGGCGGCGTATCCGGTCGCGTCGGTGACGTGATCGACCGCGAAGTCGTGCACCGGGTTGCACGACGGATCGGCGCGACGTTCGCATCATGCCCCGCGCATGCGAACCCTACTGGTGTTGCTCGGCTTGCTGGTCGCGGCGTGCGGTGTCGAGGCGGACGAGGGGGGCAGCGACGAACCCTGGGACTACGAGGTCGACTCGGCCGACGGTAAGGCCGATGGCGTCCCGGTGACGTTCGACCGCAACCGCCTCGTCGATGACGACGTGTTCGTCGACGACGGCTCGTTCACGGTCGCGGAGGTTCAGCGCTTCCTCGAGCGCTCGCCGTATAACAACCGGTCGTGGCTCGCCGACTACAAGGTCGACGGCGTGTCCGCCGCGCAGCTGATCGTCGACGCGGCGCGCGGCGAGGACATCCACCCGATCATGCTGCTCGCGCGGCTGCAGGGCGAGTCATCGCTGGTGAGCAAGACCGCGCGCCCGTCGACGACGCGGATCAACGCGGCGATGGGCTGCGGCTGTCCTGATGGGGGAGGTTGCAGCGCCCAGTACCGCGGGTTCTCGAAGCAGCTGACGTGCGGTGCGAGGGTGATGCGCCGCTGGTACGACGCATCCGTCGACGGCTCCGGCCAGTGGCGGCTCGGCGTGTCGCGCAGGACGCTCGATCCGCTGACCGTCACGCCGCGCAACCACGCGACCGCCGCGATCTACGCGTACACGCCGTGGGTCATGGAAGGCCGCGGCGGTGGCTGGCTGTTGTGGAACGTCGCTCGCAAGTACGTTCGTTTCGCGACCTCCGAGGGCTACATCGCGCCCTGAGCGTGCCTATGGCAGCGGCGTCATCGCCGGCACTTCGTGCACGAGGTCCTGCTTGTCCGGCGCTGGCTTGAGCTTGAACGCCTTGCAGTAGACCTTGAGGACCTCGAGGTTCTGCTGGATGCGCTGCTGAAACTGCTTGTCCGCGAGGTCGCCGGTGATCGGGATGGTGCACACCGAGTAGTCGCCGCCGACGAGCTGATCGAACACCGGCATCGGCGAGTCCTTGCCGAGCCAGAACTTCATGCCCTGCGCGCCGCCTTGCAAGATCCCGTCGGTGAGCTGCTTCGCGCTGGAGAACGCGGGCTGGCCCGACATCAGGAACACCTGCGCCGCATCGACCTGATTGCCGGGCAGCGCCTTGACGGTGACGGTGAGCGCGATGCTGCCGAGCGGGATGTCGATGTTCACGGTGCTCTGCTTGCCGGCGACGACGTTGACGGTGGTCGATGCCGAGCGCAACGACATCATCGACTGCTGCGTCGCGCTCACCACGATCTGTCCCTCGGGGACCTTCGGGAGGTTGAACGTCCCGTCGTCGGCGGTCTGCGCGAACGACGTCGATCCACTCGTGCCCTTGATCGCGTAGCCGATGCCGACACCGCTCGCGGGCTGGCCCTTGATCGTCGCCTTGCCCGCGATCGAGCCGTAGCCGCGCAGCGTGAGCGTGATCGGCGGTGGATCCTCGGTGCCTCCGGGGACCGCGACCCCCGGCGAGCTCCCGCGGTCGGGGTGATTCGCTTGTGCGTTGGTCGCGGTCTTCGGCACGCCGATGATCGCGAACTCGCCGCGCTGGTCGGTGTACGCCGTGCGCACGCCCGACATCTGCTCGAACGCGGTGGCCTGGCCTTCATTGCCGTCGGCCGAGATCAGCATCTGCGCGACGCGGACCTTCGCGCCGGGGACCGCGGCGCCGGTCTTGTCGACGACCTTGCCCGTGAGCTGCCGCCCGCGGAACACGGTGACCTTGCCGAGGTCCGTGGTCTTGCCGGACTCGATCTTGACGTCGCGCTGGATCAACTCGGCGAACTGCACTCCGTGGAACGTGACGTCGTAGGTCCCGGCCGGCACGTCGCGCAGCATGAACGTACCGTCGCGGCCCGCCGGTGTCGGCATCTGGCTGCTGATCGCGACGCTCGCGGGGAACGGCGCCTCCGTCGCGCCGTCGAGCACGAGCGTGCCCTTCAGCTCGCCCGGCGCCGTGATGACGATGCGCACGTTGGTGTCGCCGGTCTTCGCGGAGACGCCATTCTGGCCCCACTCTCTCCACACGTCCGTCGAGCGTGCGGCCCACACCTTGTACGCGCCGTCGACGAGGCCGTGCAGCGTGAACGCGCCCTCGCCGTCGGTCGTCGCCGACGAGGCGCCCGCGAGGGCGATCCCCTCGGTGTTGCCCTTGCCGCTCAGGAAGTCGGAGAACGCGTTGACCTGGACCTCGGGCACCGGCGTGCCCTTGTCGTCGACGACGATGCCCGAGATCGTGCCCGCGACGTCGAGCACGAGCTCGAGGTCCTGCTTCTCCGCCGTCTCGACGAGGTCGACGTCGGTGACCTTGCTGGCCGTGGTGTCGGCCTCGGCGCGCACCTGGAGCTTCACGCGCGGCAGTCCGCGCACCGCGAACGTGCCGTCGGCCGCGGTCGTCGTCTGCCGCGCCACGCGCCCCCACCACGCGTCGGCGCCCTTCGCCGCGAAGCGCACCGCCACGTACGGCGCGGGCTTGCCGCTGGTGTCGACGACGATGCCCGACACGCGTGCTCCTGCCTTCATCGTGATCACGACACCGCTCACGGGTTGATCGCGGATCGTGATCGGCGTGCTGCGCGACGGCGCGTGCTCGCCGTCGACCGCCGCGAGCGTGACGGTGCCGGCGGCGAGCGCCGGCAGCGTGAACTCGCCAAGCTCGTTGGTGGTCGCCGTCTCCGGCGATTCGATCAGCCCCCACGCGCCCGTCGACTCGGAGACCTTCGCCTTGGCGATCGGTGCACCGCGCTCGTCGATGACCTTGCCCGACACCGAATAGCCCTTGCGCAGCGTGATCGAGACCTCGTCGGTCGCGCCCGCCGAGCCGATCATCGTCACCGCCACCGCCGACGCGTACCCAGGCGCGCGCGCCTCGACGACGACCCACCCCGGTCGCACCGGCTCGAGCGTGGCCTTCCCCTCGGCGTTGGTCATCGCCCGGCGCGCTTCTTCCCGCGCACTGACGTCGACCTCGGGCAGCGGCTTGCCGTCCTGGTCGGTGACGGTGACGTGCACGGTCGCTCCCGCGCCGAGCCGGATGACCACCGGGTCCGGGTGCTCCGTGACCTTGTACTGGATCGGCCCGCCGATCAGCTCGCCGCTCGAGGCGCCCAGGTTGTAGGTACGACCGATCAGGTTGTCGAAGGAGAACGTCCCGTCGTCCTCGGTGGTCGCGGTGCGAGGAGGCACCGAGCTGATCCACACCTTCGCGCCGCCGACCCCCTTGCCGTCCGGACCTTGCACCTGCCCCTCGAGCAGGATGTGGCCCTCGGGGTCCTCATCCAGCGTCCACGGACTGCGGTCGCGGGGGGCAGGGCGCGCGGTCGGCTTGGGCTGCCCTGGCGTCGTCTTGATGTCCGCGGACCGCCCGGCGGTGGTCGGGGCGGGCTTGGTCGTTCCGCGGTCCCGCAGCCCGAAGAACCAGATCCCGCCGAGGACCACGACAAGGGCGGCCAGGCCGCCGAGCAACTTGCGCCTCATTGCCGCGCATCATGCGACGCATGCTGGCTACTCCGCTAGCCGGCTGGTGCCCCCGAGGCGCCAACCCGAGGAAACAACTGGCTGGAATCCTGGCGTGTCGCCTGCAATCTCCCGTGCCCACAGATGTCGAAGTACGCCGCCCTCTTCGCCCTCTCCGTGACGCTGGTTGGTTGCGCGACCGAGCCCTCGAAGTGCGAGCAGGCCGCCGCCGCGCTCGCCGAGTGCACCGGGTCGGTGCCCGACGGGTTCATCGAGTCCTGCGAGAGCGACACGGAAGGCGAGACCATCGCGTTCACCGACTCACTCCTCGAGAGCACCTGCGATCAGTCGGCGCTCACCGGCGGCAAGGAAGACGGACTGTTCGAGACGGCGTTCGTCAGCGCGTGCAGCGCGATGGTCGGCTCCGCGTACATCACCAATCGCCTGCGCAGCCCGGCGCTCGCCCCGTTGCCGCAGGAGATGAAGGACGTGTTCCGCGCCGAGTTCGGGTCGCTCGTCGACACCGTGCGCGTGAGCTGGAACGCCAGGCTGGTGGACGACTGGTCGGTCGGCCCGCACAAGCTCGTGATCGGCTTCGACGTCGGTGCGCAGACGTTCGGCCGCGACATCTTCGTCGAGCAGGCGTACATCGCCAACCGGTTCTCCGTGCGCTCCATCCTCGCGCACGAGCTCGAGCACGTCCGCCAGTCGTACACGCGCGGCGGCTTCATCCGGTTCTCGGTCGACTATTGCCAGGCGTTCTGGGACTCCAACTTCTCGTACCGCGAGAACGCGCTCGAGGAGCAGGCGTACACGGTCCAGGAGACCATGGACCCCTGCCTCGTCACCGGCAGCAAGACCTGCAAGTCGCAGTAGGCGCTGCTCGCGCCTCAGGGCTCGGTCAAGAAGCCGTACCGGTACTCGGTCGGCGGCGCGAACGTCTCCTTGATCGTGCGCGCGGCGACGAAGCGCAGCAAGTTGATCGCCGAGCCCGCCTTGTCGTCGGTGCCCGACGCGCGCGCACCGCCGAACGGCTGCTGGCCCACGACCGCGCCGGTCGGCTTGTCATTGATGTAGAAGTTGCCAGCCGCGTCGCGCAGCGCGCTGGTCGCCTCGACGACGGCGCGCCGGTCACGCGCGAACACGGCGCCGGTGAGCGCGTACGGCGACGTGCGGTCGACGAGCTCGAGCGTCTCGCTCCACGCACTGTCGGGGAACACGTGGCAGGTGACGATCGGCCCGAACAGCTCGTCGCGCATGAGGCGCACCGACGGGTCCTCGGTGGTGATCAGCGTCGGGCGCACGAACCAGCCCTCGCGGCCGTCGGTGGTGCCGCCGGCGAGGATCTTCATCCCCGAGGTCTCGCGCGCCTCGGCGATCGCGGCCGCGTGCTTGTCGAACGCGCCCTGCTTGATCACGGCGCCCATGAAGTTCGAGAAGTCGCTGACGTCACCGACCTTGATCGCCTGGATCTCGTCGACGAGGTCGGTCTTGATCTGGTTCCACACGCTCTGCGCGATGTACAGGCGCGACGCCGCCGAGCACTTCTGCCCCTGGTACTCGTAGCCGCCGCGGATGATCGCGGTCGCGAGCGCCTTCGGATCGGCCGACGGGTGCGCGACGATGAAGTCCTTACCGCCGGTCTCGCCGACGAGGCGCGGGTAGCTCCTGTAGCGATCGATGTTATCGGCGACCCGTCGCCACATCATGCGGAACACGTCCGTCGAGCCGGTGAAGTGGATGCCGGCGAGGGCGGGGTGATCCAGGAGCAGGTTCGTCGAGCCGTGCGGGAGGCCGGGGATGAAGTTGATGACGCCCGGCGGGAGCCCCGCTTCCTCGAGCAGCTGATAGATCGCCCACGCGGCGAGCACCTGCGTCTCGGCGGGCTTCCACACCACCGTGTTGCCCATCAGCGCGGGCGCGGTCGGTAGGTTGCCGGCGATCGCCGTGAAGTTGAACGGCGTGAGCGCGAACACGAAGCCCTCGAGGGGCCGCAGCTCGGTCATGTTCCACACGCCCGGCGAGCTGTGCGGCTGCTGGCGATACAGCTCCTGCGCGAACGCGGGGTTGAACCGCCAGAAGTCGATCAGCTCGCACGCCGAGTCGATCTCCGCCTGATGGGCCGTCTTCGACTGGCCGTGCATGGTCGCGGCGTTCATCCGCGCGCGCCACGGGCCGGCGAGCAGCTCGGCCGCCTTGAGCAGCACGGCGGCACGCGCCTCCCACCGCATCGCGACCCACTCGCGGCGCGCCTCGAGCGAGGCCTTGATCGCGCGATGTGCGACGTCCTCGGTCGCCGCGTGGTAGCGGGCCACGACGTGCGAGTGCCGGTGCGGCATCACGACGTCTCGGAGGTTCCCCGTCGTGACGCGCTCTCCGCCGATGACGCACGGGATCTCGATCGTCGTGGTCTCGACCGCCGCCAGCGCCATCTTGAGCCGCAGGCGCTCGGGGCTGCCCGGCGTGTAACCGAGGACGGGTTCGTTTACCGGAGGCGGGATGCTGACGATGGCGTCGTGCATGCGGCACGTGTACCACGCACCGCGCACATGATCAGCCGGTGCCGTCCCACCACGCCTTGACGCGCTCCACCTCGGGATAGCGACGCTTGAGCTCGGCGGCGCGTTCCATCCATCGCGTGCGCATGAGCATCGTCTCCTCCGTCAACGCCGCGGACTCTCCGGTATCACCTTCGTCGTCCGCTCCGAAGCCGGGCGCGACCCTGGCGCGCGCCGCGAGCCCCGCGTCACGGATCAAGATCGCCGCCGGTTGGGCGCGAAGCTCGTCGAGCGTGAACGCGCGCGGGCGAGCCATCTCGGCCGTGGCGTAGATCGGTTGCCCGGTGAAGGGGTTGATGCCGACGACCTCGCCGGGCTCGACCGGCTTGGTGAAGGCGTCCACGAACAGCGCGGCGGCTCCTTGCTTGTACCAGCGGAGCACGAGGTCGGGCTGGTCGTGCGCCCCCTCCACCACCCACGCCACCACCTCCGCGAGCCGCAACGCGCGCACCGCGGGGCCGGCCGGGATGGTGCCGTGCTCGCTCAACGCGCGCCACAGCGGCGTGTCGACATCGCAGTACAGCGTGCCCTGGTGGAAGTAACCGCCGGTGGCCGCGGCGTGCAGCAGGTGCGCGCTCTCCGGCACCACCAGGGTGTGCTCGCGCCGGAGCAGGATCTCCATCAGGCGGAAGTGCGTGAACGAGCTGTCGTGGCCGGCCTGGTAACGGAACAGCCGAGCGATCCCGTCGCGGATGTCGAGGGTGCTGCGCGATGACGCGTCGAGGGCGCGGATCGACGCCTCGACGAGGTCTTCAATATCGTGCTCGGACATCGATCGAGGAATGCTACTCGCGATCGAGGTACGTGTACCCGATCATGCCCTGACGGAAGCGATTGATGAGCGTGCGGCTCTCTTCGATCGTCATCAGCTTCTTGCGCAGGGCGGACTCGACGTTGTTGCGGAGCCGGCCGAGCAGGTCGCTCGGCGAGTAGTCGACGAACTGCAGCACCTCGCTGACGGTGTCACCTGCGACGACCTCCTTCACGTCGTAGTCACCCTCGGGCGAGAGCTGTACGTGGACCGTGTTGGTGTCGCCGAACAGGTTGTGGAGGTCGCCGAGGATCTCCTGGTACGCGCCGACAAGGAAGATGCCCAGGTAGTAGTCCTGGCCAGGCGGCTTGGGGTGCAGCTCGAGCACGTGCTTGACGTCGCGTAGATCGATGAACGAGTCGATCTTGCCGTCGGAGTCACACGTGATGTCGGCGAGCGTGGCGCGCCGCGTGGGCTCCTCGTTGAGCCGGTGGATCGGGCAGATCGGGAACAGCTGATCCACCGCCCACGAATCGGGCACCGACTGGAACATGGAGAAGTTGCAGAAGTAGGTGTCCGACAGCGCCTTCTCGAGGCCCTGCAGGTCTTCCGGCACGTGCTGCATGTTGCGCGAGAGGTACAGCACCTTCTCGCAGATCGCCCAGAAGAGGTTCTCGCACAGCACCCGGTTCTCGAGCGAGAGGTGCCCGAGGTTGAACAGCTGGAGGACCTGATCCTTGTACTCGACGGCGTCGTGATAGCTCTCGAGGAGGTTCTTCTGGGAGACGCCCTGGTAGGTCTCCCACATGTTGTTGACGAGCGGCGGCACCGGCTTCTGCAGCTCGTTCGGGACATGGGTCGCGAACTCGGTCACGCCGAGCACGTTGACGACGAGCACCGAGTGGTGCGCGGCGATCGCGCGGCCCGACTCGCTGACGATGTTCGGGTGCGGCACGCCGTCGGCGTCGCAGATCTCCTTGACCGCGAACACGACGTCGTTCGCGTACTCCTGCACGGTGTAGTTCATCGACGATGCGAAGTTGGTCTGCGAACCGTCGTAGTCGACGCCGAGGCCACCTCCGACGTCGAAGTACGAGAGACCCTTGGCGCCGAGCTTGAAGAGCTCGACGTACATGCGGCCGGCCTCGCGCAGCGCGTTCTTCACGCTCTTGATCGCCGAGATCTGCGAGCCGAGGTGGAAGTGGAGGAGCTTGAGCGTCTCGACCTCGTTCCACTCCTTGAGCTTGCCGATCGCCTCGACCATCTCCGCGGCCGAGAGGCCGAACTTGGAGAAGTCACCGCCGGACTGCTCCCAGCGCCCCGCGCCACGCGACGAGAGCCGCGCGCGGATGCCGAGCGTCGGCTTGATCTGCACGCGCTGGCTGACGCGGTGGATCTGATCGAGCTCGTCGGGCTTCTCGACGACGAGGATCACCGTCTTGCCCATCTTCGACGCGAGCAGCGCGGTCTCGATGTACTCCTCGTCCTTGTAGCCGTTGCAGACGATCAGCGACTCGTCGTCCTGGTGAATCGCCATGATCGCGAGCAGCTCGGGCTTGCTGCCCGCCTCGAGGCCGTAGTGGTACGGGCGGCCGAACTCGATGATCTCCTCGACGACGGTGCGGTTCTGGTTGACCTTGATCGGGTACACGCCGCGGTACTGGCCGCCGTAGCCGTACTCGCGGATCGCCCCGTTGAAGGCGCCGCACAGCAGCTCGATGCGCGCGCGCAGGATGTCGCTGAAGCGGAGGAGGATCGGCAGCTGGATGCCACGCGCGGCCAGCTCGTCGATCAGCTCCTTCATGTCGATGGCGCCCGCGCCCGCCGTGCCCTCACCGCGCGGCGTCACGATCAGGTTGCCCTGCTCGTTGATCGCGAAGTATCCGCATCCCCAGCGCGGAATGCTGTACGTGTCGTTCGCGTCGGCGGCGGTCCACCGGCGGAGCGGGTCGGAAGAGAGCAGTGGCTTCGCGCGGGCCATGGTTTGCCATTGCAATTACGGCCAATTGCCCCGCGGCGCAATGGGTAACTTCGACGGAGTCAGCTACGCGGCGATCTGCGGCGCGGCCCAGCGCGACAGCGGCCGGCGGCCGCGCGTCATCGCCTCCTCCTCGTCGACGTACCAGGGCAGGTGAGCGACGGAGCCGCGCGCGAGCCGCGGCACGTCGAGCGACGCTGTCATCGGCGGCGGCGCGGGCTCGCGGACGGTCGCGGCCTCGAGCTCCGGCGCCGCCGACTCGTCGGAGAACAGCTCGCGCATCGCGCGCTCGATCGCAGCGCTGCCGCCGAGCCAGCCGTACCCGCGCATCACGCCTTCGATCGCGTCGATCAGCTCGGCACACGACTGATAGCGCTGCTCGACCGTGGGCGCGAGCGCCTTCATCACGACGCGCTCGAGCGCGACCGGGTAGTCTGCGACGAGCTCGCACGGCCGCGTGTACGTACCGCGCGCGATGGCGATCATCGTGTCGAAGTCGCTGTTGCCGACGAAGCAGCGCGCGCCGGTGGTGAGCTCGTAGAGCACGATGCCCAGCGCGAACACGTCGGTCCGGCGGTCGACCGGATCACCGACGCACTGCTCGGGCGACATGTAGCCCGCCTTGCCGCGCACGATGCCCGGGACGTTGGGCACGCTCGACAGCGTCGACTGCGCGATGCCGAAGTCGAGGACTTTGACGTTGCCGGCGTGGCTCACCATGATGTTCGACAGCGAGACATCGCGGTGGACGAGCTGGAGCGGACGGCCGTTCGCGTCGCAGCGCCGGTGCGCGTGGTCGAGGCCCTCGGCCACCTGCGCGACGATCGCGAGCGCGACCTCGTACGACGGCATCACGTTCCGGCGCGCGCACGCGTCGAGCAGGCCGCACAGGTCGACGCCGTCGATGTACTCCATCGCGAGATAGTGGCGGCCCGCCTCGCGCGCGACCTCGAGCACCTGCGCGATGTTCTTGTGGTGGAGCATGCCGGCGAGGCGCGCCTCGTCCGTGAACAGCGCGCACGCCTCGGCGTCCTGCGACCGCTCCTGATCGAGCACCTTGAGCGCGACGCGCCGCTCGAACCCGGCGGGGCCGCGGTACGTCGCCAGGTACACGTCGGCCATCCCGCCCTGGCCCAGCGGCTTGATCACCTGGTAGCCGCCGATCCGGTCGTTCGCTCCCATCGATGGATCTACGAGGCGCGGGGGGTGGTGGATCATCTTGGGATGTCTTCGTCGGGCGCAGCCGCTTGGATGCAGGCTCCCTAACCCCTTGACCGAGCTAACGATTCGGCTAGATTCCGCTACCCTCATGGCGCAGCAGGTCGAGAAAGGCAGCCCCGGCGCGACGATCATCGCGGAAGAAGAGCGCCTGTACGGCCAGGTCCAGGCGCGCGTCGCCATGGGCGAAGAAGACGACGGCCGGCCCAAGCTCGGCGCGAGCGATCTCGACTCCGATTTGCTCTCGCTGCGCGACCAGATCGCCGAGGCGCGCCCCGAGGATCTGCCGCCGCTCATCGAGCAGATGACGCGGCTCGCGTCGCTCAAGGCCCGCATCGGTGGCGGCGCGTCGCTGCCCATCGATCTGACGAGCCCGTACTTCGCGCACATCCGGCTGAAGGAGCACAACAAGTCGCGCGACGTGATGATCGGCAAGCGCGGTTTCATCGATCGGCAGTCGAACGTGCAGATCGTCGACTGGCGCAACGCGCCGGTCTCGCGCATCTACTATCGCTACGAAGAGGGCGACGACTACGAGGAGGAGATCGCGGGCCGTCGCGTCGAGGGGCTCGTCGAGGCGCGCCGCAACATCTCCATCTCGAAGGGCAACCTGCGCCGCATCGGGGCGCCGCAGGGCACGTACCTCAAGGACTCGCGCGGCACCTGGGTGCAGGCGGTCGGCCAGCTCGCGCCCGTGTTGCACGGCGGCATGGGCAAGGCGTCACGCCCCGTCGCCGCGAAGGGCGAGAAGGGCAAGCTCGGCATCCACCACGGGACGATGCGCGCCGACAAGGCGCTCCCCGAGATCGCCGCGCTGATCGACAAGGAGCAGTTCGAGCTGATCACGCAGCCGGGCAGCGGCATCGTCGTGATCCAGGGCGGCGCGGGCTCGGGCAAGACCACGGTCGCGCTGCACCGCATCGCCTATCTCAACTTCCAGGACGGCAAGCGGTTCAGGCCGCAGCACACGCTGTTCGTCGTGCCGTCGCAGGCGCTCGTGCGCTACGTCGCGGGCGTGTTGCCGGCGCTCGGCGTCAGCGGCGTGCCCGTCGTGACCTACACCGGCTGGGCGCGCACGACGCGCATGCGCTGCCTCCCCGACGCGCCGATCAAGTACAACGCGGATCCGCCGGAGCACGTCTCGCGCGTGAAGAAGCACCCGGCGCTGCTCGGGATGCTCGCGCGCTGGGTCGAGCAGCAGGCCTCGCAGATCGGCGGCGAGCTCGCCGCGATCCACGCACCCGCCGTCGACGAGTGGAACCGCCTCCTCAGGCGCGCGCTCGTGCCGCGGCTGTCGGGGCTGTCGAGCTGGCTCAAGAAGCAGGGCGAGGTCGACGCGAACGTGCGCATCGCGCTCGAGGGCCTGATCAAGCGCTGGAAGAAGCGCGCCGACGACGTCGTGCTCGACTGGGCGGAGCTGATGACCGATCCGGTCAAGCTCGGCGAGGGCTTCACCGCCTTCGGCAGCGGCGACGTCAGCGACAAGGACATCGCGCGCGTCGTCGACTGGGTGCGCCGGCAGCTCGCCAAGCCGCAGAAGGCGCCGGTCGACGAGGAGGGCAACACGATCCTCGACTCCGAGGGCCAGCCGGTGGGGGTCGACGAGGACGACCCGGCCGGCAAGCTCGACGACGAGGACGATCCGCTGCTGCTCCGTCTCGTGCAGCTCAAGCGCGGCGGGCTGTACACGCCCGAGGGCCAGGAGCTGCTCTACGAGCACGTCGCGATCGACGAGGCGCAGGACCGCTCGGCGCTCGAGGTCAAGGTGCTCGTCGAGGCCGTGCACGCGCCCGACGGCGATTCGACGAAGCGCTCCGTCACCATCGCGGGCGACACGGCGCAGCGCCTGGTGTTCGACAACAACTTCACGGGGTGGGCGGAGCTGCTGCAGCAGACGGGGCAGCCGGCGATCGTGCGGCCGCTGAAGCTGTCGTATCGCTCGACCGCCGAGGTGATGGTGCTCGCGCGCGAGATCCTCGGTCCCGAGCTCGCGCCCGAAGACCCGATCTCCGCGCGGCCCGGCGAGCCCGTCGAGCTGCACGAGTTCGGCGATCTCGGCGAGGCCGTCGCATTCCTCGGCGATGCGCTGCGCAACCTGATGGCGCGCGAGCCCACCGCGTCGTGCGCCGTCGTGTCGCGTCACCCCGAACAGGCGGACGCATACTACGAGGGCCTGCGGCGCGCCGAGGTGCCCGCGCTGCGCCGCGTGCGCCGCGACGAGTTCAACTTCCAGCCCGGCGTCGACGTCACCGACGTGACCAGCGTGAAGGGCCTCGAGTTCGACTACGTCGTGATGGTCGACGTCAACGAGGCGAGCTACCCGAACCAGAACTGGGCGCGCCACCTGCTCCACATCGGCGTCACGCGCGCGGCGCACCAGCTGTGGCTCGTCTCGACGGGCGATCCGAGCCCGCTGCTCCCGGCGGCGCTGCGCGACGGCGGCCGCATGGTCGTCGGCTGAGCTACTTCACGAACAGCTCGGTGTACATCTCGAGCACGTCGTCGAACTCCATCGCGGTCTTGCACTTCGGGCACGGCATGGACTGCGCGAAGTGGGGCTGGCGGCCTTCACCGACGTCGACGAGCTCGAGGTGCTCGTTCGAGCACTTGGGGCACAGGTACGGCGTGAGCACCGAGGTCACGCGCGAGTGGCCCATGAAGTTCGAGATCATGCTCATCTGACCGACGATGATCGGCGGCGCCTTCTCGAACGCGAGCGCATGGCCGGTCGCCTCGACGGCGTGGACGAAGTCGATCCAGCCGCGCACGCCGAGCGAGTTGATGCGATCGACGCCGCTGAGGTCGATCACGAGCGGCGCGGGCAGGGCCTTGAGCGACGTGAAGTCGGCGGCCTCGGTGATGTTGCCCACGAGCGCGAGCCAGGTCGAGCCGTTGCGGCGCTCGACGCGATACTTGAGTCCTCCACCGAGATCAGCGTTGGCCATCGTCAACGTCGAGCATACTTCAGGCGCGCTTCGCGATCACGCGCACCACCGCACCGCCCGCGACCATGGCGGCGACGAAGATCACCACGTCCGCCGCGCCGCTGCCGAGGCTGACGATCGCCGGGCCGGGGCAATAGCCGACCAGCCCCCAGCCCACGCCGAACAGCGCGGCGCCGGCGACCAGTGGCACGTCGATCTTCGTCGGCGTCGGCCAGTGGAACGCGGAGTCGAGCAGCGGCGCGCGGCGGGCGCGCACGAGCCATACGACCGGCGCATACACCGCGATCGCGCCGGCCATCACGAACGCGAGCGCCGGGTTCCAGTCGCCGGTGACGTCGAGGAAGCCGAGCACGTTCGCCGGATCGACCATGCCCGACACGAACAGCCCGACGCCGAACAACGCGCCCG
>DATLHR010000470.1:0-27101 GCA_035539815.1 Kofleriaceae bacterium
GCGACGGCGTCGGCGGCGGTCGGCGAGCGCGTCGCCGCCGCGGTGATCGAGGCGCTTACTTAGCCTCGTCGCACTTGGCGACGGCTTCGAGCGTCGACGCCTTGAGCGCGCACTCGACGCGACCCTTCGCGGTCTTGTCCACGCACATCGAGATGAACTCGGGCTTGGCCTTCGCGACGTCCGCCTTCTGCTTGGCGAGGTCGGCCTTCGAGGCGTCGCTGACGGCCGTGCCGGCCTTCTTGAACTCGAGCTCGACGAGGTGATCGAGCAGCTGCTTGCACTGGTCCTCGGACGGGGCGTCCTTGCAGCCCACGGCCCCGAGCAGCACGGCAGCCAGCAACACGCGCTTCATGACGTCCATCGTATCACCTCAAGGTCGCGCGCAGGGCGTCGATCCGGCGCTGCAGCTTGGGCCCGGGGCGCAGCGCGGTGGCGCGATCGAGCAGGGTAGCCGCGGTCCTGGGCGAGCGGTCCGCGGCCCACGCGGTCGCCAGGTGCAGGAGGATCTCGGGCTCGGTGGGCGCGAACCGCGCGGCGCGGTCGAGGACCTTGATCGCACCGCGAACATCGCCCTTGCGCAGCAGCAGCCAGCCCCAGCTGTCGAGGATGGCCGGATCCCCGGGCGACAGCTCGCGCGCCTTGCGTAGCCAGCGCTCCGCGTCGGGGAGGCGCTGGTTGGCCTCGGCGAGCAGGTAGCCGGCGAGGTTGAGCGCCGGTGCGGAGTCGGGGTGCGCGCGCAGGACCGGCTCGAGCACGCCGAGCGCCGCCGAGAGATCGCCGAGGTGCTCGGCGAGCCGCGCGCGGGCGAGCTGCGCCGATAGGTCGCTGCCCGGATCGCCGAACAGCCTGCGCGCGCCCGCGACGTCGCCGCCGTCGGCGCTCGCATAGGCAGCGAGCAGGCGCGCCTCCAGATCTTTCGGAGCGGCGCCGAGCGCCGGCGCGATCGCGGCCGCCGCGGCGGCGTGGTCACCCGCGGCGAGCAGGGCGGTCGCGGCGACCTTACGTGCCTCGACGAACCGCGCCGACTCGCGGGGGAGCGCGAGCAAGCGCTTCACCGCGGCCTCGCGATCCGTCTGTGCGTCGAGCTCGCCGACGAGCACCGCCGCGGCGTCGGCGTCGACGAGCGCGATCCGCCTCGCGATCGCGCGCGCCTCCTCCAGGCGGCCGAGGCCGCGCTCGAGGCGCGCGACCGCGGCGAGCGCCTCCACGTCGCTGCGATCGTCGTCGAGCAGCGTCAGCAGATCGATCGCGGCGGTGCGATCGTCGGCCTCGCACAACAGCCAGTACAGCTCCTCCGCGATGTCGAGCGCCTGGCCGCTGCGGTCGAACGCGCTGCGCGTCTGCTCGATCGCCTTGGCCATGTTGCCGGTGCGGCGCAGCGCGCGCGCGAGGTCGAGCCGCGCATCGAGATGATCCGGGTCGCGCTCGAGCACCGCGCGCAGCTCGCCGACGGCGCGCGGCAGGTGCTCGCGCGCCGCGAGCCGCTGCGCGAGCAAGTAGTGGCCCTCGACGGAGTCGGGCACCTTGGCGACGAGTCGCTCGAGCGTCGCCTCGGCCTGCGCGGGCGCCTCGAGCTTGGCGAGGCCGAGGTAAGCGTCCTCGGCCTCGGGCTCGAGCTCGATCGCGCGGCGGTACGCGCGGATCGCCGCGGGCTTGTCGAGGTCGGCGAGCAGGTCACCCGAGACGAGCCACACCTCCGCGTGCGCGGGCCATTGCTTGCGCGCCAACGCCAGCGTCGCGCGCGCGTCGGACGTGCGCGTCGCCTTCGCCTGCGCGCGCGCGAGCTCGACGGCGATCATGGGCTGATCGGGCGCCGCCTTCGCGGCGGCGGCGAGCGCCTCGGCCGCGGCGGCCCAGTCCTCGCGATACCCGGCGAGCTTGCCCTCGAGGTACGCGGCGTACGCCTCCTTCGCGAGCGGCGGCAGCGGACGCTCCGCCGGCTTGGTCGACCGGCACGCGATCAGCGCACCGATGACGACGCCGAGGACCGCGGACCGAGACACGGCGTGAAGCCTACCTCGCCGCGCGGGAGATCAGCAGGCGCGCCTCCCCGATCAGCACGAGACGATGAGGCCGACCGTCCACTGGGTGCCGTTGCACTCCCAGGTCGTCGCGGCGTCGCAGTCGTAATGACACTGGGTCCCGGCCGGCGCCGTGCAGCCATCCGCCACCATCGGCGCGGTCGGCGGGCACGGGGCGGGGTTCGGGGCGATGCACTGCCACTGGGCGCCTGTACATGCGCAGCAGGTACCGTCGGTAGCGGGGCACGTCACCCCGTCGTCGAAGCACGACAGGCATGCGCTCGCGGTCTGGCACACGCTGGCGGCGTCGACCCGGGCATCCGCGAACGCATCGCCGGTGCCGCTGTCGCCGAGCTCTCCATCGAGCAAGCCGCCGTCACCCGCGCCGGGGGCGTCGCCGGCGGGTTGAAAGTGAAGACGACCGCATGCCCCGGCCGTGGCGAGCGCGGCGACGAGCACCCACTTCATCTACAGCGGGATGTTGCCATGCTTCCGGGGCAGGTTCGCCTGCCGCTTGTTCTTGAGCGTCCGCAGCGACCGCACGATCGTCCACCGCGTGTCCTGCGGGCGGATGATCTCGTCGATATAGCCGAGCGACGCCGCCTTGTACGGGTTCGCGAACCGGTCCTTGTAATCCTGCGTGAACCGCACCTTGGCCTCCGCGCGCGCGGTCTCGTCGGCGATCTTGTCGAGCTCGGTGCGGAAGATGATGTTGACCGCACCGTCGGGCCCCATCACCGCGATCTCCGCCGCCGGGTAGCTCACGTTGACGTCGGCGCGGATGTGCTTGCTCGCCATGACGTCGTAGGCCCCGCCGTACGCCTTGCGCGTGATGATGGTGATCTTCGGGACGGTCGCCTCGGCGAACGCGTACAGCAGCTTCGCGCCGTGCTTGATGATGCCGCCGTACTCCTGCGTGGTGCCGGGGAGGAAGCCGGGCACGTCGACGAACGTCACGATCGGGATGTTGAACGAGTCGCAGAACCGCACGAACCGCGCGGCCTTCGTCGAGGCGTCGATGTCGAGGCAGCCGGCGAGGTGCGCGGGCTGGTTGGCGACGATGCCGACGGCGCGGCCCTCGAAGCGCGCGAACCCGACGACGATGTTCTTCGCGTAGTCCTTGTGGACCTCGACGAACTTGTGGTCGTCGACGACGTTGATGATGATCTTCTTGATGTCGTACGGCTTGTTCGACTCGAGTGGGACGACCGTGTCGAGCGCGGGGTCGGCGCGATCGGGGGGATCCTGCGTCGGCACCACCGGCGGATCCTCGGCGTTGTTGCTCGGCATGAACGACAGCAGCTCGCGGATCCGCGCGATGCACGTGAGCTCGTCGACCTCGGTGAAGTGCGAAACGCCGGACCTGCTCGCGTGCGTCATGGCGCCGCCGAGCTGCTCCTTCGTCACCTCCTCGTGGGTCACCGTCTTGATGACCTCGGGGCCCGTGATGAACATGTACGAGGTGCCCTCGACCATGAGGATGAAGTCGGTGATCGCTGGCGAATAGACGGCGCCGCCGGCGCACGGACCCATGATCGCGGAGAGCTGCGGCACCACGCCCGACGACAGCACGTTGCGCAGGAAGATGTCGGCGTAGCCGGCGAGCGACTCGACACCCTCCTGGATGCGCGCACCGCCGGAGTCGTTGAGCCCGATCACCGGGCACCCGATCTTCGTCGCGAGGTCCATCACCTTGCAGATCTTCTGCGCGTACGCCCCCGACAGCGACCCACCGAACACGGTGAAGTCCTGCGCGAACACGCACACGGGCCGGCCGTCGACGGTGCCGTGGCCGGTGACCACGCCGTCGCCGAGGATCTTCTGCTCCTGCATGCCGAAGTCGGCGCAGCGGTGGGTGACGAACTTGTCGAGCTCGACGAAGCTACCCTCGTCGAGCAACGCCTCGACGCGCTCGCGCGCGGTGAGCTTGCCCGCCGCGTGCTGCTTGGCGATGCGTGCGGCGCCGCCGGCGAGGGCGGCCTTGGCTTCCATCTCCTCGAGACGGCGAATGGGATCGACGGGATCTGGGCGGGTGCTCACCGAAGCGGCGTATACTTTCCGCGTGGGAAACGTCAAGGGCAGCTCGCTCGCGTCGCGCGTCCTGTGGGTTCAGCTGAACCATGGTGACGCCGGCCTGCGGCGGCTGCTCCCGCAGTGCTCGCCCGCGCTACGCGCGAACATCGAGGACGGGATCCACAAGGCGAAGTGGTACCCGTTCGAGCAGTTCATCGAGCTGATCGAAAACGTCGATCGCGTGTTCGGCAAGGGCGACCGCGGGCTCGTGCGCGAGCTCGCGCGCCATGGCGCCGACGCGAACCTGACGACCATCTACCGCCTGTTCTACAAGGTCGGCACCACGCACTGGATCCTCGGGCGCGCGGTCCGGCTGTGGAGCGCGCACTACGACACGGGCTACCTCGAGGTGCTCACGCGCGGGCCGCGCACGGCGATCCTGCGGATGCGTGGCTTCGACACGCCGCACCCGGTGCACTGCATGTCGGTGCTCGGGTGGGCGGAGCGCTCGATCGAGCTGTCGGGCGGCAAGGAGGTCTCGGGCAGCGAGACCAAATGCAGGCTGCGCGGCGACGAGTATTGCGAGCTCGAGTCGAGCTGGACGTGAGCGCGCCCTAGCGGATCCGCGGCCGCTGATCGCTACGGCGCGTCGGCTTCGAACGTCTGCTCGAGCGACGTGCCGTCGCTGAGCTCGGCCAGGACGGTGAGCTCGACCTTGCCGGAGACGCGCTTGGCGATGACGGCGCCGCCGCGGCTGCACACGACCGCGGTCGGCTCGGCCGCCGACCAGTGGAAGACGTTCGCGTGCGCAACCCCGTGCTCGACGCTGGCGGGCTCGACCCAGCTGGCGCACTCTCCGTTGCTGTTCACCGACGACGCGATCGCGAAGGTCTGGGGCGTGGAGGTGAGCGCGCTGTAGTGCTGGAACCTCACGTGGAGCGCGAGCCCGTTGCCGACGAGCGCCGCGTTCGCGTCGGCCCACGTGTCGGCGGTCGTCTGGGACAGCTCGGTCGCGATGAACGAGGTGTAGTAGTAGCCACCCGTCACCTGGCGGTAGCTCGTCGCGAGGTCCGTCTTTGCGAGGAACGCTGCGGTCTCGGACACCGGACAGTCCTGGGTGTCGGGGGTCGCGCAGAACGTGTCGCACTCGCCGTCGCCATACCAGCCGGCGGCGTCACACGGATCGCAGGTCGCCGGCTCACCGAGCTCCTCGCACAGGCGCGAGATGCTGTCCTCCTTGCCGTTGTTGGGCTTGTCCACCGACGAGCTTGTCGCGATGGGATCCGCGGCGCAGGCAACAAGGGAGACGGCAACGCTCGAAAGGAGGAAAGCACGGTTCATGGCCGCGCCGCGTGAGCAACCCTCATGCCGCGACGGCTCGTCGGAAGATCCGTGGTTTGCGCTGCGGGATCGGTGGCGCATCGAGCTGCACCGCAATCGCCGCCGCCACGATGTGGCGCGTTCCGGCGTAGCCCGCGTCGTGTTCGGTGCTGCTCACGCTGGTTTGCACACGCGAAGCTGCACCTTCGTTGCGACCGGCGCGCTCAGTTGTTCGTGAACACCATGGTGGTGTTGATCGTCTGCGCCACGCTCTGGTCGTGCATGCCGGCGAATTCGCGCTTGATGCAGCTGGCGAGCGCGGTCGGCGCGTTCGAGACGCGGGTCTCGATCTGGCCGTAGCGCCCGACGACGAGCGAGAGGCGCGCGACGATGCGGTTGCCCGCGGCGCCGGAGGCGACCATGCCCGCGTAGCAGTTCTGGATGGCGATCGTGCGCGCCATCATCACGCGCTGGAGGTTGGCGCTGGGCACCGGGCCGAGCGCGACGCGCGGACCGAAACCCGCGGTCGGCACCGACTCCCACGCTTCCTTCATCGACACGCCGAGCCGCGCGACCACCAGGCGCGAGCCGACGAGCTCGAACGGCATCGACTTCTTCTGGCCGAGCGCCGTGATCTCGAGCGTGCCGCGCACCGGCCCCGTCGACGCGCCACCGCGCGTGATCTCGACGAGGTAGTTGCCGCGCTTGAGCGACTTGATCGCGAGCTGCTCCTTGTCGCCGGCGTTGGCGTCATGGGCGGCCGCATCGATGCGGCCACCCATCCACGAGACGCGCGAGCCGTCCGGCGCGACGACCGAGATGTCGAGATCGGAGGCGCTCGCCCACGTGCCGTGGATGACGAGGTCGCCCGTGACCTTGGGCACCGGCACCGCGACCGTCGCGGCCTTCTCGGCGGCGGCGCGCGCGGCGTCGTCGACGAGGCTGCGGGTGATCAGCTCGGCGTCGCGATCGCGACCGACGCTGCGCAGACAGCGCATCGCCGCCGCGGCGGTCGCGGTGTTCTTCGGCGCGATCGAGCTCAGCGCGATCCGGTGGCCGCACGCCTGCGACATCCGGCCCGAGGCCTCGTACGCGCGCACCATGCGCTCGTGCAGCGCGGCGCGATCCGCGTCGAGATCGACGAGTCCGGCGAGCGTGCGCAGCGCGAGCTCGCGCTGGCCGTCGCGGCCGAGGAGGTCGGCCTGATAGCCGAGCGCCTGCGGATCGAGCTTGTCGCGCTCGAGCCACTTGCCCGCGACCTCGCGCGCCTTGTCGAGCTCGCCGCCGTACGCGTACGCCTGGACGAGCGCGCGGTGCTTCTCGCGGCTGTCGGGGCTCGCCGCGAGCGCGGCCTCGGCCTTCGCGATCGCCTGCTTGATGCCATCGCTCGTGCCGGTGAACGCGTCGACCGACGCCGTGCGCACCCACGTCTTGCGGAACGCCATCTGCCCGATGCCACCGCCGCCGCCCTTGCCCCGGCCTAGGCCCCCGAGGGGGTCTCGGACCATCGCGTCGTCGAGGTCCATCGGCGCCTTCCTGTTGGCAGCTTTCCGCGCGGGCGCGGTCGCCGTCGGCGCGGTCACCAGTGCGGGCGCGGGGGCGGGCTCCGCGGCCGGCGCCTCCGCGCGCATCGCCGCCGAGTCCTTGAAGTCTGCCTTGCTGAAATCCCCGCCCGCCAGGCCGCTGCTGTTGGCGGTTGCCACGCCGGTGCCGGTGCCACCTGCCATCGGCACGGTGCCCGCGGTCACGACCTCGTCGATCGCGTCCTCGCCGGTCCACTTCGCCGCAGGCGTGCCGCGATCGACACCGAACGCTTCGAACATCGCCGCCGACTCGAGCACGAGCAGCGACGTCTCGCGCGACATCACCCCGTAGCCCTGCGACAGCGCCACGATCTGCGTCCGCGCGTCGCCGCCGCCCGTTCGCTCGAGCTGATCGATCGCGAGCGAGGCCCACAGGCGTGGAACGAACCCGTTCGCCGCGGCGCCTGCCACCGCGAGCTTCACCGGATAGCGCTGCTCGAACGGCTGGCCGCCGACGGTGCCCTTCAGCACGACGTCACCGCTGACGTCACCCGCGAGCCGCGCCGCGATCAGCACCTCTTCACCCGAGCGCACCGTCGGGAGCACCGTCGGCGCCACATCGGCGAGGCCGGACGGCAGCTCGACCGTCGCGTTGCGCAGCTGCGCACCGTTGGTCGACTCGAGCGCCGCGAGTGCGGCCGTGCCGACCGTGAGGCCGGGCACCCACGCGAGGTAGCTGCCACCGCCACCGCGCGCCGCGGCCTTGAGCACCATCGAGTCGGCGTCGCCGCCGATGCCGATCGTCGAGATGTGGACGTTGCCGCCCATGTTAGCCAGCGCACCCTCGATGTCCGCGGCGCGCCGGAAGCCGGTGGTCGCGAAGCCATCGCCGATGTAGAGCACCCAGTCCTCGCGGTCGTCGCCGCGGTTGAAGTCCGCGCTCGCCGAGCGCACCGACGCGACGAGGTCGCTCGCGCCGGCGGCGACCTGCTCGCCGAGCCAGTTGCGAACGTCGCCGACCGCTGCCTCCGACGGCGCGCGGAACCCGCCGAGGCGGCTGCACTCGCTGTCGCACGCCGCGACCGTGAACCGATCGCGGCGATCCATCTCGCCGACGATCGTCGCCGCGAGCTCGGTGGCCCGCGTGAACCGATCGCCGACCATCGACTGGCTCGAGTCGACGACGATCATGATGTCGCGGGGCCTGGACTCGCGCCAGCGCGGCAGCTTGGGCCGCACCGCGACCACCGCCGTCGGTCGCGTGTCCGCGGCGACCTTGCGCTGCGCCTCGACGACCTTCGGATCGATGCCGACGTTCTTCTTCGTGGCGAGCTTCTCGTCGGGCGCCACCGCGGCGCCGCCCGTGTACGTCCACGCGCGCAGCTCCGCTTCGGCGTCCGTCGGTTCGTACTCGACGACCAGATCGCCGCGCGGCACGAAGCCGCCCTGGCGGAACGTCAACGCGCTGACCTCGGTGCGCGCCGGGTCGGGCGAGAGTGCATAACCGGCCGCACGCACGCGTCCGGGCTGTGCGCCGCGGACCTCGACGTCGACGCTGAAGTTGTTCGCCACCGTCGAGCCGTCGCTCGAGTGCGCGAGCGGATACGTGTACTGGCGGCTGTTGCCGCGCGGCGTGACGACCTGCGTGTATGCGATCTTGATCGTGCGCTGGCCCTTCGCCGGGATCGGGAAGATGCGCAGCTCGAACCGACCGCCGCGCTTCCAGTCGAGCAGCGCCGGATCGCGCCAGCTGCCGTCGACCCAGATGATCTCGTCGGGCTTGCGCGCGATCTGCAGCTTGGGCGTCGCCTTGTCGATCACGCCCTGCCAGATCTTCTGGCCGCGTTGCTTGTCGACGAACGCGCCCTGCTCGAAGCCGCCCTCGACGTCGAGCTCGAGGCTGTCGATCTGCGCGTCGGGTGGCAGCGGGAACTGATACACGCCCTCCAGCGTCTCGTTCGAGTCGTTCGCGAACGTCTCGGTGATCTCGGTGCGCGCGACCGGCCCGACGATGCGGACCTTCACGTCGTGCTGCGCGAGCGCGAGGTTCCAGTCGCGGTCGCGCTTCTCGCCGGGCTTGTACGCCCGCAGCGCGCCGAGGCCCTGCGCGAGCTCGTCATCCTTGGTGGCCGGCTGCGCGAGTTCGCTCCACGCCACGTCATGCGCGAGCGACGGCGCCGAGCCGACGCTGAGCGCGCCGTTCTCGATCTGGCCCTCTTCGCCCGCGTGTACCTCTTCGCGCTGGCCGCTGGTCGTGGCGAGCGCCACGGAGCCGCGGATGACCTGCACGGACGTCAGCGCATCGGTCGCCGTCGCGACGAGCTTGGTGCCGATCACGTCGATCGTCCCCGACGGGGTCTGGATCGACGCCGGCCGGTGCTCGACGTGCGCGACGTCGGCAGACACGCGGCCCCTGGTCAGCGAGAGCTTGCGCGGCTCGCCGCGATCGAACGCGAGCGCGGTGTCGTGATCGAGCACCAGCCGCGTGCCGTCGGCGAGCTCGAGCGAGACGCGCGTACGCTCGTCGGTCTTGATCGACGCGCCCTGCGGGATCGCCGCGTCCTTGGCGAGCGGCTTCCACGCGTCGCCGTCCTTGATGAACACGCCGCTCGTCTTGTCGGCCGCCGCGCGCGCCACCGTGGTGATCGTGCCGAGCGCACCGTTGGCGAGCGGGCGCTTCGTCGTCTGCGCCGTCGTCGTCGGGACGTCGTCGTCGCTGCCCTGGTTCAGCTTGTAGAGCACCGCGACCCCCGAGGCCGCGGCGGCCGCCGCGAACACGGCCGCCCACGGACGCGCCGCGGACTTCTTGCGGATCGGCGTCGGCTCGCTCGAGCTCGCGCGCGGCTTCGCGGCGGGTTTGGGCGCCGGCTTCGCGTCGGCCTTCGCGTCGACCTTCGGCTCCGCCTTGGCGTCCGGCACTGCATCGATCCGCGCGAGCACGCGGCTCGCGAGATCCACGGGCGGCACGTGGTCGTTGCCTGCCTCGGCGAGCTTCGCCGTCAGCTGGCTCGCCTCATGGCGCAGGTCGCGGCACGCGTCGCAGCTGGCGATGTGCTCGGCGTGGCGGGCGATCGCCGCGTCGTCGCCTGCGACGAGGTCGGCGAGATCATCGATGACACGATCACAGTCCTTCATCACACGTTCTCCTCGTCGGGCATGACAGAACGGAGACGGGCGAGCGCGCGGCTGATCCGCTTGCGCGCCGTGGGCTCGTCGAGGTTGCAGGCGGTCGCGATCTCGCGATGACTCAGGTCACCGACGAACCGCAGCACCAGCGCCTCGCGCTCGGTGGGCTTGAGCTTGTCGAGCGCGTCGCGGATCGCGCGTGAACGCTGCCGCTGCGCGAACAGGTCGCGGCTCTCGGCATCGGTCGGCACGACCTCGAGCAGCTCGCGCTGCTTGCGTCGCGTCTCGAGCATGTGCGCGCACACGTGCCGCGCGATGCCGCACAGCCACGCCTTGATGCTGCCCTCCGCGCGATAGGTCCCCATCGCACGATGGGCGCGCAACAGCGTCTCCTGCGCGGCCTCGTCGGCGTCGACCTGCGAGCCGAGCAGCGCCATGCACAACCGACCGAGGATCGCACCATGCGCCTTCGCGCATGCAGCGATCGCCTCGCGATGATGACCATCGCGGACGAGCACGACGATCGGATCGACGGGCTCCTCTGCCATGGTCTCCACTCGTGCTGCCTCCATTCCGTCCTCCACGTGCGCCGCCGGGGTCATTTCGTGACCGCCGATCTCGAGATTTTTTGGGGCCGCATCTCCCCTCCAACGCGCGATGCCCTCGCCCCGGCCTGATCAGCCTCCGATGAAGGCGCGCGTCACTGCAAATGCGAGCAGGGCCATCACGACGGCGCCGACGACGAGCATCCACGGCTGCAGTCCGGTGCGGGGAGGCAGGTGCGGCGGATACATGGGCTCCTGCGGCCGCTGCCAGGTCGGATACGGCTGCGGTTGCCCGTAGGGCGCCTGCGGTCCTGGTGGCGGCCCGCCGAACATCGGTGGTGGCTGCGAACCAAAGGGAGCCGGCGGAACGTGGCCGGGAGCAGGATGTGTTCCAAACGGCGTCGGTGGTATCGGCCCCGGCGAAGGCTGCGCACTGAACGGCGGCGGCAACGTCGCGGGGCGTCGCTCGTTCGGCCGCGCTCCCGTTGGTGGAATCGGCTGCGGGTGCGGGTCGATCGCTGGCGAGGGCGCGGGCGTGCTGGTGTTCGCGCGGGGGCGCGCAGTCGGCACGGGCGGCGCCGTGGGTGCGCGCGGTCGCGCGGGCGCAGCGGGCGTGCTGGTGTTCGCGCGCGGCGGGATCCGCTCTGGTGCGGGCGTGCGGCGGCTGGATGGCGCGACGAGCCGCGTGCTCTCGTCGATGTCGAAGCCTCCATCGCGCATCGACGCGAGCGCGGCCGGAGAGGGATCCTGCGCGACGGTCATCCCGTCGAGATCGTCGAGCGGTGCGCCGGCGCGCGTCGGCTCGTCGGTGGGTGTGCGGTTGCGCGTGCTCGGCCCGGGCGAGGTGCTGATGTCCGCCGAGTCACGCGCGCTGTTCGTCGAGCGCAGCATGCGCAGCTGATCCCCGGTGAGCGAAGCGAGCCGCGTCTCCTCTTCCTCGAAGCGATCGATGACCTGGCGCGCGACCGAGATATCGCTCGGTCCCGCGAACGCATCGGCGGTGTGGATGCGGATCACGGTCGCGCCCGTGAGCTCGGGCTCGAACGCGTTGTCCTTTGCGGCGACCACCGTCAACTTCTCGGCCTCCGCCGCGTTGTCGATGATCTTCGCGAGCTCGGTCGCCGGATCGCCGGAGGTGGAGTCGAGCGAGTAGCGCAGCCCGCGCAGCTGCTCGGCGAACTGGCCCGCCGTCGGCCGCCGCTGCGCATCCTTCGCGAGCGCGGGCATCAGCAGCGCATCGATGCGCGGGTCGAGGCGCGGGTCCGCCTCGGTCGGCCGTCGGGCCTGTGCCTCGCGCACCGCGCGCAGCGCCTCGAGATCGCCGAGCCCCGAGAACAGCCGCTTGCCGGTGACGAGCTCCCAGACGAGCACCGCGGCGGAGAACACGTCGCTGCGCGGATCGATGTGCTCGTTGCGCGCCTGCTCCGGCGAGATGTACGCGAACTTTCCGCGCACCGCGCCGCTCCCCGTCTGTTCGGACTCGGCGCGCTTGGCGATGCCGAAATCGGTCAGCTTGACCTCGCCGGCGCGCGACACGAGCACGTTCGACGGCGAGACGTCGCGGTGCACGAGCGACATCGGCTTGCCGTCGGGCGCGCGCGCCGAGTGTGCGTGCTCGAGCGCCTCGCAGATCTCGGCGCCGACGTGCAGCGCGAGATCGAACGGGATGCGCCGCCGCTCGCCCTCGACGGCGCGCTGCACCGCGCCGAGGTCCTTGCCGTCGACGTACTCCATCACCAGGAAGTACTGAGCGTCGTCGCCGAGGCCGACATCGAAGATCTGGACGATGTTGCGATGCTTGAGCAGCGAGAGGACCTTGGCCTCCGCGATCAGCAGCTCGACGAACCGCTTGTCCTGCGAGAGGTGCGGCAGGATGCGCTTGATCGCGACGGGCTTCTCGAACCCGCCGGCGGCGACGGCCTTGCCGCGGAAGATCTCCGCCATGCCGCCGACGCCGATACGATCGAGCAGCTCGTAACGCGTCACGTGACGGCAAATCTATCACGCACCGTCGAGGCCGGGCCCGCCACGGCGTAGGATACGTGTGTGCAAGCCTTGGCCGGCCTCGCCGACGAGATGTTCGCGCGGGGCATCGGCTCGGGAGCCGCGATCTCCGTCGGTGACGCAGGCCGCGAGGTGGCGCGGCTCTGCACCGGCGTGACGCGGCGGCTGCCCACGGCCGGCGGCCTCGTCGACGAGCGCACCTGGTTCGACGTCGCCTCGCTGTCCAAGCCGATGGCCACCGTCGCGTGCGCGATGGTGCTCGCCGGCGACGGCGCGCTCGATCTCGATGCGCCGATCCGCCGCTGGCTGCCAGCGGCCGCGAGCACCGGCTCCGTGCGCCAGCTGCTCGGCCACGCCGCCGGATGCGCCGCGCACGTAGAGTTCTTCCGCCGCCTCGCCGTCGGCGATCACCCGGATCCTCGCGCCGAGCTCGTCGAGATGGCGAGCACCGAGCCCGCGAACCTGCCCGGCGTCTCCGCCGTGTACAGCGACCTCGGCTACCTCATGCTCGGTGCCATCATCGAGCGCGCGGCCGGCGCTCCCCTCGAGGACGCGTTCCGCACGCTCGTCGCCGAGCCGCTCGGCCTCGCTGCGCGCTACCCCGGCACCACCGCCCTGCCGGGCTCGGTCGCGACCGAGCTCGACGAGCGCACCGGCGCGCCGGCCGTCGTCGAGGGCCGCGTCCACGACGAGAACGCGTATTTCGGCGGCGGCATCTGCGGGCACGCGGGGCTGTTCGCGCGCATCGGCGATGTCGCCACGTTCGCGGCCGCGATCATCGACACCGCGCACGGCACACCGCGCGGACGCTTGCGCACCGACGTCGTCACGCGCTTTCTCACCGACAGCGCGGCCTCCGGGGCGTCGTGGCGGCTCGGCTGGGACACGCCGTCGACGACGCCCGGCGTCTCGCACGCCGGCGATCGCTGGCCGCGCACCGGCAGCGTCGGCCACCTCGGGTTCACCGGCACGTCGCTCTGGCTCGATCTACCGCGCCGGCGCTGGGTCGCCTTGCTCACCAACCGCGTTCATCCCACCCGCCACGGTCCGAGCGCGGAGGCGATCAAGGCGCTGCGCCGCGCGGTCAATGACACCGCGTGCGAGCTCCTCGATGCGCGGCGTTGACGGCCACGCGCATCACCGATCGGCGGCCGGCGGTGCGGAGGCGGGCTCGGGGCGATCGCGCTCGGCGTGCGCGGCGTCGCGCTCCTCCTGGGCGAGGGCCAGCGCCGCCAGCGCCTCGTCGCGCTCCTGACGCAGGCGATCGCGCTCGTCGCGTGCCGCGTCGCGCTCGCGCTCGGAGTCTTCTCGCTCGGCGATCGCGCGCTCCGTGTCGCTGCGGCCGCGCTTCCAGAACGTCTCGTAGAGCTTGTGGGCTGCGCGCGACGAATCGCGCTCGCGCCGCATCGAGGTGAGCTGGTCGGCGAGCTGTCGGGTCGCGGCGCCGGCGTTGAGGAGCTCCTGCGACTTCGCGGCGACGATCGCGTCGTACTCGTGCGTCGCCTCGGTGACCGTGGTCTCGAGCGCGGCGAGCGCCTGGGACTTCTGCTCGAGCGTCGTCTCCATCTTGCTCAGCTCGCGCCGCCCTTCGGAGATGCGCTCGGCGAGCTCCGCGTTGGCGACGCGCGCCGCGGCCATCTCGGTGGCGAGCTCGTTGCGCTGATGACGCGCCTCGCGCGCGCTCGCGGTCGCGACGAGCGTCAGGGTCGCGAGTGCGACGGCGAGCAACGCGGTGAGCGCGAGCTGCGGGTTGCGGCGGCACCACAGCGCGAGGCGCACGCCGCGTGCGCGCTCGAAGCTCGTCGGGCGGTGCGCGAGGACGGCGTCGAGCTCCTCGGCAAGCTCGGCGGCCGTCGCATAGCGCGCGGCAGGGTCGAGGGCGAGCGCGCGCTCGACGACGCGCCGCAACCGCCGCGGCACGCGTGCGCCCTCCGGCGTACACGCGAGGTCGGGAACCGTCGTGGCGCGCGCGGCGACCTCCCACGGCTCGAGATCGCCTTCCCGTCGCCACGGCGGCGCGCCGCTCAGCAACTCGAACGCGATCGCCCCGAGCCCCCAGACGTCGAGGGCGATCAGGATCGCTCGATCATCCGCGTCTTCCGGATCGAGCGTGGCCCGCAGCCCACGCGCCTGTTCGGGAGCGATGAAGGCCGGCGTGCCGGCGATGCGCGCGAGGCCCGCCTTGCCGGCGCGCATCAGCTCGGTGCCCGCGGTCGCGCGGCTGACCGCGAGGCCGAAGTCGGTGAGCTTCGCGCGCCGGGAGATCGGCGTCACCAGGATGTTGTGCGGCTTGAGATCGCGATGAAACACGTTGCGCAGGTGCGCATCGTGCACGCCGCGCGCGACGTCGCGGATCCAGCGCACCGCCTCGTCGAGATCGCGTGGCCGGCACGACGCGGCCGAGGCGCCCGGGACCAGCTCGCCGCGGCCGGGCGCGTGCTCGCCCACCAGCTCCATCACCAGGTACGGCGGCTCGGCGTCGTGGACGTCGAGCACGCGGACGACGTGATCGCTGAGCACCTCACTCGCAGCCCGCGCTTCGAGGAGGATCTGATCGAGCGCGGGCGATTGCTCGAGGCGAAACAGCTTGATCGCGACGTTGCGCCCGAGCTTGCGATCGCGGGCGAGCCACACCGATGCGGTCGCTCCGGCATCGAGCTTCGCGTCGAGCTCGTAGCGGGCGTCGCCGGTCCCCAGCGACGGAACGTCGCGCTCGACGACGCGCTCGCGGTTGGCGCGCAGCCACATGAGCGCCTGCGTGACCAGGCCCGGATCAGCGGGGAATCGCGCGCGCAGGCGCGCCTCCCAGGTCGCGGGCGGGACGTCCACCAGCTCGCCGAGCGCCCCGGTGATGTCGTCGGCGTTCATCGCGCGCTCGCCGCCAGACCTTGCAGCACGACGAGGTAGTTCGTGCCCTCGACCAACCGCTTGTTCACCACGCCGAGCGAGATGCCCAGCTCCGTCGCGATCTCGCGCTGGGTCTTGCCGTCGAGGTGCAGCCCCAGCACGCGCCCGATCTGGCGCGGGTTCGACAGCGGGATGCGCATCGCCGGATCCACCGTCCCCACCTCGAGGTCGGCCACGCAGCGTGCGATCCACCCGCGCAGCTCGGCCAGCTCGATCATCTCGGCGAGCTCCGCTTCATCGGGCAGACCCGCGAGCTCGCCTTCGACCGGCTCGCGTCGCCCGCGTCGCTGAAGTTGATCGAGGCGGTCGAGGATGAACCGGCGCACGCTCTCGCCGAGTCGACGCTCTTCGGGCGGCAGCTCCTTCAGCCGTGCCCACTCACCACTCGCCACCCAGCGCGCGACGAGCGAGCCCAGGATGTCCCGCGTGCTGTAGGAGCCGCGGTAGTTCATCGACTGCTTGACGCGGCGAATGATGCGCTCGAGCTGATCGGCCATCTGGCCGTCGGCGACGGCGACGGGATCCGACGACATGTCCACGTTCATAGCGCACCCGGACCGCCGCCGCTGGGCCGCGGGCTCACTGCACGAGCTCGACATCCACGCGCCGATCCTCGCGCCACCCGACCTCGTCCCGGCCGGTCGCATCGAGGTCCCCTCGCGTGGTGACGGTCAGCTGCGTGGGCTCGACCCCGAGTCGCCGGAGATAGTCGGTCACCGTGTTCGCGCGCCGGGTGCCGAGACCGAGGTTGTACTCGCTCGTTCCGCGCGGGTCGGCGCGGCCGACCAGGCGTACGGTGTGGCCCTTGAGCGGCCCGGTGGTGAGGCAGGTCGCGATCTGCTCGAGCGCGGTGCGGTCCATCGGCTGGAGGGCGTCCTCGTTGTAGTCGAATTTCGGTGCCCCCCCGACATCCCCGAACACGAGCTGGCACCGGCGTGAAAGGTCGTCGCTCACGGCGACGGCCGGGGTCGCGCTCGGCGCGGCCGCCCGATCCGACGTCGACGCGGGACTCGGCGGCGCCGCGGTCGAGACCTTGGTGGTCGCCTTCTTCGTGCATCCAACGGAGACAAGGGTCACAAGGGAAAGAGCGAGGGAGGTGCGCAGCATGGTCTTGCATGCGAAGACGGCGACCACCGGCCGGTGTTCACGTCGTTCGGTGGGGGCACGTTTCCCGTGAACGCCGGCCGAGGTTGGCCGTCTTCTTGATCGTGAACGTGCGCGACGAGCAGGCCGAAGCGGTGGCGCACCGCCCGCGTGATCCGGCCATGCTGCTCGCCGAGCTCGCGGCCGAGGTCCAGGTGACGTGGCTCGCGGCCGCGGCGCGAGACCTGGCCGACCAGCATCCGCGCGATCCTCGCGCACTCCGGACGCGCCAGCAGCGCCTTCTCTGCCTCGGCGCGCGGCTCGGGTACCACCTCTCCGAGCAGTCGCGCGCCCTCGAGCGAGGCGCGTCCTCGACGCTGGCACGCGCCAACGCGCTCTCGCTCGTGCGTGCGATGTCGCGCACCGGCCGCGCGCAACCAGCTCCGCCGCCCGCCTGTGCGGCGCTTGCCAGGCAGCTCGCGACCGAGCGCACGAAGTTCCTGATGTCGAACACCGCGGACGCGTTGCTCGCGCTCGAGTCGCGGCTCGTCGACGAGCGTCGCGGCCGGCGCGAGCTGCACGCACTCGCCGCGGAGGCGCGCGTCGACCTCGCCGGCGCGCTCCTCGGAGAGCTCGAGCGGCGCGCCTGCGCCGACGTGGAGCGGACCGTCGGAGAGGTCGCGCGAAGCCTCCTCGCCGAGATCGAGAGCTCGCTGGCGGACCTCGGCGAGCAGGTGTCGCACCACGCGTTCGCCGGGTTCGACATGGTCGTCCTCCGCGGGCCGCGCCCTCGCCAGCCGGGTCGGTCGCCCCCGCTGGTGGCGCCGATCGCCGACCTGGTTCGGTTCTGGAGCCGCCGCCAGATCATGGCCCGCGCACGCCACGATCTGCTCGAGAGCTTGGCCGACTCCTCTCGCGACGTGATCGAGAGAGCGCGCGCCGACTGCGAGGCCGCCTGCACGTCGCTCGCCGCGCGTCTGGGCGAGCACCTCGACACGGCGATCGAGAGCGTGCTCGCCGCGATGCAGCTCGCCGAGACCGCGCATCGCGCCGGGCACGATCACGTCGCCCGCACGCGCCAGCGTCTCGTGCGCTGGGCGTTCGATCTCGAAGACATCCTGACCAGCCTCCGCTGAACCAGAAAGGCCTCCATTTGAGAGCACTCCACGCCTGGCCGATCGCGCTCGGCATCACCCTGGTCGGCGCGTGCGGCGCATCGTCGCCGCGGCCGCCGGCCGTCGAAGCCCCTGACGAGGAGCCCGCGCCGCGCGCGGAACCGCCCGCGCAGCCACCTCCGCCGCCGCCCCCGAAACAGTGGCTCGCGAAGGCGGCGCTCACGCCCGTCAAGGGCGCGAAGCTGAAGCCCACCCTCGTCAGCTTCGCGCAGCGAGAGGGACAGGAGACGACGGTCGAGGCCGACTCGTTCGACGGAGCGAAGCCGGGCACGTACTGGCTGATCATCCACGCCGGCGACAGCTGCGGACCGAACGCGACCAAGGCCGGCGCTGCCTGGGAGCTCGGCGCTCCGTTGAAGATCGTGATCGCCAAGGATCTCAGCGGCGGGCTCGAGACCGGCGTCGCTCCGTTCGATCTCGACGGAGACGACGGCGCGACCGGCCGCACCTTGGTCCTGCACGAGGACAAGAAGGGCAAGCCAGGCAAGGCCGTCGCGTGCGGCGCGATCGAAGCGGTCGACGAGCCGTGAGCGCCACGCTGGCAACGTGACGCGCGTCCGTTCGCCGAACTGACGCGGGCGAGCACGTCGGCAGTCGTGTTCGGCGGCAGGGTCGACCTCGATCGCCCCGGGGCGGTGCGCCTGTCGCTCGCGATGAAGTGATCAGCCCTTGCGACGCTTGCGCGCCTTGCCGTTGGACACGGGCTCGCTGCCGGACGCGCCGAACATGCTGTCGACGCCGCGGTCGGCGCACGCCCACAGCGAGACCAAGATCGCGAGATCGCCGAGCGCTCGCCGGGTCATCGACGCCGGGATCACGAGCCCGTAGGTCTCCGACACGAAGCGCAGGTCGCGCAGCACGCGCGAGACCTCGTCGCGATTGACGTCGCCGTGCCAGTACACGACGCGCGTCACCAGCAGCTCTTGATGGCGCCGCAGGAACTCGCCCATCGACAGCGGCTCCGCGATCCGGTGCGTCGCCGGGCGGCAGATCTCGAGGAGGTCCTCGAGGTACTCGTTCCAGTGGTGCGCGAGCCGGCGGTTCTCTGGCCGGCGGAGGAACTTCACGCGGTCGACGGAGAAGTCGCCCTTCACCGCACTGCGGAACCGCGGCGTCACCGCCATCAGGTCATAGAGGACCGGTGGGTTGTCCTTGACGTAGTCGACGTCGTGGTAGCGCCACCAGTTGCGGAGCTGCGGCCACGTCCGCACGGAGAGCAGCGGCTCGTCCTGCGAGTCGCAGACGACGAACCTGCGATCCTCCGAGCGCAGCACCGTGATCCAGTGGCTCCACTCGTCGACGCACAGGAGCACCGGCGTCTGCTCCTTCAGGTGCTTGACGAGGACCTTGCGCGCCTGCTCGGCATCGCTGCGCCGCTCGAGCACGAGGTCACACTCGAACGCGCGGGCCGCGCGCGCCAGCTGGATCTCGTTGGTGCCCGACCACCAGTGCGTCTTGGCCGTCGTGGAGATCTCGCTGACATCGACCATGCGGCCGAGCGCCAGGAGCGCGTGCTTGAGGGCGAACGGACCACACGTCCATTCGTTCGGTTGCGGGTAGAAACCCGGTCCTGTGAGGCCCTCTGCCACGCCGAGACTCTAGCATCCGGCGGTCGCCCCGATAACGCCGGGCGGCCACTCACTTTGGCTAGTTACGCCAGTTATCTCAGGCGGTTGGCGAGCTGGCCGGCCACTGCCACCGACGCCCGACCACCACGTGCTGGCGGTGGTGCGCGCCGATCATCCGGCTCCAGAGGGCGAGGGCGCGGGCGTGCGGCGAGCCCAGGGACGCCCGCTCGATCGCGTCCGTCAGAAAACCGCGCTGGTGTTCGAAGTGCTCGGGCGACCACGCGATCTCACCGACATCGAGCGCGTCGAGCAACGACCTCGCGCGCTCCTCCAGCCACGCCACGAGCTCGTGCTCCCACCGGCACTCCGCCATCGGCCGAGCCGCCTCCGCCGTGGCGCGCAGCATCGCCGACGCGACCTCCGGCGAAACGAGGAGCTCGGCGGCGGGGCCGAGGCGCTGGTTGGAGAACACCACCATCGCCCGGACCCTACCTCCTGGCTCTGACATTCACGTGCTGTCCGAATGGCGGACAGGTGATATCAGCGGGCGGGCAGCGGCGGCAGCCCCGCGGCGACGACGTCGCGGGTGAGGCCAACGGCGGCGAGGCCGTCGACGAGCTTCGCGCACGCGACGCACGGATCGACGGGCTCGCCCGGTGCGAAGATCGATGCAGACGCTTCGGCGGCGATCACGATCGCACCCGGGCCGAGCGCGCTCAGCGCCTCCCGCAAGGCGTCGCCGGCCAACGCGCCGGGCGGGACCCCGAGCCGCTGCTCGCAGGCGCCGAGGTACCCGGAGAGCGCGATCGCGAGCGCGCACCGGCCGGGTGGGACGTGCGCGGGCGGCAGCGCCCCGCGGGCGAGATCGTCGAGCCACGCGAGGTACCAGGCGGTGAACGTCGGCGCGATCGGCGCGACGGTCGCGATCGCGCGCGCATCGATCCACACCTCGCCGCGCGCGGGGCCATCGAGCGGCAGCACGGCGACATAGCCGCAGCCGAGGTGCGCGAGTGGCAGCGCGCGCGACCACGCCGTGATCCCACGCGGCGCCTCGACGATCGCCGCACGTGCGCGCGCGATCGGGATCCATCCATAGGCCGGGCCCGCGCCGCCGCTGCCGATGTCGGCGACGAACGCGCGCATGTCGTCGGGCAGCGGCACGTCGCGGGCGTCGAGCTCGGCGGGTGGCGCGAGCTCGTAGCGATGTGCACGCGCTCCGAAGCGACGCAGCGGACGATCGCTCGTCGCGAGCCGTGCGAGCGCCTCGCGCACGGTGCTCGCGAGCTCACTCACCGATCACCGTGACCGTGACCCGGCGGTCATGCGGGATCGTGCGGTGCTCCCACACGAACAGTCCCTGCCACGTCCCGAGCACCAGCTTGCCGTCGGCGATCGGGATGCCGATCGACGTCTGCGTCAGCACGCTTCGTACGTGCGCGGGCATGTCGTCGTCGCCCTCGGCGGTGTGCGTGAAGAGCCGATCCCCGTCGGGGACGAGCCGCGCGACGAACGCCTCGAGGTCACGGCGCACCGACGGATCCGCGTTCTCGCACACGATCAGAGAAGCACTGGTGTGATGGATCCACACCGTCGCGAGCCCTTCGCGCACCCGGCTCGCACCGACGACGCGACGCACCTCGTGCGTGACGTCGTACGTGCCGCGTCCGCGCGTCGAGACCGTCAGCTCGCCTCGGTGGATCATCTCGAAACTGGAGTACACTGCCGCCCCTACGTGAGCAAGCGTGGCCTCCGATACGTCGAGGAGCTGTCGGAGGCATTCCGCCACCAGCTCGCGATCGCTTTCAGCTCCAAGGATCTTCTCGGCTACGGCCTGCGCTCGAGGCTGCGCGAGGGCTACACCGCGGCGGACTTTCGCGCGGACGTGATCGCCGCGCTGCTCGTCGCCGCGCTCGCGCTGCCGATGGCGATGGCGCTCGCGCTCACCGTCGGCGTCCGTCCCGAGCACGGCCTGTACACGGCGATCATCGCGGGCGTCATCTGCGCACTCCTCGGCGGCACGCGCCTCCAGGTCACCGGGCCGACCGCGGCGCTCGTCGTGATCCTGATCCCGATCGTCGACAAGTACGGCCTCTCGGGCCTGCTCGTGTCCGGCATGCTCGCGGGCGTGATGCTGCTCTCGCTCGGGCTCGCGCGCATGGGCCGGCTCGTGCAGCTCGTGCCACATCCGGTCACCGCCGGGCTCACGATGGGCATCGCCGTGATGATCGCGCTGCTCCAGCTCGACGACGTGCTCGGCGTCAAGCTGCCGCGCACCGACGGCACGTTCGCCTACCTGGGTGCGCTGTGGGACGCGCGCGCCGCGATCAACCCGTGGGACGTCGGGGTCGGCGTCGTCACCGTCGCGCTGCTGCTCGCCCTGCCGCGCGTGACCAAGAGGATCCCGGCCCCGCTCGTGGCGCTGAGCGCGGTCTCGCTGCTCGTGGTGTTGTTCGAGCACGTCATCCCCGGCTTCCACGTCGCGACGATCGCCAGCGAGCTCTCCGCCTCGATCGACGGCGAGATCGTCCGGGGCGTCACGCCGCTGCCCCCGTTGCCCGTCGTGCCGTGGCACGTCGACAGCGCCGGCCGCGCGCTCGACTATCAGATGATCCGCGAGCTGCTGCCGCCCGCCTTCGCGATCGCGATGCTCGGCGCGATGGAGTCGCTGATGTCGGCCACCGCGGCCGATGGCATGGCCGGCACCACGCACGACCCCAACTCCGAGCTCATCGCGCTCGGCATCGCCAACATCGTCGTCCCGTTCTTCGGCGGCATCGCGGCGACCGGCGCGCTGGCCCGCACCGCCACGAACATCCGCGCGGGCGCGCGCTCACCGATCGCGGCCGCACTGCACTCCGTCGCGGTGCTCGCCGCGACGATCGCGCTCGCCTCGCTCATCTCGCGCGTTCCCATCGCCGCGCTGGGCGGCCTGTTGATCGTCGTCGCGCGCAACCTGTCCGAGAGCCGTCACTTCGTCCGCCTCGCCCGCATCGCGCCGCGCGCCGACGTGATGGTGATGGTCACCTGCTTCGCGCTCGCGGTCGCGTTCGACCTCGTCATCGCGGTGACCTTCGGCGTGCTATTCGCCGCCTTCCTGTTTATGCGCCGGATGGCCGTGCTCACCGGCGCGCAGCTCCAGACCACGAGCGAGATCAAGTCCGCGGTCCCCGACGGCGTGCGCGTCTACAAGATCGCGGGCCCGCTGTTCTTCGGCGCCGCCAAGACCGCCATGCAGGCTCTCCACGTCGCCGGTGGCAAGGACCACACGGTGATCCTCGCGCTGGCGCACGTGCCCACGATCGACGCGACGGGCCTCGTCGCGCTCGAGTCCGTGCTCGATCGCCTCGATCGCTCGAAGGTGAACGTGATCCTCGCCGGCTGCGTGCCCGAGGTCGCCGACATCCTCGATCGCGCCGGCATCAAGCGCGAGCCCGGCCGCCTGGCCTACGCCCCCGACGTCGCGACGGCGATCAGCATGGCGATCGTCCATGGCGCGAGCGTCGGCCGTGAGGCCACGGACGGGGCCGCGGTGCGCCGAACCGACGGCAGCTGAGTCGACGAGCGTACGTGCCGCCGATCACATCGCCCGATCGTGCGATTCGCTGCAACGCAGGCCGGTGGCTGGCATATGTTCGCCCCGATGCGGAGCCACACGATCGGAGTCGCGCTTCTCGCGGTTGTCGCTGGCTGCGGTCCCAGCGCGCGGGACGGCAACGGTGACGGCGGTCCGGGCGCCGCCGACGCGTTCCCGTCGGGCTCGACGTGCAGCTCGGATCTGCACAGCGTGCTCGACGAGCAAGGCAACGTGATCGGCACGTGCCCCGATGATCAGGGCTGTGCGAACGGGCAATGCGTGCCCGCGTGCGACGCGGCGGCGGCGAGTCAGGGCTCCGTCGGGTGCGATTTCCGCGTCGCGACGCCTTCGTTCTATCCGGGGTTCTCGGGGTTCCCGATCGCTCCCCCGTGCTTCGCGGTGTTCCTCGCGAACAACTGGCCGCTCGGCGCGACGCTCACGATCGAGCACGACGGCCAGACCTACGATGCCACGACGTACGCGCGCGTTCCCGATGGCACGCCGAACGCGGCGGCGTGGCCCGCGGTGACGGGCAACGCGGTCGCGAGCGATAGCCTCGCCGTGGTGTTCTTGTCGACGGATCCGACCTCGAGTAACGGCGGCAACTCGCTCGCCTGCCCCGTGACGCCCGCCGTCAGTCAGGCGAACGGCACGGCGGTGTTCACCGGCAGCGGCGATGCGACCGGTCGTGGCAAGGCGTGGCGGATCCGGACCAGCATGCCCGTCAGTGCGTACGACATCCTGCCGTACGGCGGCGCCGGCTCGTACCTGCCGAGCGCGGAGCTCATGCTGCCGACCACGGCGTGGGGCACCAACTACATCGCCGCGATGCCGAACGTCGATCCCAACGCGAGCCTGCCGGGGCATGGATGGGGCCAGATCGTCGCCGCCGAGGACAACACCAACGTCAGCATCAACCCGACCACGCCGCTGCCCGCGGGCGCGGGCGTGAGTGCGGCACCTGCGGGACAGACCACGACGTATACGCTGTCCGCCGGCGAGTACATCCAGTGGCAGAACGCCGGCGACATGTCCGGCAGCCGCATCAACTCCGACAAGCCCGTGGCGTTCACCGGCGGCAACACGTACGTGTGCCTCGGCTCGTCGACGTCATCGGGCGGCGGGTGCGACTCCGCGCACCAGATGATCCCGCCGGTCGCCGCGCTCGGCTTCGAGTACGTCGCGCCGCCGTACGCGACCCGCCGCGCGGATCTGCAGCCCGAGTCGATCGTGTATCGCTTCGTCGGTGCCGCCGACGGCACCACGCTCACCTACGATCCGCCGATCGCAGGGGCGCCCGCCACGCTCGCGCTGGGCCAGGTCGTGGAGTTCGAGACCGTCGGCGCGTTCACCGTGAAGAGCCAGGACGACATGCACCCGTTCTACGTCGCGCAGTACATGACGGGCTGCAACGTGACCGGCGGTAGCCGCGAGGCGGTGTCGCCGACGTTGGGCGGGCTCGGCGGGCTCGGGGACGAGGAGTTCGTGAACATCCTGCCGCCCGCGCAGTGGCTGACCAGCTACGTGTTCTTCACCGATCCGAGCTACGCGACCACCAACCTCGTCGTCGTGCGCAAGAAGCTCGCCGGCGCGTTCTCCGACGTGAACATCGATTGCCTCGGCACGATCAGCGGCTGGCAACCCGTGGGCACCAGCGGCGAGTACGAGATCACGAACGTCGATCTCGTCCGCGGTGCGCCGGTCGGCTCGTGCACTAACGGTCGTCACGTCGGCCGCAGCGCGGCGCCGTTCGGCCTCATGGTGTGGGGCTACGACTCGGCCTCGTCGTACGCGTATCCGGCGGGAGGAAACGTGGGCAAGATCAACCCCGTCGTCGTGATCCTGTAGGCGTCGATTCTCGTCGAGCCCGCGCGATCCTCTGATACGTTCGAGCCGTGACGCTGCGCGCCTGCATCCTCGCCGCCTTGATCGCGGGCGTGGTGTGTCCGCCGAGCGTGCACGTGGCGGAGGCGAAGACCGCGACGTCGAAGAAGAAGACGAAGAAGACCGCGAAGGCGAAGAAGTCGAAGAAGAAGTCCAAGAAGAAGAAGAAAGAGATCTCGCGCAAACCCTCGAAGTCGAGCCTGCGCAACACGAAGAACATGCCGCGCGGGTACGCGTGGCCGCCGACCAGCCAGATGATCGCCGCCGAGAAGGCGTGCCGCGCGAAGCTCGACGAGCTCGGCGTCGCGTACAAATCGGCGAAGCGCGAGGGCCGCATGGTCGACGCGCTGACGCTGGTCCCGATCGAGGGAGAGCCCGCGGGCACGATGTCGCTCGGCGGCGTGACCTATCGCAGCAAGTACCGCAACGGCGCGCAGAAGCTGGACTGCCAACTCGTGCTCGCGCTGCACGAGCTCGGCCCCGCGCTGTACGAGGTCGGTGTTCGCGAGGTCACGTACGGCAGCATCTACCGGTGGACGAACGTGCGCGTGAACGGGCAGACGAAGAACGTGCTGTCGCGTCACGCACTCGGCATCGCGATGGACATCTACGCGATGACCGACGACCAGGGGCAGGTGTCCACGGTGCACACCGACTACACGCCCGAGGGCAGCTTCCTGCGCGCGGTCGAGCAGGCGGTCAATGCGAGCGGCAAGTTCCGCAAGCTGCTGACGCCCGAGAACGATCCGAAGTCGCACTACGACCACTTCCACATCGAAGCCTTCGTCGACTACACGGCCTCGTCGTGAAGCACGCGGTGGTCGCCGTCGTGCTCGGTGTCGGGTGCGGCGGGGCAGGTGCGGGCGATGACGGACCCGACGGCGGCGTGGCGCCCGACGGAGATCCCGCGTGCACGCGGCCTGCGCTCGATGCGCCGTGGCTGTCCGGGTACCTCGGTGACGTGGTGGGCGAGCTCGCCGCGGCGCCGCGCGCGACGGTCACGCAGCGCAACACCGCGCGCGCGTACCTCGCGAACCAGCTGTCGATTCTCGGCTGGTCCGCGCAGGAGCACGCGTTCAACAACGGCAGCAACGTCTACGCGACGCTCCCCGCGACGACGGGCAGCGAGCCCGAGATCATCGTCGGCGCGCACTTCGACACGGTGGCCGGCAGCCCCGGTGCGAATGACAACGCGAGCGGCACCGCGGTCGTGCTCGCCGTCGCGCGCTATCTGCAGGACGTGCCGTGTCGCAACGCGCCGGTCACCGTCGTGATGTTCGATCTCGAGGAGGCCGGGCTGTTCGGCAGCCGCGCGTTCGCGGCACAGCGGCTCCCCGCGCAGGTCCGCGCGGTCCACACGATCGATCAGGTGGCGTGGGACGCCGACGGTGATCGGCGCTTCGAGCTCGAGCTGCCGACGCCGGCGCTCGCGGACGAGTATCGCGCGAGCGCGCAGCGCGTCGGCGTCACGGTGACGACGACCACGACCGAAGGCACGGATCACCAGGCGTTTCGCGAGCGCGGGTTCGCGGTGATCGGCCTCACCGAGGAGTACGTCGGCGGTGACACGTCGCCGTATCGCCACCTCGCGATGGACACCGCGGCCACGGTCGCGATGCCCTATCTCGAGCTCGCCGCCAAGCTCACCGCCGACGTGATCATGCGCGAGGTCTCGCCGTGATGAAGTGCTACAGTGGCTCGTCATGGGCAAGGTCGTCGACTTGCGAGATGTCATCCGCGCACGCAGCCTGCGCGCGACGCCCTCCCGGATCGCCGTGCTCGAGCTGCTGCGCGCTAGTGACGCACCGCTCTCGCACGGTGACGTCGCGGATCGCCTCGCCGCGCAGGTGTGGGACCGCGCGACGCTGTACCGCAACCTGATCGATCTCGCCGAGGCCGGGCTCGCGCGTCGCACCGACGTCGGCGATCACGTGTGGCGCTTCGAGGCCGTGACCGAGGAGCACGCCGGCGCGCACCCGCACTTCGTGTGCACGGCGTGCGGCAGCGTCGAGTGCCTGCCGGACCTGCAGCTCGCGATGCGCCGCACCAAGGTCCCGCGCGCGCTTCGCCACGGCAAGGTCGAGGTCCACGTGCGGGGGCTGTGCGATGCGTGTCTGTGAGGGCGCCGCGTGCTTGATGCTCGCCGCGTGCTCGGCGAACGACGACATCCCGGCGCCGCTCGTCGGCAGCGTCACGCCGGATCACGGCGTCGCGGGCTCGATCGTGCGCATCGACGGAGAGTTCTTCTGCGGCGCGCCGCCCGACGGTGACGAGGTCGAGAGCTGCGAGATGACCGGCATCGTCGAGTTCGCGACCACGCCGAGCATCTCGACCTCGTGGATGGCGACGACGATCATG
>DATLHR010000471.1:0-2597 GCA_035539815.1 Kofleriaceae bacterium
CCCCGGCCGACGATGGCGGCGGTGTCGTCGGTGGCGACGTGAACGGTCCCGGGAGCAATGGTGCGTCGGGCTCCGGCGCGCCGGTGGTGATCCAGCTGCCGACCGATGTCATGGCGCCGCAGGTGAACGCGTCGGCGTATCCGACCGCGGTGCGGCTCGGCGGCCGGTTCACGCTCATCATCACGGCCACGTTCGGCGACGGCGTGGTGGTCAACCTGCGCGAGCCGGTCGACCTCGGGTCCGCGTTCGAGGTCCGCCGCAAGGTCTCCGAGGACAAGCGTCACTCCGACGGCAAGACGACGCGCGAGTGGCAGCTCGACGTGACGGCCTGGGAGCTCGGCGATCTCCGCATCGACCCGATCACCGTCACGTACACCGTCGGTGGGCGCGCGGGGCAGGTCGAGACCAACGCGGTGAGGCTGCGTGTGGACGGTGTGCTCGGCGACGTCGTCGACGATCCGAAGGCGATGCGCGGGCTGCAGCCGCCGACGCGGCTCGTGTCGCGCGATCTGTTCTGGCTGTGGGTCGCGGCGATCGCCGGGACCGTGGTGATCGGCGTGATCGCATTCGTGATGATCCAGCGCCGGCGGCGGCGCAGGCGCGTGCGGCTGACCGGCGGCTTCGTCGCGGTACCGCGCCGCATCGACATGACGGGCGAGCGCGCGCTCGAGGCGCTGCTCGCGATCAAGGCGTCGGGGGCGCTCGACGACGAGCCGCGCCGCAAGGACGGCTACGCGGAGATGGTCGAGGTGATCCGCGACTACCTCGGCGCGCGCTACCGCATCTCGAGTCACGAGCTGACGTCGAGCGAGCTGCTGCGCCGGCTCGCCCGCGCGGCGCCGGCCGAGGAGCTCGACTTGATCGAGACGTGGCTCGGCCGCTGTGACCTCGTGAAGTACGGCGGGGTGCGCCCGACGGCCGCGGAGGCCAATGGCGTGCTCGACGATGCGCGCGCGCTGATCGTGACGACGACCCAGCTGCGCGAGGCGGCGGCGGCCTCGACCAAGGAGGCCGCGTGAGGCCACTGTGGCAGCGCCGGCTGCCCCCCGCGCTCCTCGTGTGGGGCGTGGTCGTCGCGATCGGGCTGCCGATCGTCGGCGCGATCTACAAGGAGTTTCATCCGCGCGGCCTCGTGTTCTCGCACCTGATCGCGCACCCCGCGTCGTGGGGCGTGATGGCGGGCGCCGTGCTGGTCGCCGCGAGCGTGCTGTTCGAGCGCAGCATCCCGCGCGCGCTGGTGCCGTGGGGCCTGCTCGCCTCGATCGGCGGCGGCCTCGGCGTGTACATGTCCCGCTACCTCGATGCGGAGCGCGAGGGCGAGAAGATCGAGTGGCGCACGCCGGACGCGTGGTGGCTGCTGGCCGCGGCCGGCCTCGTCGCCATCGTCGGCTTCCAGATGTATCGCCGGCGCACCGCCGCGATGGGGTTCTCGCAGACGGCGCTCGTGCGCGACCGCGGCACGATCGCGTGGCTGTCGGATCTGCCGGCCGTGCTGCGCGTGCTCGCGGTCGCGTCGCTCGTGGTCGCGCTCGCGCGCCCCGAGACGTACACGACCGCTCGGCACGAAGAAGACTCGATCGACATCATGATCGTGTTCGACATGTCCAAGTCGATGGAGGAGGGCGACCTGCCGCGCGACCGCATGGATGCGGCGCAGCGCGTGGTGCGCCGGTTCCTCCGCCGGACGAAGCACGATCGCGTGGGGCTCGTGGTGTTCGGGCAGCAGGCGATGCTGCAGTGCCCGCTCTCCCAGGACTCCAAGCTCGTCGAGGGCATCGTGCGCGACCTCGTGATCGGTGATGTCCCCGCGCTCGGTACCGCGATCGGCGATGGGCTCGCGCTCGCGCTCGCGCAGCTGCGCCGATCCGACGGTGTGTGCGACCCGACGCCGGGGGCGGAGCCCACGTGCGGGGATGGCTTCACCTGCTCGAGCGAGGGCTACTGCATCAACCCGAGCGGCAAGAAGAACAAGGTCGTGATCCTGCTGTCCGACGGTGACTCGAACTGGGTCACGCGGTTCGAGCCCGACGAGGCGGCGCGCACGGCGGCGGAGATGGGCGTCCAGGTCTACACGATCCTCGTCGGCCGCGAGGGCAGCGACTTCCTCGGCGGCATGTCGGTCAACCCGGAGACGCTGCGCAACATCGCCCAGCTGACTGGCGGCGAGTTCTTCCGCGCGACCGACTACGAGACGTTCGACCGCGGCTTCCAGGCGGTGCGCAACAAGCTCGACAAGACCAAGCGCGTGCGTCTCGAGCGGGTGCCGCACAAGCAGCTGTTCCTGCCGTTCGTGCTCCTCGCGATGATCCTGTTCGGCTTCGACCTCGCCCTGTCGCACGGCCGCCTGCGGAGGTTGCCGTGAGCGGGCTGTGGGACAAGCTCGCGTCGATCGAGCTCGCGCATCCGTGGGCGGGATGGCTCGCGCTCGCGGCGCCGCTCGTGGTGTTCGCCTTCCACCTCTACGACCGCGCGCGCCGCCGGGTGCTGACGACGCGGCTCGGCGAGCTGCCGGTGATCGCACGCGTGATCGCGACGACGTCGCCCGCGCGGCGCGCGCTCAAGGATGCGTTGCTCGCGCTCGCGCTCGCGCTGCTCGT
>DATLHR010000472.1:0-7616 GCA_035539815.1 Kofleriaceae bacterium
CGCTCGCGCTCGCGACCGAGGCCCTCGAGCTGCGCCGGGAGGTGCTCGCCCCGGATCACCTCGACACGGCGTATGCGCACCGGCGCGTCGGGCGCGCGTACGCCGGGCTCGAAGACCTCGTCCGCGCGCGCGAGCACCTGATCCAGGCGCTCGCGATCTATCGCAAGGTCCAACCCGGGCAGGCCCTCGTGGCCGAGACGCTCCTCGAGCTCGCGAAGGTCTCCGTGCAGCGCGTCCACCGGCGCGAGGCGCTGGCGATGGCGGACGAGGTGGTCACGATCGCCGACGCGCTCGCCACCGCGACCCCGGACAAGCGAGCCTCGTTGATCCTGCGCGCGGCCGGGATCGTGCTCTCCATGCGCGAGCGGGCGCGGGCGTGCACCGGGTTCGCGCGCGCTCGCTCGCTGCTGGCGAACGACGAGGCCGCCCTCGCGAAGGCGGTGGCCGCCGCCGGTGTCGACAAGCTCGCGAGGCAGTGTGCGTCGTCGCGATCTCGGTAGCCGGGCAAGAACTCGGCGTAGCGGATGAACACGGTGAAATAGCTCACCTCGTCGAGGTCCTCGCTGCGCAGGCCGAGAGCGCGAGCGGCAGGAGCGCGATGCCAGGCGCAATCCTAAACGGCGCGCTCGCGGCTCGCGAGGTAGTGCTTGCGCAGCTCGGGGTCGCGCAGCTTGGCGGCCTTCGCGTCGACCTCGGCGGCGTAGCGCGCAGCGGCGGCCTGCGCAGCGTCGGCGCGACCGGCGGCGGTCAGGACCTGCGCGCGCCAGCGATAGACGTGCTCGGAGCCGCCGCGGGTCTGGACCACCGGCTCGGGCTCCCCATGCGACTCGGGGCGCGACCGTTCGAGGAGCGAGGCGGCCTCGTCGACGGCGGCGACGGCCTCCGCGTGGCGGCCGAGCTTGGACAGCGCGAGCGCCTGGAACGTGAGGCCGTAGATGATGCCGACGAGCATCGGCATCTTGCGCGCCCACTCGGTCGCGGAGCGCGCCATCTCGAGGGCGGCCTCCGGTGGATCCCCCGCGGTGAGGTACGCCAGCGAGATGTACTCGAGGGCGCGGACCTCCTGGTAGCGCTCGCGGTTCTCGGTCGCGAGGGCGAGGCCACGCTCGAAGAGTGCAATGGCGGCCTTGGTGTCGCCGCGCTGCATCTTGGCCTGGCCCCACGACACGGCCGCGTCGGCGGCGGCCGAGAGGTCGCCGGTCTGCTCCGCGATCTTGAGCGCCTTGCCGAGATAGCTGTCCGCGCGATCGAGATCGCCGAGGTCGGAGTAGCACTGGCCGATGTTGCCGAGCTTGAGGGCGATGCTCGAGCGGTCGCCGAGCGCCTGGTCGATCTTGAGCGCGCTCTTGTAATGCGCGAGCGCCTCCTCGTACTCGCCGAGCGCGGCGAACACGATGCCCATGTTGTTGAGCGCGCGCGCTTCGTGACGGGCCATGCCGATCGCGCGGTAGATGACGAGCGCCTCGGCGTAGCTCTCGATCGCGGCCTCGAGGCGGCCGATGTTCCACAGCGTGGTGCCGCGCTGATTGAGGATGGTCGCGCGCGCGACGAGCACGGGCTGCGACGGGCGTCCACCCGACGACGTGACCCCGGTGCCGCCCGGCGACGCTTCGCACAGTGCGAGCGCTTCATCGACCAGCGCGAGCGACTCCTCGACGTTGCCGACGAGCCGCGCGATCGAGGCGCGCAGCCGCAGCGCCTCGACCTCGAGCAGTGCGTCGTGGGCCTCGCGCGCGAACTGCTGTGCTGGCATGGCGGCGCGCAGCGCGGCGGGAGCCTTGCCGATGTCGATGTAGAACTGCGCGAGCGCGCAATGCGCGGTGGCGAGCTTCGCCGGATCCTTGGTGAGCTCGGCCTCCTTGCGGAGCGCGTGGAGCTCGCGCAGCTGCTGCGGCCGCTTGGCGAGACGGCGCAGGATCTCCTCGCGCAGGCGATGCGCCGCGAACCGGCGCTCGTGATCGTCGGTGGGCAGCAAGTTCAGCGCGCGCGAGAGCTGGCGGAACGCGTCGGTGTTGCCGCCGAGCTCGATGGCGTGGTTGGCCGCGCGCTGGTAGCGCTCGGCCGCCGCGAGGTCGTCACCCGCGAGCTCGAGGTGGCGCGCGATCAGCGCGTCGTCCTGGCCGGGCTTGTAGCTCGGGGCGCCCGCGACGCGCTCGGCGGTCGCCCGGTGCAGGGCGACGCGCGCATCGTGCGGGATCATCCCGTACGCGACCGTCATCGTCATGTCGTTCTTGAACCGGTACTCGCTGTCGGCGGGCGACAGGAACCCGCGGCGCACGAGGTCGTCGAGCTCGAGGCGCACGGGGCGGCCGAGCAGGGCGGTGAGCTGCGCCGCGGTCACGTGACGTCCGAGCACCGCGGCGTGGATGAGCGTGTCTTTCTCCGCCGGCGGCAAGCCGTCGATGCGCGCGAGGATGAGATCCTCGACGGAGGAGGGCACGTGGATCGGGGCGTCCCGCTTCACCCAGCGCAGCAGGCCCGGGTACTCGCCATCGTCGGCATCGGGGACGCACACGCCGAGCTCGACGAGCGTGTCGAGCAGCTCCTGGATGAAGAACGCGTTGCCGCCCGCGCGCGTGACGATCTGGTCGGCGAGGTCCTCGATGTCGTGATTGGGCACGAACCGCTCGGCGATCAGCTCGCGCCGCGCGGCGTCGGGCAGCTCGTCGAGCACCACCAGCTGGGTGCCCAGCTCGCGCGCGAGCTTGATGATCCGCGGCTCGGGGCGGCTCGTCATGACGCCGAAGATCGGACGCGGCGTCTCGACCTTGAGCAGCGCGGCGAACAGCTCCTGGCTGTCCTCGTCGGTCCAGTGGATGTCCTCGCCGACGAGCACGATCGGCTTCACGCTCTCGAGCTTCTGCTCGATGCGGTTGAGCAGGGCGAGCAGCGTCTGCCGGCGCGTCTGCGCATCGATCTCGGGCGCCGTGGTCTTGCTGCGGGATCCGAGCAGCATCCCGCAGATCTGGAGCGCGGCGCGCGCCTGCGGGGTGTGCTCCTCGCCGGGGAAGATCAGCGGCATCGCGCGAAGCAGGCGCCGCTCCACCTCGTGCGGCTCCGCGTCCTCGGCGAGCCCGAGCACGTCGCGCGCGAGGTCCGCGATCACGCCGTACGGCGTCAGCTGCGCGCCGACGCGGCCCGTCGTGCGGATCACCACGGCCTCGTCGCGCGAGATGCCGTCGAGGAACTGGCGCACGAGAGCGCGCTTGCCGACGCCGGCGTCGCCGACGATGACGAGCTGGCGCTTGCGGCGCGTGACCAGCACGTCGCGCCACGCATCGCGCAGCGCCTTGAGCTCGAGATCTCGACCGAGCAGGCGTCCCGCATCGCGCCGCTCGCGCATGCGCTGCGCGCGCTCCTTGGGCCCGCGCAGGCGGAACACGCGCGCGCGCTTGACGCCCGGATCGGTGTCCTCGTCGACCGGCGAGCGCGTCGCCTGACTCGCGCTGCTGCTGACCGGGTGGAGCGAGCTCTGGTTCTCGTCCGGGAGATCGATCGCGGGCAGCGCCTCGTAGTTCCACTCGGCGCGCGTCGCGCGGTACACGCGGCCGCCGACGAGGATCTCGGCGCCTCGCGCCTGGCGGGCGAGCCGGTGCGCGAACGCCGCCGTCGGCTCCTCGATCTCGAACGACGGCCCCCCGGCGCGCGAAGCGCTGCGGCTCGGCGTGCGCACGAGCGCCACACCGCGCTGCACGGCGAGCGCGAGGCGCAGCTCCGGCTCGACGTCGGAGCCGATGCCATCGAGGGCATCGACGAGCGCGAGCGCGAGCTTGATCGCGCGGCCCGCATCGTCCTCGGCGGCGACCGGCAGCCCGACGACGACGCGGATCGTGGTCTCGCCCGGCACGACCCCCGGCACCGGCGTGAACGCCGTGATCTCGGGGATCGGGATGTCCTTGCCGTCCGAGGGTAGCTTCGGGGAGTCGAGCAACGCGTCGTGCTTGAACGCGACGTCGCGCGCGACCTTGAAGAAGTCATTGACCAGACGCGCCGCGCCGCTCGCGCCCAGCTTGCGCTCGAGCGCGGCCATGCCGCGCAGGATGCCTTGCAGCACGTAGACGTGCTTGCGCTCGCGCTCGCGCGTCGGCCGCTCGGGCAGCACCGTCGGCGGCCGCGAGAGCGTCCCCGGCACCGGCGTCGCGACGCTCGCGAGCACCGGCTCGGACACCACGTCATCGGGGACCGAGTCGGGCACCGCCGCGGGCTCGCTCGGCGCATCGCCTTCGATCACCGGCCGCGGCGCGACCACGCGGTGCTCCGGCGGCATCAGCTGCGAGAGCGTCTGCGCGACGTGACCGGAGTCGATGAGCATGCCCGACTTCTGGCCCCACTCGAGCTGGAACCGGCCGAGCTCGTGCTGGAGGTCGCGCGCGGTCTGGAAGCGATCCGCGCGGTGGAACGCGAGCGCCTTGAGGATGATGCGCTCGAGCGAGTCGGGCAGCTCGGGCGCGAAGTCTCGCGGCCGCGGGATCGCGCCGCTCTTCACCATCTCGAGCGCTTCCTTGCCCTTGCCGTGGAACAGCGGCCGCGCACACACGAGCTCGAACAGCACGATGCCGGCGGCGAACACGTCGCTGCGGCAGTCCACCGGCTCGCCGCGCGCTTGCTCGGGCGACATGTACGCGAACTTGCCCTTGATGACGCCCTGCTCCTCGTGCACGTCGCGGGCGCGCGCGATGCCGAAGTCGACGATCTTCACCGCGCCGTCCCACGACAGCAGGATGTTCTGCGGGGAGATGTCGCGGTGGACGATGCCGAGCGGCTGGCCGAACTCGTCGGTCTTGCGGTGCGCGTAGTCGAGCCCCTTCGCGACCTGCTGCACGATGTGCGCGGACAAGCCGTACGGCAGGCGCTGGCGCGCCTTCGCCGATTCCTGAAGGAGGCGCAGGAGGTCGAGGCCCTCGACGTACTCCATCGCGAGGAAGAACGTCTCGCCGACGGCGCCGAAGTCGAACACCTGGATGATGTTCGGATGGTTGAGGCCGAGCGCGATCTTCGCCTCGTCGACGAACATCGTGACGAACTGCTTGGACCGCGCGTACGCGGTGTGAATCTTCTTGATGACGAGGGTCTTGTTGAGACCCTGCGCGACGGTGGTACGGGCGAGGAAGACCTCGGCCATGCCTCCCGTGCCGATCTTGCGGATCAGCGTGTACTTGCCGAATTGCTCCATCCGCGGCGCTACGAGCTTAGCTCACAGCGGTGTGATCACGAGGTTGTCGAACCAGGTATCCGTCTCCCAGTTGTTGAACGCGAAGAACTCGTGACCTGGCCCTTCGAGTGGGTTCGGATCGTTGAGCTCGAGGAACGGGGCCTCGGCTTGCCCGGGCTCCAGCTTGCGATCCGTGATCCACCACCGGATCACGCCGGTCTTGTCGCGCTCGATGCGCCAGTAGTAGTGCCGGTTCGGCACGACCTTGACGTCGGTGCGCTGGACGAGATCCTTGCCGTGCTCGTCGAGCCTCGCGATGATCGACTTGGTGTTGTGCCAGCCGCCGAAGATCACCTCGTAGCCGGTGGCCTTGTAGGCACCGCCATCGCGATCGAACGACCTTCCGTCGCCGAACACCTCGACCTTGATGTCGCCGCGGGCCTCGGTCGAGAACGTGTCGAACTCGATGCGGACGTTGCGCGGGAGCTTGCGCGCGAGCCACAGCGGATGGTTGTGAGCCCCCTTGGCGGACATCTGGCCGTTGACGATGCGGTAGCCATCACCGGTGACGCGGTAGTTGTCACCGAGCGACGCGCGCTCGAAGCCGTCGTAGAACGGCGACGAGATGGCCGGGGGATCCTTGACCTTACAGGCGCCCAGGAGCGCGATCAGAGCGAGGCAGTGACGCACCGACTCACTCTAGCCAAAGCCGGCGGGGTGATCCCGGGGAACGCTAAGGTATTCGATCGCTTGGCGATCTGCGCCGCACGACTGTCAGAGGTTCCCCGTAGAGTGGCCGCGTGGAAGGCACCCTGTCGCTGTTCGAGTGGCGTCCGCCGCAGCCCCCGGAGGTGACCCCAGCGGTGGCTGCTCCGGCGGCGCGGATCGTCGTGTTCGACAGCGAGACCACCGGCACCGATCGCACCCGCGATCAGGTGATCGAGCTGTGCGTGCAGTATGGGCTGGACGACGGCGCGCCGAGTCGCGTGTGGCGGATCAAGCCGAGCGTGCCGATCCACCCCGGCGCGCAGGCGGTGCACGGCATCACCATGGAGCAGCTCGAGGGCTGCCCCACGTTCGCCGCAGTCGCGGACGAGATCGCCGCGGTGTTCGCCGAGGCCGAGATCGTCGTCGGCTACAACCTGACGTTCGACATCGACATGCTGCAGGCCGAGTACGCGCGGATCGGCAAGCCGATGCTCGACTTCGCCAGCAAGAAGATCATCGACGCGTTCCGGCTGTGGCAGCAGTTCGAGCCGCGCAGCCTGCAGCACGCGCATCAGCGGTTCGTCGGCAAGGAGTTCGCGGCGGCGCACACCGCGAGCGCCGACGTCGCGGCGACCGGACGCGTGCTCGCTGGGATGCTGCGGCACTTCAAGCTCGAGGGGGAGTGCGAGGGCTCGATCGACTGGGAGCAGGTCGCGACCAAGGCGGATCCGCTGGGCGCGCAGCGCGCGAGTTGGGTCGGGCCGTCGCGTCACCTGCGCTGGGAGAACGAGGTCATCGTGCTCGGCTTCGGCAAGTACATGGGGACCGCGGTGCACGAGCTCGCGGCCGGGCCGGATCGGAGCTTCCTGCGCTGGGTGATCGAGAAGGACTTCCCGGTCCACGTCGGCGAGGTGTGCAAGGCCGCGCTCGATCACCCCGGCGATCAGTTCCTCGCGTGGGCGCGCGAGCGCTACGGCCAGCCCGCACCGACGAGCGCTCCGCCGTTCGCCGGTACCGCAGTCGCGAAATGAGCCCAGCCTCGCTAAGCTGTGCCCATGTCCAAGTGGATCGTGCTGGCCGGCGTCTGTCTTTGCCTCGGGGTGGGGCTCGGCGCCTGCGGGGGGAGCGACAAGTTCGACGAGGTGCTCGCCGAGCAGGCGAAGTTCCGCGACGAGATGTGCAATTGCACCACGCCGACGTGCGCGAATGGCGTGTGGCAGCGCTGGACCGCATTCCGGATGACGATGCGCGAGACGCTCGGTAAAGACGCGAGGCCGAACGACGTGCAGCAGGCCAAGGGCAGGGCGATCCTCGAGGAGATGAACGCGTGCCGCGAGAAGGTCGATCCACGCCGACCCGCAGGCGCGGGGAGCGCCGAAGCAGGCAGCGCGGCAGCGGGCAGCGCGGCAGCCGGCAGCGCCGCAGCGGGCAGCGCCGGGAGCGCCGGGTCCGGAGGCGCCGGTAGCGCGACGCCTTAGGCCCTGCCGAGCACGCGATCGAGCGAGTACGGCCCGGCACCGCGCGCGGCGATCAGCAGGAACACGAAGCAGTAGATCACCGCGAGCTCGCCGCCGTTAGCGATGGGGAAGATCCGGTCGCCCAGCTCGCCCTTCCAGTGGAACTGGAAGTAGGCGACCGCCATCGTGCCCGACGCGAGGAACGCCGCGGGCCGCGAGAACAGGCCGATCGCGATCAGCAGGCCACCGACGAGCTCGATCACGCCGCCGATCCACTTCTGCGAGAACGCCTCCGGGCC
>DATLHR010000473.1:0-2188 GCA_035539815.1 Kofleriaceae bacterium
ACCGTCGCACTGTGCTCCGACGCGTCGATGACGTTGGCGATGGTGAGCCGCGAGTCATCGGTGGCGGCATCCCAGTACGTCGCGCCGCCGCGCAGGTGCGCGCGGTTGAGTTCCGGCTCGCGCTCCAGCACGCCGTGGGGGCCGAGCGGACGGTGCGCGCCGACATTGCGGAAGAGGGCGAGCGCGTCGTAGAGCGTGAGGCCGGCGAGCAGCTCGAGGCGCGAGATGCGGGCGCCCTTGTACACCGGCCATGTGAAGCGCAGGGGACGCACGAGGTGCGGCGCGAGCGCGAGGAGCCGGCGGCGCTCGCGGCTCGCCTCGAGCACGAGATGCAGATAGCCGTGCTCGAGATAGCGCACGCCGCCATGGATCAAGCGCGACGACCGGCTCGACGTGCCGGAGGCGAAGTCATCGCGCTCGACCAGCGCCACGACGAGGCCGCGGCGGGCCGCGTCGCGCGCGATGCCGGCCCCATTGATTCCCCCGCCGACGACGAGGACGTCGAAGTACCGGTCGGCGAGGGCGAGGAGCTGTCGGGCGCGGCCCGGCGGGTGGTGGAACGGCACGGGCGGGAGTGTAGCGCCCACACGCCCGGCGCGACAGGCGGGTATACCTTTATGCATGTCCATCCATGAGCCGGGGCGCCGGATCGCCATCATCGACGGCGTGCGCACCCCATTCGCCAAGGCCGGCACCACGCTCAGGGGCCTCAGCGCCATCGAGCTCGGCAAGCTCGCCGTGAGCGAGCTGATCCACCGCTCCGACCTGGACCCCGCGACGCTCGACCTGCTGGCATTCGGTACGGTGATCCCGTCCGTGCTGGCGCCGAACATCGCGCGCGAGATATCGCTGATGCCGCTGCTGCCCAAGGGCGTGCAGTCGTGGAGCGTGTCCCGCGCATGCGCCTCGGCCAACCAGGCCATCACCGACGCGGCGGACCAGATCGCGCTCGGCCATGCGACGGTGGCCATCGCGGGCGGGGCCGAGTCGCTCTCGAACGTGCCGATCCTCCACTCGCGCGGGTTCTCCGACGCGCTCGTGGCCGCCTCCAAGGCCAAGACGCTGACGCAGCGCGTGCAGGCCTTCTCCGGGATCCGCGCCAAGGACTTCATCCCGATCACGCCCGCCATCTCCGAGCCGACCACCGGCGAGACGATGGGCCAGTCGGCGGAGAAGATGGCGAAGCTGAACGGGATCACGCGGGAGGAGCAGGACCGGCTCGCCTACGACTCCCACCGGAACGCGCACGCGGGCACGGTCGACGGGCGGCTCACGGCGGAGATCGTGCCGGTGACGCTGCCGCCGAAGTACGAGCAGGCCATGACGCAGGACAACGGGATCCGCAGCGACACCTCGCTCGAGCAGCTCGCGGCGCTCAAGCCGGTGTTCGACAAGCGCTACGGGACGGTCACCGCGGGCAACGCCTCGCCGCTGACGGATGGTGGCGCAGCCGTGCTGCTGATGCGCGAGGACGTGGCGAAGGAGCGCGGCTACGTGGCCAAGGCGTATATCCGGTCGTACGCATATGCGGCGCTCGACCCGGGCGAACAACTGTTGCAGGCGCCGGTGCTCGCGGCGCCGGTCGCGCTGCAGCGCGCCGGGCTCACGCTTAAGGACATCGACCTCGTCGAGATGCACGAGGCGTTCGCGGCGCAGGTGCTCTCCAACCTGCGCGGGTTCGAGTCGAGGCAGTGGGCGGAGCGCGCGGGCTTCAGCACGCCGGTCGGCACGGTGGATCGCGCCAAGCTCAACGTCATGGGCGGCTCGGTCGCGGTCGGGCATCCATTCGGCGCCACCGGTGCGCGCATCACGACGACGCTCGTCAACGAGCTCGCGCGCCGCGACGGCCAGTTCGGCCTGATGACCGTCTGCGCCGCCGGCGGCCTTGGGTTCTCGATGGTCGTGGAGCGCGCATGAGCGAGCCGCACACCGCGGGGAACGCAGCCTTGAAGGCAGTGGCGATGGTGGTCGAGGACGGCGTCGCGGTGCTGACGCTCGACCTGCCCGGTGAATCGATCAACAAGTTCTCGCCAGCCGTGATCGAGGAACTCACGGTGCTGATAGACTTGATCGACCATGACGTCACGATCACCGCCGCGGTGCTGATCTCCGGCAAGCCCGGCAACTTCATCGCCGGCGCCGACATCGACCAGTTCCTCGCATGGCGCACTGCAGCCGACGCCAGCGC
>DATLHR010000474.1:0-17245 GCA_035539815.1 Kofleriaceae bacterium
CCAGGTGATGAAGGGCGTGACGGTCGCGCAGGTCGCCGATTGCGCCAAGCAGGCCAAGTATCCGGTGACGGTCGATCCCGATGGAAAGTTCGGGTCCGTCGAGATGTCGTCGGCGGCCTCCACCTTGACGTCGAGCGACAGCCCCTTGCCCGCATCCATCCAGCCCGAGGCCTTGGTGATCTTGTCCGCCACCATGGTCCCCGCCGTCGACGCGACGAACCACATCGCGCGCGAGCGATCGACCTTGCCCATCTCGGCGACCAGCGCCGTGTCGTCGGCGGCCGTCCCGCCCGCGAGCTCCTTCTGCACCGCCTCGAGCATGGCGCGATCCGCGGTCTGCGCGGTGGCGCCGGCCATCGCGGTCTGCGTCATCACGATGTCATTCGCGAGCGCGAGGTAGCCGGCCTTCTGCGTGCCGAAGTTCGACGTCATCTCGACGGTGACGAACTTCCCATCGGGATCGACCGTCGTCGGATAGCTGGCCTGCTTGCCGCACTCCGCGACCTGCGCGGCCGTGATGCCCTTCATCACGTAGGTCAGCTTCAGATTCCCCATGGCGCCCGTGACGCCGCCCGCCATCATGACCTCGTGCTTCCCGAAGCACTCGGCCCACGTCTTCATCGCGCCCGCGTCCATCCCGATCTTGCCCATCATCTGGTCCATCAGACCGCCGGTCATGAACTCGTGGAACTTGCTGAAGGTGCCGCCGAACACGGCCATGTTTCCCTTCGGCAGCTGCTTCAGCAGCGTGACCTCGTCCCCCTTCGGCGCGCCGCTGGGCGTCCCCGAGGACTTCGACTTCTCGCAGCCCGTTCCGACGGCGAGCACCATGCACAACGCGAATAGCGAACGCTTCATGGCCCCGGCTTATCACGCCTGCCCCACGAGCGGTGACACAGTCAGGCAGGGACGGTGACCAGGCGGAGCTCGAACGCGCAGCCCTGCCCTTCCTCCGACGCCGCATCGACGCTGCCGCCCCACGGTGCGAGGACGTCGCGTGCGACGTCGCCGAGCTCGAGCGCGCGCGGCGTGCCTTCACCGTTGTCGGCGATGAGGACGATCGCGTACGCGCCGTCGCCGACGACGCGGATCGTCAGCGTGCTGCCGGGGCGCGCGCGGGCCGAGGTGGCGCACGCGGTGACGAGCTGGGCGACGAGCAGCGCGAGCATGCCAGGGGCGCAGCGCACGGGCGGCGTGCTCGCGAGATCGATGAGCAGCTCGATGCCCGCGCCGAGGTGGTGCCCCACCAGGCGCAGGCCGAGGTCGACGGCGGCGGGCAGATCGAACCAGGCGGCGGGCTCGTCGTCGAGCGCGCGGTCGAGCTCGTCGAGGCGGCGCGCGAGCGTGGTCGCCTCGAGGTAGACGCCGGCGAGGTCTTGCCGCAGCGTCTGCAGCGAGCGCCAGGGATAGGGCGCGGGGCCGGTCGCGGTCGCGACGTGGCGCTCCAGGTGATCGACGACGAGGCCGAGGCGATCTCGCAATGCGCGCACCGGCTCCGCGAGCTCGCGCGCGATCTCGATCGCGACGTCGCCGCCGACGGGGGGCTTGCGCTGGGTCATAGCGTCCCCGTGAGTAGCATCCAGCTCTGGCCGACGCCGCCGGCGGTGAGCCCGCGCGCGTAGCCGATCTCGAGCGTGCCGGGCACGAAGTAGCCGAAGAACATGTCGAGCCGCAGCGCGGCGCCGACCGACTGGCGGAAGTGGCGATCGAAGTCGAACGTGGTGTCGAACGCGGTCCCGGTATCGGAGAGCAGCGCGCCGTGCAGGCGCCGCACGTAGACGGGGAGCGTGGCGAGCCCGCGCTCGATGGCCCACAGCTCCTGCCGGTACTCGAGGTTGAGCAAGTGGAACTGGTTTCCGGTGACGGAGCGCGTGGGGAACCCGCGGAGGTAGCCCATCACGCCAGCGCGCGTGCTGTTGACGATCGCCTGCGCGATGTCCTGCGGCGGCACGCCGCCGAGGCTGAACGCGCCGAAGCGGAGCGTGTCGCCCGCGCGGAACGAGCCCGCGAGCCGCATCGCGAGCACCGGTGTCTTGCCCCACAGCCGCCGGAACGCGTTGCTGTTGTAGCTGAGCGTGACGTTGCGAAACGTGGCGCCGAGCGCCGGGTGATCGAACCGCACCCCGAGCGAGGCGTCGAAGCCGCTCTGCAGGCCGACACCGAAGGTCGTGCCGCGCGTCGTCGAGAACCCGAGCCGGGTGCCGACGCCCGACTGGATGTAGTCGGTCGCCGGAATGGCCGGCACGCGCATGTTCGGATCGAGCGGGATCTCGCGCTTGTCGATGTTACGGAACCAGTCGATGTCGTAGTCGAACGACAGCGTCCAGCTCGCGTGCGGCCGCGACTCGAACGGGATGTTCGACGAGAACGTCGCGCTCCAGTCCTCCTCGCGGAACGACCGATTGACGCCGTCGATGCGCAAGCCGCCGCGCTCGACGAGCGTGCGCGACAAGGCGAACCGCAGCGGGAAGCGCATCCGGCCGTAGCCATACGATGCACCGATGTTCGCCTCGCCGTTGTCGAGCCGCAGTCCCACCGCGAGCGAGTACGAATGCAGCCCGAACGCATCGGAGCCCGAGGTCTGGATCGCCAGCGAGGGCGTGTCGCCCTGGTTGAGCTGCGCCGTCCAGGTCTGCGGCGCGAGCGTCTCGACGGCGCGATACGGCCGCGACGCGCTCACCTCCGCCGAGTCGTCGCGGATCGCCGACGGCGCGGGGCGGTCGTCGACCATCGCGCGCGCCGGCAGCCAGCTCGCGCGATCGACCGGCAGCTCGTACAGGTCGTAGCCGCCCTTCGGCGATGCGGCCTGGAACGCGAGCAGCTTCCCGTCCGGCGACGGCGCCGCCTGGAACGCACCGCCGAGCACGTTGGTCACCTGCCAGAGCCGGCGCTGCTCGAGGTCCCAGGCGTAGAGGTTCGAGATGCCGGTGCGGTCGCTGTCGAAGTACAGCGTCTTGCCGTCGGGCGACCAGCGCGGTGCCATGTCGATGGCGCGGTCGCGCGTGATCTCCTCGATGTTCCCGGTCGCGAGCTCGAGCACGAGGATGTCGCGATAGCCGTGCTTGCGCCACGCCGAGAACGCGAGGTGCGTGCCGTCCGGCGACCACGCCGGCTGATACGCGCGATCGAAGCGCTCGCCCTTCCAGACGATCGCCGGCGTCGCATCTGGCACCGCGTCGGCGACCGCGAGCTGCGCGCCCTCGGGGCCGTTGAGCGAGTACGCGATCCGTCGCTGGTCCGCGGAGATCGCCGGGTCACGCGCGCGCTTGCCGTGCGTGAGCCGCACCGTCTGCCGGGTGCGCGCATCCCACCGGAACAGGTCCTGGAACGAGTACTCGCGGCGGAACAGCCGGCTCTGCTCGTAGAGCAGCGAGCCGTCTTCGAGCAGGTCGAACGGCCCCATCGCATCCATCTGCACGACGTCGCGCGCCGCGCGCTGGTCGCCACCGACCGGCATCGCGCGCACCTTCGCGTTCGAGTAGCCATCCGACTGGAACCACACCAGCTCCTTGCCGTCGGCGGAGTAGTGCGGGAAGAAGTTGGTCTCGGCGCTCGTCGTGAGCTGACGACCGGCGACGAGCCCGCGCCGCTCGGCGGCGAGCTCCTGCATGCCGTAGCGATCGCGGAGGTATCCCTTCCAGTCGTCGTACAGCTCGGTGAACGGCTTGCCGACGACCTTCGCGATCTGGCGGTTGATCGCGAACGGCGGCGCGTAGCCGCCCGACGTGTGGGTCATCTTCCGCACCGTGTCGTCGCCGAAGCGATCGAACACGTAGCGCAGGAAGTGCGATCCATAGATGTAGACGCCGTTGCCGCGTGGGTAGATCCGCGGCGCGCCGCTGACCTGATCGAGCCGCAGGTCCTTGTCGGCGTGACGCGCGATGCGGATCACCTGATCGAAGCGCGTGCCGCGGTTGCGACCGCCGGCCGAGCGCTTGGACTCCTCGTAGACCGCGAGGCCTTCGATCACCCAGCGGGGCATCACCTGGTTGGGAGCCCACGTCTTGCCGAAGATGCCGTTGTAGAGGTTCGGCAGCCCCGACATCGTGTCGAGGTGCAGGATGTGCGTGTACTCGTGCGCCGTCAGGCCGTACAGCCAGTCGTCGTGATCGTCGAGCTCGCTGAAGCTGTTGGGGGACGTCGCGAACAGCTGGATCGCGTTGCGCGGCAACACGCCGGCGAACCCGTTCGCACCATCGGTGTCATCGACGACGACGATGATCGTCTTCTCGCTCGGCGCGTGATCGAGCGCCGGCGAGAGCGTGCGGTGCGATGCCTCGGCGACCACGGCGACCCGGCGCGCGACCGGCTCGAGCGGGTCGAAGTAGTGGATGACGAAGTGCGCGGTCTCGAGCGTCTTGTGGACGCGGGTCGGATCCCCCGCGTCAGCCGTGGTCGAGGCGAGGACCACCGCGAGTGCGATGGCGAGCCTCGCGTGCGTCATGCACGTCCCTTCCGCGCCCCGTTGAGCTCGAGGATGTAGTCCGAGACGAGGGCACGCACCTCGGCCGCGGTCGCGAGCTTGGTGACCTTCGCCACCAGCGCCTCGGCCCCCGCCCGCGTCATCGCCCGGATCGTCGCCTTCACCTCGGGCACCGACACCGCGCTCATCGACAGCTCGCGGATCCCCAGGCCGAGCAGCATCGGCGCGATCATCGGTTCGCCCGCCATCTCGCCGCACACCGTGACCGGGATGCCCGCCGCGTTCGCCGCCTTCGCGACCTCGCCGATCAAGCGCAGCAGCGCCGGGTGCAGCGGCTCGTAGAGGTACGAGACGTACTCGTTCACGCGATCGACCGCCATCGTGTACTGGATGAGGTCGTTGGTGCCGATCGAGAAGAAGTCACACTCCTGCGCGAGAAGATCGGCGGTCAGCGCCGCCGATGGCATCTCGATCATGATGCCGAGCTTGACGTGCTCGTCGAACGAGATGCCCTGCGCGGTGAGCTCGGTCTTGACCTCGTCGACGACGGCCTTCGCCGCGCGCAACTCCGACACGCCCGAGATCATCGGGAACATGATCTTGATCGGCCCGTGCGCCGACGCGCGCAAGAGGCCGCGCAGCTGGGTCTTGAACAGCCCCCGTCCGAGGTCCGCGAGGCACAGGCGGATCGAGCGCAGCCCGAGCGCCGGGTTCGCCTCTTTGAGCTCGGCGGCCTCGAGGAACGGCGCCAGCTTGTCGGCCCCGAGATCGAACGTGCGGATCGTCGCGGGTCGCCCGGCGAGGCGGTCGATGACCTCGCACGCCGTGCGGTAGTGCGTGTCCTCGTCGGGCAGCACGTCGTGCCCCATGAATAGATATTCGGTGCGGAACAGGCCCACGCCCATCGCGCCGTACTCGATCGCGTCCTCGAGCTCCTCGGGCCCGTCGATGTTCGCGTACAGGGCCATGTCGACATCGTCGCGCGTGCGCGGCGGCAGGTCGCGCATCGCCTGCAGCACCGCCCCCGCGGCGACCTGCCGGCGTTGCTCCTCGCGGAACTCCGCCACGGTCGACGGCGCCGGGTTCACGATCACGATGCCGGCCGCACCATCGATCAGCACGAGGTCATCGGTTTCGACGACCTCGGTGATGTTCTCGAGCCCGACGACCGCGGGGATCTCGTGCGCGCGCGCGATGATCGCCGTGTGCGAGGTCTTGCCGCCCGCGTCGGTGATGAGGCCTGACACCGCGGCCTTGTGCAGCTGCGCGGTGTCCGCGGGCGACAGGTCGTACGCGACGACGATCGCATCGGGCGGCGGCGCGAGCGGCCCGGTATCGCGGCCGAGCAGGTTGCGCAGCACGCGCTCGAACACGAACTCGACGTCGCTGCGCCGCTCGCGCAGGTACTCGTCCTCGACCTGATCGAACACGCTCGCGATGTCATCGACGGCGCGCCGCAGGCCCCACTCCGCGTTGATGAGCTCCTCGCGGATGTAGCCGACGGCGGCGCCGACCAGGTGCTCGTCGTGGAGCATCATCTGGTGCGCCGTGATGATGTGGTAGTCGCTCTCGTTCTCGCTCGCGAGCTTCTCCTTGATCTTCGCGAGCTGCTTGTCCGAGGCCGCGATCGCCTTGTACAGACGCGCGATCTCGGTATCCACGTCGTCGAGCTCGATGTGGTGGCGCGGCGCCTTCAGCGTGTCGCGCCCGACCAGGAACGCGCGCCCGAACGCGATCCCCGCCGAGACGCCGAGCCCTTGCTTGCGCAGCTCCGGCCGCACGTCGCCACCGCCTACCCCCGCTCTGCTCACTTTCCCTCGCCGAACTTGTCGTCGACCAGCGCGACGATCGCCGCGACCGCCTCGGAGGCGCGGTCACCGGAGGCCTTGACGGTGACGGTCGTGCCCTTGCTCGCGACGAGCATGAGCACGCCCATGATGCTCTTTCCGTTCACCTCGTGACCGTCCTTGGTCAACGTGATGTCACACGGAAACTTGGCCGCGACCTGCACGAGCTTCGTCGCCGCACGCGCATGCAGCCCGAGCTCGTTCTGGATCATCACCGATTTCTCCGCGTCCGCCATGGCTCTCTTCACGCGCTCCGCGCGACGTCGCGATGGCGGACGAGGATGTCCCACTCGTCTCCGAGCCGCCGCCGCAGCTCTTCGACGATCGCCACCGAGCGATGACGGCCGCCCGTGCAGCCGACGCAGATGGTGACGTACAGCTTCCCTTCTTTCTGGAAGTGCGGAAGCGTGAACCGCAGCAGGCCTTCGACCTGCCGTGTGAGCTCGAGGCCGTCGGCGCCGAGCACGAACTTCGCGACCTCGGGGTCGCGCCCGTCGAGGTGCGTCAGCGTCGGCTCGAAGTAGGGGTTCGGGAGGAACCGCACGTCGAACACCAGGTTGAACTCGAGCGGCAGGCCATGCTTGAAGCCGAACGACACCAGCGTGACCGCGAGCTTGCCGGTCCCGCCGTAGCGATCCTGGATGATCGCCTTCAGCTGATGCATGTTGAGGTTCGTCGTGTCGACGACCATCGCGCCATTGCGCAGCTCGGCCATCAGCTCGCGGTCGCGCCGCACGCCGTCGATCAGGTCGTCGCCCGAGAGCGGATGGCGCCGGCGGGTCTCGCTGAACCGGCGCAGCAGCACCTCGTCGGTGGCGTCGAGGAACATCACCTCGAGGCGATGGCCCGCGCCCCGCAGCATCGCGAGCGCCGCCGGCCAGCCGGCGAGGTTGCGGCGCTGGCGCGAGTCGATCGCGAGCGCGAGCTTGTCGCGGTCACCCTCGTGCGCGAGGTGATCGACGAGCTGCGCCACCAGCGGAACGGGGATGTTGTCGACGCACGTGAACTCGATGTCCTCGAGCGCGCGCAGCGCGGTGCTCTTGCCCGCGCCAGATAGCCCCGTGACGATCACGATCTGCATGGGCTACTCGACCGTGTCCATTCCGGACCCAGGATCGACGACGGCCGAGTCCTGCATCGCACGATGCAGCTGATCGCGGAACGCTCGCGCCGAGTGCGTCCCCTGCAGCTTGAGCAGCTGGTTGCGCGCGGCGACCTCGATCAGCGTGGAGAGGTTGCGGCCCGGGCGCACCGGCAGCCGGATCTTCGGCACCTCGACGCCGAGGATGCGCTCGTGCTGGTCGTCGAACCCGAGCCGGTCGTACTCCGCGGTCTCGTCCCACTCGTGCAGCTCGACGACGAGCTCGATCTTCTTCGCCTCGCGCACGGCGGCGACGCCGAACAGATCCTCGATGTTGATGATGCCGAGCCCGCGGATCTCCATGTGGTGACCGAGCAGGCCCGCACCACGCCCGACGATCTGGTTCGCCTTCGCGCGGATGCGGACGATGTCGTCGGCGACCAGCCGATGGCCGCGCACGACGAGATCGAGCGCGGTCTCACTCTTGCCGATGCCGCTCTTGCCGAGCAGCAGCACGCCGATGCCGTTGACGTCCATCAGCACGCCGTGCAGCTGCACGCTCGGCGCGAGCCGATCGCTCATCCAGCTGGTGACCAGCGCGATGAAGTCCGCGGTCACGAGCTTGCTGACGAGCACCGGCACGCCATGCGCCTCGCCCGCGATGGCGAGCTCCGCAGGCGGCGCGTTGCCGCGGCACACGACGATGCATGCGGGGTCGCTCGCGAACAGCGTCTCGATCCCGATCGCGCGCGCCGGCGCGTTGTCCGTGAGGTAGTCGATCTCCGTGCCGCCGAGCACCAGCACGCGGTTGGGATGCAGCTGCTCGGGCCAGCCGGTCAGCGCGAGCCCGGGCTTCTGGATTCGCGGCACCGACACCGCGCGACCTAGCCCAGCGCGCCCCGCAACCGCCGACAGCTCGAGCTCCGCTCGCTCGAGTAGCTCACCCACCGTGAGCCGTCCCCCTGGGCCCTGGTCCACCATCCTTAGTACTTGGCGTCCTCTTCCGCGACGACCGTGTACATCGCATCGGCATCCCCCGCCGCGAGCAGGCGCTTGCGGAACTCGGGATCCTTGAACACGCGGCTGATCCGCGCGAGCGCCTTCAGGTGTGCCCCCGTCGACGACTCCGGCGCGACCAGCACGAAGAACAGATACGTGGGCTGGCCGTCCATCGAGTCGAACTCGACCCCCGCGGGTGCGCGCCCGAGGCACGCGACGATCTCGCCGACCGAGGCGAGCTTGCCGTGCGGGATCGCGACGCCCTCCCCGATCGCCGTCGAGGCGAGCTGCTCGCGCTCGATCAACACGCGCGCCAGCGTCGCGCGATCGATGCGCGCATGGCGACTCGCCATGTACGCCGCGAGCTCCTCGAGGATGCCGCGCTTCTCGGTCGCCTGCAGCGCGGGTACGACCATGTCGCGCTTGATGAGGTCGACGATCTTCATCAGCCGCGAATCAAGGTACCACTTATCTCGGGGGCCGGAGTGAATCCGGCCCCATCCATCTTCGGTCGCAGGCTCACGTGGACGCGGGCGTCTCGATCAGGCCATAGCCGCCTTCGTCGCGCTTATAGACGACAGCCACTCGCCCATCGGTCTCGGAGCGGAACACGAGGAACGACTCCTGCAGCAGGTTCATCTGCACGATCGCATCACTGACGGACATCGGCTGGGCGTGGAACTTCTCGGTCTTGACGACCTGGAACTCCGGCGTGGGGCCTTGATCGAGCGCCGCGGGCGCCGCGTGCCCGTTGGTCTCCCCGTTCACACCGTCGAACGCCTCGGACACGATCGAGTGCGACCACGGCAGCGCCTGCACGTTGTGCGGACGCGCCTTCATGCCCTCGAGCTTGCCCTTGTACTTGCGGACCTGGCGCTCGATCTTCGCGATCACGAGGTCGATCGAGCTGTACATGTTCTCGGTCGTCTCGGTGCCCGCGACCGCGAGGCCGTTGTGCAGCTGGAACGTGACGTCGATGCGGTGGTTGTGACGCTCGGTGCTGAGCACGACGTGGCAGCTGATCGGATCCGGTAGGTACTTCCGGACACGCTCCATGCGTTCACGCGCGTAGGACTTCAGGGCTTCGGTCGGCTCCATGTGACGGAACGTCACCGCGAATTGCATCGAGTTGGCCTCCAGCTGGTTACGACGACCATCCTACGCCGGTTCTCCCCGGCGGATCACCGATCCTCGGACGGGAAATTCCGCAGCGCAGCGTCGCCTACATGCGTCGCGCGACCCTCAGAACTCGACGACGGCGCGGATCGACGTGCCGGCGTGCATGAGCTCGAACGCGTCGTTGATCCGCTCGAGCGGCAGCTTGTGCGTGATCAGCGAGTCGATCTCGATCTTCTTCTCCATGTACCAGTCGACCAGCCTGGGGACGTCGGTGCGGCCGCGCGCGCCGCCGAACGCCGAGCCCTTCCAGACGCGGCCGGTGACCAGCTGGAACGGGCGCGTCGCGATCTCCTGGCCGGCGCCGGCGACGCCGATGATGACGCTAACGCCCCAGCCGCGGTGGCAGCACTCGAGAGCCTGGCGCATGAGCGTCGTGTTGCCGACGCACTCGAACGTGTAGTCGGCGCCGCCGCCGGTGAGCTCGACGAGGTGCGCGACGAGGTCGCCCTCGACGGTCTTCGGGTTCACGAAGTGCGTCATGCCGAACGCGCGGCCGGTCGCCTCGCGCGCCGGGTTGATGTCGACGCCGATGATCTTGTCGGCCCCCACCATGCGCGCGCCCTGGATCACGTTGAGCCCGATGCCACCGAGCCCGAACACGACGACGTTCGCGCCCGCCTCGACCTTCGCGGTCCACAGCACGGCGCCGATTCCGGTGGTGACGCCGCAGCCGAGGTAGCAGATCGACGAGAACGCGGCGTCCTTGCGGACCTTGGCCACGGCGATCTCGGGCAGCACGGTGTGGTTCGCGAACGTCGAGCAGCCCATGTAGTGATGGATCTTCTGCCCCTTGTACGAGAACCGACTCGTGCCGTCGGGCATCACGCCCTTGCCCTGCGTCGCGCGGATCGCGGTGCACAGGTTCGTCTTGCGCGAGAGGCACGACTTGCAGCCGCGGCACTCGGGCGTGTAGAGCGGGATCACGTGGTCGCCGGGCGCGACGGAGGTGACGCCCGGGCCGACCTCGCGCACGATGCCGGCGCCTTCGTGCCCGAAGATCACGGGGAACAGACCTTCGGGATCCGCGCCGGAGCGCGTGAACTCGTCGGTGTGGCAGACGCCGGTCGCCTTGAGCTCGACGAGGACCTCGCCGGCCTTCGGGCCCTCCAGGTCGACCTCGTCGATGACGAGCGGCTTCCCGACTTCAAACGCGATCGCTGCGCGGGTCTTCATGCGGCGACTGTACGCGGTCTGTAGAGTAGTGAGCGGCCATGCTTCGCATCATCGCCGCGGTGTTGTTCGGCATCCTGGTGTTCTGGGTCTGGTTCTTCGTGGGCTCGGAGGACCATTGCCCGCGCTGCGGCAGCAACCTCCGCGACGAGACCACGGGTCACCTGCGCGATCGCTGCTACTGCGGCTGGGCGCGCCGCTAGAACACTTGCTTGCGCTTGCTCGACGACAGGATGCCGAGCTGCTCGCGGTACTTCGCGACGGTGCGGCGCGCGATGTCGATGCCGCCCTTCTTGAGTAGCTCGACGATCTTCTGATCCGAGTGCGGGCGCTTGGGGTCCTCGCCGCCGACGAGCTCCTTGATCTTCGACTTCACGGCCTGCGACGCGAGGTCCTCGCCGTTGGTGCGCGAGATGCCGCTGTTGAAGAAGAACTTGAGCTCGAAGATGCCCTGCGGCGTGTGGACGTACTTGCTCGTGGTCACGCGCGAGACGGTGGACTCGTGCATGCCGATGTCCTCGGCGACGTCGCGCAAGATGAGCGGCTTCAGGTGGGCGATGCCCTTGTCGAAGAACTCGCGCTGGAACTTCAGGATCGACTCGGCGACCTTGATGATCGTGCGCTGCCGCTGCTGGATCGAGCGAATGAGCCACTGCGCCGAGCGCAGCTTGTCCTGGACGTAGTCCTTGGACGCGGCCGAGTTGCCCATCGCGTTCTTGTAGAAGCCGCTGATCTTGAGCTTCGGCAGACCGTCGTCGTTGGGGACGACGAAGTACTTGTCGCCGACCTTGTGGATGTAGACGTCCGGCGTGACGTAGTGCGGATCGTCGGTGTTGTACTGGCGACCCGGCCGCGGGTCGAACTCCATGATGACCTTCGCGGCCTCGTAGATCTCGTCGAGCGGCTGCTTCAGGTCGCGCGCGATCGCCTGGTAGTTCTTCTTCTCGAGGTTGCCGAGGTGGCTCTTGATCATCTTGACGACGAGATCGTCGTCCTGCCCGGCGGCGACCGCCTGGATCAGCATGCACTCGGCGAGCGAGCGCGCGCCGACGCCGACCGGATCGAAGCTCTGGATCTTCTCGAGCACCTGCTCGCAGACGACGGGATCCGCGCCGAGGTCCGCCGCGAGCTCCTCGATCGGTGGGTCCTTGATGTAGCCGTCGGCGTCGATGTTGCCGAGGATCTCGAGCCCGATCGCGAGCTGGTCCTGCGGCAGGTTGGTCATCTTCAGCTGCCACGCGAGGTGGTCATGGAGGCTCGCCGGCTTGGTGAGCGTCGCCTCGAGCGACGGTAGCTCCTCGCCATCGCCGCGGAACGCGGGCATCGGCGGGCCCATCGAGTAGTTGTCGAGATAGTTCTCCCAATCGATCTCGTTGACCGCCGTCGCGTCGCCCTTGATCTCGGTCTGCGCGACACCGTCCTGCACCGACCCCTCGATGGGGGTCTCGGTCGAGCCGGCCCCCTCGAGCTGGTGGAGCGCCTGCTCCTCCCCGCCCATGAGGTCCTTCTCGTCGCTGCGCTCGCGCTCGAGATCCATCTCGTCATCGAGGATGGGGTTCTCCAGCATCTCGTCGTGCACGAGCTCGGCCAGCTCCATGCGGGACAGCTGGAGCAGCCGGATCGCCTGTTGCAGCTGCGGTGTCATCACCAGCTGCTGCGACAGCTTCAGTTCCTGGCGCATCTCCATGCCCATGGAAAACTCCTTGTCTTTCCTTGACGTTGGCCGCCGACAGAGGGCGGTAGGCTCCCTGGTATGCGGCTTGAAGAGAGCCTACGTGGAAAGTTGCGATATGTAAAGGGCCCGTGGCCCGGCTCTTGCTTTAGCCTAACAATGTTGCTCGCTTCGCGGGCATGGTCGCGCGCAGCTTCGCTGCGCCCGACGCTTCGCGTCGGCGGCCCTGCGGGCCGGCGCCCATTTCCGACTCTGCGACGCTTTGTCCGAACTTGTCGGAGGTCAGCGGCGAGTCTGGCGGTCCCCGGCGGCCCGAATGAATCGCACGAACAGGGGGTGCGGGGCGCTCGGGCGGGACTTGAACTCGGGGTGGAACTGGCACGCCACGAAGTAGGGGTGCTGGGGAATCTCGATCATCTCGACCAACCGGCCGTCCGGCGATAGCCCGGAGATCACCATGCCATTACGCTCCAGGGCGTCCCGGTAGTTGTTGTTGATCTCCCAGCGGTGGCGGTGGCGCTCGGAGATCTCGGTCGAGCCGTAAGCGTCCGCCGCCCGGGTGCCGGCCTTGAGCACGCACGGATAGGCGCCGAGCCGCATCGTCGCGCCCTTGTCGGTCACGCCGCGCTGGTCGGGCATGAGGTCGACGACCGGATGTGGCGTCTGCGGATCGACCTCGGTCGAGTTCGCGCGCTCGAGCCCGCACACGTTGCGCGCGAACTCGATGCACGCCATCTGCATGCCGAAGCAGATGCCGAAGTACGGCACCTTCTGCTCGCGCGCGTAGCGGACCGCGGCGATCTTGCCCTCGGTGCCGCGCGCTCCGAACCCGGGCGCGACGAGGATGCCGTCGAACTGCGAGAGCATCGCGACGCCGGTGCGCTCGAGCTCCTCGCTGTCGATGTGCTGGATCTCGACGCGGCAGTCGTTCGCGATGCCGCCGTGGAGCAGCGCCTCGTTGAGGCTCTTGTACGCCTCGACGAGCTGCACGTATTTGCCGACGAAGCCGACGGTGACCTTCTTGCTCGGCTCCGTCACGTGCTTGACGACCTCTTCCCACGCGGAGAGGCGCGACGCGCGCGACCAGATGTTGAGCAGCGAGGCGAGCTTCTGATCGAGCCCCTGCTCCGCCAGCATCAACGGCAGCCGATACACGGTGTCGACGTCGATCGACTGGAACACGGCATCGGCCGCGACCGAGCAGAACATCGCCATCTTCTTGATCGCGTCCTCGGACACGTGCTGCTCGCAGCGGACGACGAGGACGTCGCACTGGATGCCGATCTCGCGCAGCTTCTGCACCGAGTGCTGTGTGGGCTTGGTCTTGAACTCGCCGGCCGCGCGGATGTGCGGGACGAGCGTGAGGTGCACGCTGACCGAGTTCTGGGTGCCGAGCTCGACGCGCAGCTGGCGCACCGCCTCGAGGAACGGCAGCGACTCGATGTCACCGACCGTACCGCCGACCTCGACGACCAGGACATCGAGCCCCTCGGCGCAGCTGCGGATGCGCTGCTTGATCTCGTCGGTGATGTGCGGAATGACCTGCACCGTCGAACCGAGGTACTCGCCGCGCCGCTCCTTGCCGATCACCGACGAGTAGATCTGTCCCGTGGTGATGTTGTTGAGGCGCGACATCTTCGTCGACACGAACCGTTCGTAGTGGCCGAGGTCGAGGTCCGTCTCGGCCCCGTCATCGGTGACGAACACCTCGCCGTGCTGCGTGGGGTTCATCGTGCCGGGGTCCACGTTGATGTACGGGTCCAGCTTCATGTTCGCGACCTTGAGGCCGCGGTTCTCCATGAGGGCACCGATCGACGCGGAGACCATCCCCTTGCCCAGCGACGACACCACACCGCCGGTGACGAATACGAACTTGGTCTGCTGCGCCATAGAAGTTCCTCTGGGCGCAGTGACAGGGAGCGCGCCCGACGCTTTCTACCGAGCGCGCGCGCGATGTGCAATCGGGACCTCGCGACACCCTGTCCGTCGAGATCGCGCGTGTTTTTCCGGGTCGACGAGCGGCGGTCGTGGGCGTATGTTCGCTGATCCCAGCTCGCGCTCGCGCGGCGCTTAGCGCCCTACCTCACACGCGATGTACTCGCCGAGCCGGAGGCGCTCCTCGTCGGTCGGCTGCGGCAACGGGCGGGCACCGATGCTGCCGGGCGGCATCAGCGTGTTGTGCGCGTCGGGGCCCCAGGCGGCCTGCTTGTCGATGTTGCTCGTGTTCATCCGCACGAGGCTGCGCGTGTCGAAGTCGATCGTGACCGGCGCGTCATGACGCGCGTCGCCCACCCGGGTCTCGGAGTGACACTCGAGACAGTACCCTTGGAAGAACGCCTGACCGAACGACGCGTAGGTCGGAGGATCGACCGGCGGGCACGTCGCCCCGGTGTCCTCGCCTTGCGGCTCGCCGCCACACCCGACGAGGAAGGCGAGCGCGAGCCGCTTCACCGCAGCTGGCGCCGCCACCCGGAGATCTCGGTGGTCGGATATGTAGCGCCCGCACCGTTGCTGCCGTTGACCGCGTTCGGGCGCTTCGGCGCGTCGTGGAGATGCGTGCCGCTGTCCAGCGCGGCCGCGATGATCGCGGCGGTGAGCTCGGCGTCGTCGGCGACAGGCGCGAGCTCCTTCGCGTTGCGCCCGATGAAGCCCGTGTCGTACTCGCCCGCGACGAACGCCGAGTGGCGGAAGCAGCGGCGGTGGAACGCGAGGTTGGTCTCGATGCCACGCACCGCATACTCGTCGAGCGCGCGCCGCATCCGGGCGACTGCCCGCGCGCGATCCTCGCCCCACACGACGAGCTTGCTGATCATCGGATCGTAGTGGACCGGGATCTCGGCGCCTTCGTAGCAGCCGCTGTCGTTGCGGATGTACGGACCGTCGGGCACGCGCAGGTGCGTGATCGTGCCGGGCGACGGCAGGAACTTCACCGGATCCTCGGCGTAGATGCGGCACTCGACGGCGTGGCCCTTGCGGCGCGCGTCGAGCTGCTCCTGCGTGAACGGCAGCGGGCGCCCCTCGGCCACGTCGAGCTGCCAGGCGACGAGATCGACGCCGTAGATCATCTCGGTCACCGGGTGCTCGACCTGGAGCCGCGTGTTCATCTCGAGGAAGTAGAAGCCGCCGTCGGCGGACAGCAGAAATTCGCACGTGCCCGCACCGACGTAGTCGACCGCGCGCGCCGCCGCGACGGCCGCGGCGCCCATCTTCGCGCGCAGCTCCGGCGACACGACGGGCGACGGCGCTTCCTCGATCACCTTCTGGTGACGGCGCTGCACCGAGCAGTCGCGCTCGCCGAGGTGCACGAGGTTGCCGTGCGTATCGCCGAACACCTGGATCTCGATGTGGCGCGGCTGGAGGATCGCCTTCTCCAGGTAAACGGTGCCATCGCCGAACGCGGCGGTCGCCTCGCGCACCGCCCCGTCGAACGCGCCCGGCAGCTCGGCCTCGGTCGCGACGAGGCGCATGCCCTTGCCGCCGCCGCCGGCCGCCGCCTTGATCAGCACCGGGAAGCCGATGCGCTTCGCAGCCGCGAGCGCCAGCTCCGAGCTCGAGAAGCCGTCGCCCGTGGGCCCGTTGTCGCCGGGGACGACGGGCGTGCCCGCGGCCGACACCGTCTTCCGCGCCTCGGTCTTGCTCCCCATCTTCCGCATTGCATCGGCGGATGGCCCGATGAACGTGATGCCGGCAGCGGCGCACGCGTCCGCAAAGTCCTCGTTCTCCGACAAGAAGCCGTACCCCGGATGCACCGCGTCGGCGCCGGTTCGCTTGCACGCGTCGATGATCTTGTCGATCACGAGGTAGCTCTCGGCGGCCGCGGCCGGGCCGATCGCGACCGCGGCGTCGGCCATCAGGACGTGGGGAGCGAGGCGATCGGGCTCGCTGTACACGGCGACCGTCTCGATCCCTCGCTCCTTGCAGGTGCGCATGACTCGCACCGCGATCTCGCCGCGGTTCGCGACCAGGACTCGACGAATGGGACGTACCGTCGGAGGCATCGCTGCGACAATACTCCGGCCGCGTTGCAATGTTTCGCGCACGCGCCTAGAATCGAGGCAAATCGAAGTCTTGCGGTCTCGTGACGCAGACTTTCGGGGAGAACGCCTTGGTCGATCCAAACACGCGTCAGGCAAAGCGCACGCCCGTCACGCTCAAGATCAAGTTCAAGAGCGAGACGCTCGAGCAGTTCATCGAGCGCTACGCGGTGGACGTGAGTCAGGGCGGCATCTTCATTCGCACCAAGGAGCCGCTCGCGGTCGGAACGCAGATGCGGTTCGAGTTCCAGCTCAAGGACGCCTCGCCGCTGATCGCGGGTGAAGGCACGGTGGTGTGGACGCGGGAGAACGATCCGAGCCGTCCGGCGATCGCGCCGGGCATGGGCGTGCGGTTCGACAAGCTCGCCGACGGCAGCCAGGCCGTGCTCGAGAAGATCCTCGCCGAGAAGGCCAAGCAAGCGCCGGTCCGGCCGGGTAGCGAGAGCCCGACCAAGCCGCCGATGTTCACCGACACGCCCACCGTGGTCGCGCCGGCGAACGTGCAGGAGGCGCTGCTCGGCGACTCGCCCTCGCCGCGCAAGCGCACGGACTCCGGCAAGACACCGCTGCCCAAGCCGGTGCCGTTCCACTCCGACGCGGACGAGTTCCCCGAGGAGGCGTTCGAGGAGGCGACCAAGGTTCGGGCGCTCGACGACCTGATCGCGGCGACCGCCGGCGAGAACGGCGATGGCGGTGACACCAGCGAGCAGACGGTCGCCGGTGTGATGCCGGAGCCCGACGAGGAAGATCTCGCCCAGCGCGCGCGGACGGCGGCCGTCGCCGATCGCGCGGTGACCGCGACGGCGGTCGACGAGGCGCCGATCGCGGATCGCGAGTCGG
>DATLHR010000475.1:0-3838 GCA_035539815.1 Kofleriaceae bacterium
GATCGCTTCCGCTACATCCGCAACTTCGACGACCAGCCCGTCCCGATGGAAGGCGACGGTCAGCCCTGGGTCCAGGAGGTGCTCGCGATGGATCTCGAGGGCTACCGGTGGACCGCGCCGCGCGTGCCCGAGGAGCTCTACGACCTCACCGCGGATCCGCAGGAGCAGACCAACCTCGTCGCGGACGCCGGCTTCCAGGACGTCCTCGCCGACCTACGCGCGCGGCTCGACGCGCACATGACGGCGACCGAGGATCCGTGGCTCGGTCAGCCGTTCGTCTCCCAGGGGATGCGACGGAAGTAGCCGTACGCGAGGCCGGCGCTGACCGCGGCCCAGATCAACATCGAGGTCAGCCCGATCGAGCGGTGCTTGCTCTGCTTCTCGGAGAGCTTGGCGCTGCGGAAGCCGTCGAGCGCGGCGTACGACTGCTCGTCGGTCGCGAGCGCCTGCGTGCGCTGCACCGCCTCGTCGATCTCCGCGAACGCCGACTTCTCCCGCACGGACGCCACGAGGTGCGCGGGCACGAAGCCGATCAGGATCGCGAGCAGCACACCCGCCGCCCACTTCGGGCGCGTCATGACGTAGCGCTTCGGCGGCGCCTGCGCCTGCGCCTGCGCCTGCGGCTGACTCGGACGCAACACCGGCGTGGCCGGCGTGGCCGTGACGGCCTTGCGCTCGCGATGCTCGACCTCCTCGGCCGCGAGCTCGACCTCGCCATCGGCCTGGGCGTCCGGCGGCGCGAACAGATCGATCGGGTTGGTCTGCGCACGTTTCGGCGGCGATGGCGGCGGCGTCGCCGCGGGTCCGATGCTCGCGGGCAGCCCCGCGTCCGCCGACGAGGAGCTCACCACCGGCGCGCCATCTTCGTTGCCGTCGAGGGACGCGAGCGACAGCGAGTCGCCACCGAGGGCGCCGAGGTCGGCCGCCGCGGGCTCGCTCTGGGTGAACGCGGCCGCGAGACCGCTCGCCATCTGCGGCTTCGCACCACCGCCGGTCGTCGTCCGCGGCAGCGCGGGTGGTGGCAGCGCCGATGCCGAGGGCCGCACGCCCGCCGGCCCCGGCGGCAACGGCGACGCCGGCAGCTTGCCGCTGCTCGACGCGGGCACCGACGTCGGCCCACTCCCCGGCGCGGCCTCCTCGACCTTCGCGCGCGCGCCGAGCTCTTTCAGGGTGCGCGCGAACAGATCCGCCGTCGCGCGATCGACGTTGGCTTTCACGCGGAAGCGGCCGGCGGCGAGCCGCTTGGTGAGATCCGCCGCGGGCAGGCCGAACTTCGCGGCGATCGCCTCGGCGAGCTTCGCGACGCCGTCGGGGCTCGAATCCAGCGCTCCCTCGACGTAGACGTGAAATGCCATCTCACCCCCATCATCACACATCTCGCGGGCCGGAGAGATCTCCCCCCACGTCGCAAAGTTGACCTGCGTGATCCGCGACCTCTAGGGTGAATGCATGCACCTCGGCAAGTCGGCTCCGAAGCTCGTGCCTTCGTTCATGCGCCGCAAGATCCGTCTGGGCATCGCGCACCACGGCGCACCGTCGCAGTGGACCGCGCCGGCGAAGGAAGCGCCCGCCGAGCGCCCGAAGGGCAAGAAGCGCCGCTAACGGCGCGGTCGTGACACAATACGCGGGTGCGCCGGGAATTCGGGCGTTACCGCACCGACACGCTGCTCGCACGCGGCGGCATGGGCGAGGTCTACCTCGGTAGCATCGCCGGTGCGCACGGGTTCGCGCGCCGCGTGGTGATCAAGGTCATCAGTGGAGACCTCGTCACCAACGAGCGCTACGCGATGATGTTCGTCGACGAGGCGCGCATCGCGGCGCAGCTCCACCATCCGAACATCGTGCAGACGCTCGACTTCGACGTCAGCGACGGGGGCGTGTTCCTCGTCACCGAGTACGTCGCCGGCCTCGACATGCGCGCGCTCCTCAAGGCGCGGCAGCCGCCGAGCTACGCGCTCGCGACCACGATCATCGCGGAGCTCGCGACCGGACTCGCCGCCGCGCACGACGCGTGCGATGCGACGGGCTCACCGCTGCAGATCGTCCATCGCGACGTCAGCCCGAGCAACGTACTGCTCGGCGTCCATGGGGAGGTGAAGCTCGCCGATTTCGGCGTCGCGAAGGCACGGTCGCGCAGCTACCAGACGGTGTCGGGCACGATCAAAGGCAAGGTGCCGTTCATGGCCCCCGAGCAGATCCGCGGCGGCAAGCTCGATGGACGCGCGGACATCTTCGCGCTCGGTGTGCTGCTGTTCGAGCTGACGACCGGCACGCGGCTCTACTCGGCCGGCTCCAACACGATGGCGATGGAGATGATCCTGCGCGGGGACCGACCGGATCCGCGCGTGCGGCGCACCGGCTACCCCGACGCGCTCGCGGCGATCGTCGAGCGCGCGCTCGCGTTCGACCGCGACGACCGCTACGCGACGGCGAGCGCCCTCGTCGATGACCTCGATGACCTCACGCGCGACCAGCGATGGTCGCGTTCGCTCGCGGCGCTCGGCGCCCACGTGCGCGCGATGTCCGAGCACCACGACACGCAGGTGGAGCTGCGCGCATGAGCCTGCCGCGCCCGGAGGAGCGCGAGCTCGTCGGTCCGTACCGCGTGCTCAAGGCGATCGGCGCCGGCGGATCGGCGCGGATCGACCTCGCGATCCTGCACCGCGCCTACGGCTTCGAGCGCCAGGTCGTGCTCAAGCGTCCGCTCGAGCACCTGCGTGGCGATCCGACCGTCGCGGGCACGTTGCAGCGCGAGGCCGCGCTCGGCGGCCGGCTCGTCCACCCGAACCTGGTCGCCGTCCTCGATGCCGGCACGCACGACGGCTACGACTACCTCGCCCTCGAGTACGTCGCCGGCCCGTCGCTGCGCGAGCTGATGCGCGAGACGCGCGGCGAGGTCCAGGCGCTGCCGCTCGCCGCCGTGCTCTCGATCATCGTCGGGGTCGCGCGCGGCCTGCACGGGGCGCACGAGCTCGCCGACGACGACGGCTCGCCGCTCGGCCTCGTGCATCGCGACGTGTCGCCCGCCAACGTCCTGCTCGGCCGCGACGGCAGCGTCAAGCTCTCCGACTTCGGGATCGCCAAGGACACGCGGGTCAGCACGCTGTCGGGCTCGATGCGCGGCACCGTCACGTACATGGCGCCCGAGCAGTGTCGCGGCCACGCGTTCGACCGCGGCGCCGACATCTTCTCCCTCGGCGTCATCCTGCACGAGCTGCTCACGCGCCGCCGCTTGTTCTGGGCGGACAACGATGTCGCCTCGCTCCACCGCGTGCTGTCCGGTGACGTCCCGGATCCGCGGCAGCTCGATCCGTCGATCGCCCCCGAGCTCGCCGAGCTCGCGATGGAGGCCCTCGCATACGACGCGCTCGCGCGCATCCCCACCGCGGCCGAACTCGCCGATCGGCTCGAAGCCTTCGCCTTCTCCACCGGCCTCGTCCTCGGGAGCCGCGCGATCGCGCGCGCGGTCGCGGCCACCGGCGATTCGCCGCGAGCGAGCCGTTCCGCCTCGCCTCTCGAGGTCCCCGACGAGCCGTCGCTGATCGCCGCGATCCAGGGCGCCAACGAACCGATCATTCCGCCGCCCGCGAGCGCGGCGCCCGCGCGTCCGATCAGCGCGCCGCTCGCAGCGGAACCGTCGCCGGTGCGCCGCTCGCGCAGTTTGCTCGCCGTCCCCCTCGCGCTCGCCCTCGCGGGCGGCGGCGTGATCGCGTGGCGCCTCGCGCAGTCCGAGCCGGACCCGCGAACGCCTTCCTCGCCATCGCCAGCGGTCGCCGTCCCCGCCGCCGGGGCCGCCGAGGCCCCCGAGGCCCCCGCCAAGCCCGATACCAAGCCCGAC
>DATLHR010000476.1:0-12956 GCA_035539815.1 Kofleriaceae bacterium
CGCGCATGTGAAGCGGCCGTCGACGGCGTTTCGCTATCCGGTGCACGTGACGACGCGCGTGCGCTCCGATGTGGCGCGGCTACGCAACTTCGAGCTGTGCAGCGTGCTGCGGCGCGCGTTCGTCCGTGGGTGTCAGAAGGATGCGTTCCGGATCTGCCAGTTCTCGATCCAGGGCAACCACATCCACATGATCTGCGAGGCGAAGGATGCGGCGAGCTTGGCGGCAGGGGTGCAGGCATGGGAGGTGCGCGTGGCGCGTGGGCTCAACCGCGTGCTCGGACGGAAGGGCCGCGTGTTCGACGACCGCTATCACTGCGAGGTGATCAAGACGCCGCGGCAGACGCGCGCGGCGCTTTGCTACGTGATGCAGAACGCGCGGCGGCACGGCGAGCATCTCGACGCTCGGTGGAACGGGATCGATCCGTTCTCGTCGGCGTGGTGGTTTGATGGCTGGCGTGATCAAGGATGGAGGCGAGGTCTGATGCCTCCGGAAGAACGGACGGTCGCACCGGCGGGATCGTGGTTACTCAACGTGGGTTGGCGACGGTGCGGACTGCTCGAGCTCGAAGAAGTGCCGGCGGTGCGGAGGCGTGAGGAGCAGCGCCGCGCGCGCTAGGGTCGACGCGGATTGCCTGAAGCATCGTGGATCGACCCGCGGCATGGCGTGGCGTTCGCGGGCACAGCAGGAACCGCTGAGGCTCGCGACGACGACGCCATGGCTCAGCGCTTCGCGCCGTCGCGCAGCGTCGCGCCCCACGCGGCCTCGATCGCGGTCCGGCGCGCGGCGAGGCGCTCCTCGGCGACCGTCTCCGTGACCGTGGTGTTGTTCGCCGCGTCGACCGTCGCGTCGGCGGTGAAGTTGAAGCTGTGAGCGATGTTGTCGTGGACGGTGTTGCCCGACGCCATGTTCAGCTTCTGGCCGAGCATGACCCACGGGCGGCGCTCGGTGCCCCAGCGCGTGTAGGTGAGATTGTTGGTGATGCGCGAGCCCTGGGCGTCGTAGAGCGAGACGCCGTGGTAGTGGTCGACGAACACGACGTTGTCCTCGACAGTGAAGTTGACCAGCGGGCCGTCGAAGAAGCCGATGCCCTGGAGGAACGCGGGGAACGGTTGCGCCGGATCCTCGCGGTTGATGATGATGTTGCCGCGGAGCGTGACGTCGCGAACGGTGCCCGTGCCGACGTTGAACAGGAAGCACTGGATGGCGTCGTCATGGTTGGCGTCGCCGTCGGTGTCGCCGACGTAGACGTTCTTGATGACGTTGTCGATCACCTTGCCGCCGTCGCGGGTGACGCGGATGCCGTCCGCCGAGAAGTCGTTGACGAGGTTGCCCTCGAGCGTGGAGTCGAACGAGGTGATCGCGATCCCGAACCGCACGTTGTAGACGTGGGTGCGCCGGACGGCGAGGCCGGTGCCGTTGCGGCCGAGGAGGATGCCGCTGTTGGCGGACATCCACTCCGCCACGGTCCACGCGCTGGCGTCAGCCGCCGTGTAGACCACGCTGTCCTCGAGCACGAGGTCGGTCGAGGTGCCGCTCTCGCCGAGCGAGACGATGTTGCCGCTGTACGGCGCTGCCGCGAACGCCGGGCTGACGGTCAGCCCGCGTAGGTGCCAGCCGCTGCCACGCTTCAGCTCCAGGCGGCCGAGCTGGGGGGTGGCGCCCGGCGCCGCGCGGATGGTCACGGCGGTGGCGTGCTCTCCCTCGAACGTGGCGTTGCCGTGGTTGCCGTCGAGCAGCACCAGCGTCTTGCCGTCGGGGACGTCGGCGACGAGGCCCGCCGCGATCGAGTCGGCGAGGCCGGGCCAGGGCGCATCGGCCGTCCCGGGGGCGGTCGGGCTGCCGTTGACGGGGTCGAGGTAGATCGCATCCGCCGGCACCGGATCGTCGTCGACCGTTCCGGCGTCGGAGCCGTTGCCGGCATCGTCGCCCTCGCCGCCATCCTGGGAGCTGCCCTTGGTGTCACCCGAACAGCCGACCACCACGAGCGCCAGCAGCAGGTGAGCTCCACGCATGACGGCATCGTACGCCCTTGCCGAGCTCTCGCTGTGAACGTAGATTCATTTTCGTGAATCTGGATTCAATCCGCCGCCGGCGGATGGCGCTGCGGACGCAGATGCGCGAGAAGGTGCGCGCCGCGATCCTCGACGCGGCCGAGGAGTTGATCGCGGAGAAGGGGCTGCAGGGGACCGCGCTCACCCAGATCGCGGCGAAGGCCGGCGTGGCCGTTGGGACCCTCTACAACTACTTCGAGGACCGCGACGCCATGGTGCGCGCGCTGTTCGAGACCCGCCGCGCGACGCTGCGCCCGAAGCTGCTCGCCGCGATCGGCGCGGGCAAGGAGCTCGCGTTCGAGCCGCGGCTGCGCACGTTCATGCGCGCCTTGTTCCAGGCGTTCGAGGAGCACCGCCGCTACGTCAAGGTCGTGTTCTCCGCCGAGCACCTCAAGCCGCAGGGCTCGCACGCCGACCTGCGTGCTGCGGTCGCGGAGATGGTGGTCGCAGGCGTCGCCGAGGGCGTCATCGCCAAGAGCTCGGCGGAGATCGTCGAGATCATGCTGATCGGCTCGCTCCGCGCCGTGCTCGTCCACCGGGTCGAGACCGGCGGATCGTTTCCCGAGGTCGCGGATGCCGTGGTGTCGCTCGTGCTCGACGGCGCGAGGCGCAAGCGGTGAGCAGCGCGCCGCGCGCGGGCAAGTGGACCGTCGCGATCTCGATCGCGTTCGGCTCGCTGATGGCGACGATCGACACCTCGATCGTCAACGTCGCGATCCCGCAGATCCGCGGCGAGCTCGGCGCGTCGCTGCAAGAGATCACGTGGATCACGACGGCCTACATGATCGCGATGGTGCTGGTCATGCCGTTGACCGGCTTCCTCGGCTCGTTCTTCGGCCAGAAGCGCGTGTACCTCGCGTCGCTCGTCATCTTCACCCTCGGCTCGGTGCTGTGTGGGACCGCCCGCTCCCTCGAGATGCTGGTGCTGTGGCGCATCCTGCAGGGCCTCGGCGGAGGGGCGCTGCAACCGACGCAGCAGGCGATCTTGCGCCAGACGTTCCCGCCGAACGAGCAGGGCATGGCGATGGCCATCTTCTCGATGGTGATCATGGTCGGTCCCGCCGTGGGGCCGGTGCTCGGCGGCTGGATCACCGACAACATGTCGTGGCCGTGGATCTTCTTCGTGAACCTGCCGGTCGGCGTGCTCGGCGCGTACCTCACGTGGCGCAACGTCTACGAGCCCGAAGACGTGCTCGTGGCGCAGCGCAAGTACGCCGCGAAGCTGCGCGCGAACCTCGACTGGCAGGGCATCGTCCTCATGGCGATCGCCGTCGGCGCGATGATGTTCGTGCTCGAAGAAGGCGCGAGCGAGGACTGGTTCGAGTCGACGAAGATCCTGGTCGCGACCTACATCGCTGGCGTCGGCCTCGCCGCGTTCATCATCCGCGAGCTCACTGCCGTCGCACCGGTGATCGATCTGCGCATGTTCCGCGATCCCACGTTCGCGTCGGGCACCGCGATCTCGGGGCTCGTGTTCGCCGTGCTGATGGGGTCGATGTTCCTGCTGCCCGTGTTCACGCAGGAGCTGATGCATTACTCGGCGACGCAGTCGGGTGTGCTGCTGTTGCCGCGCACGATCGCCATGATGGTGGCGACCCCGATCGTGGGCAAGCTCTACAACCGGGTGCGGCCGGCGTGGCTCGTCGGCTTCGGCATGCTGTCCGCCGCGCTCGGGTGCTGGATGCAGGCCGACATCACGCTGCAGACCCCGACGGAGCACCTGCTCGCGCCGCTCGCGATCACCGGCATCGGGTTCGCGTTCCTGTTCGTGCCGCTCACCACCGCGGCGCTGTCCAACGTGCCGCGCGATCAGCTCGCGGCCGCCGCCGGCGTCAACAGCTTCATCCGCCAGATCGGCGGCTCGATCGGCCTGTCCGTCGTGGCAAATCTGTTCTCGCGCTACAGCGCCAGCGCGACCGCGGGGCTCGCCGCGAACGTCACGCTGCTCCGGCCCGAGGTCGCGGCCGAGGCCGTGCACACCAAGGCGGCGCTCCTCGCGCGCGGGATGTCTCCCGACCTCGCGACCGCGTTGATGCAGAAGTCGTTCGCCGGCCGCGCCGCGATCCAGGGCACGGTGATGGGCTTCGACAAGACCTTCATCCTGCAGATGATCACGTTCCTGGTCGTGCTGCCGTTGTTGCTGTTCCTGCGCGTGCGCCGCGACGAGAAGCCGGCGCATGTCGAGATGTCGATGGAGTAACCGATGGAAGCCGTCAACAAGACCGCCACTGAACGCACCAAGCGCGCCGGGCGCGCGTACCTCATCCTCGCCATCGTGGCCCTGCTGGCCGCGAGCGGCTGGTACGCACATCGCTGGTGGACGGCCGGCAAGGAGTCCACCGACAACGCGCAGGTCGAGGCCGATGTCGTGCCCGTCGCCGCGCGCGTCGGCGGCGTGATCATGACGGCGAAGGTGACGGACAACCAGCGCGTCCACAAGGGTGACGTGCTGTTCGAGATCGACCCCGCGATCCTCGACGTCGAGGTCAAGCGCGCCGAGTACGACCTCGAGGCCGCGAAGGAGCAGTCCGCCGTCGCCGATGCGCAGGTCGGCATCATCGAGTCATCCTCGAAAGGCGGCCTGTCGTCGGCGAAGGCATCGCTGTCCGGCGCGAGCGCGTCGGTGAGGAGCGCCGGTGATGCCACGCGCGCCGCCGAGGCCGCGGTCGCGCGCGCGAGCTCCGACCTCGCGCTCGCCACCACCGAGCGCACCAGCTCGCAGCAGCTCCTCGAGAAGGGGGCGATCACCAGGAGCGAGATGGATCAGATAAACCGCGCCTACGACGTCGCGAAGGCCGCCCTCGACTCGGCGATCGCGCAGCGTGACCTCGCGCGCGCGAACCGCGGCGTCGCACAGGCTCGTGTCGCCGAGGCCGAGGGCCGCGTCACCCAGAGTGGGCCCGTCGATCAGCAGGTCGCCGCGGCGCGCGCCGCCGCGGAGCTCGCGCACGTGCGCGTGAAGATCGCCGAGAACGCCCTCGATAACGCCAGGCTCAACCGCTCGTTCGCGACCGTCGTCGCGCCGACCTCCGGCGTGATCTCGCGGCTCGGCGCACACCCGGGGCAGACCGTGTCACCCGGCGCGGCGCTGCTCATGCTCGTCCCCGACGAGACCTACGTGATCGCGAACTTCAAGGAGACCCAGATCGGCGCGATGAAGCCCGGCGACAAGGTCGACATCGAGGTCGACGCGTACAGCGGCACGTTCCACGGCGTCGTCGAGACGATCGCGCCGGCGACCGGCTCGCGGTTCTCGCTGATCCCGGCCGACAACTCGACCGGCAACTTCGTGAAGGTCGTGCAGCGCGTGCCCGTGAAGATCCGGTGGGACAAGGTCCCGGAGGTCGCGATGCGCCCCGGCCTGTCCGCCGAGGTCACCGTGCACGTCCACTGAACCACTACGGCACGAGCGCGACGCGCTTCAAGAACGGCACGACCTGGCGCGCGGCGACGTCCTCGGCGACCGCCTCGACGCAGTCGCGGATGCCGCTCTGGATATCGCGCTCGCGCGAGCTCGTGCTCGCCTTCGCCGAGCCACTCGCCGTCGCGGCCTTGTTCGCCTCCCACTTCTCGCCGCCGTCCTTGCCGCTCCACGGCGCGACCCGGATCGCCACCGTGCACGCGATCTGTGTCTGCGTGCCGGCCTTCTTCACATCGACCTTCTTCACCGAGGCCGCGACGATGAACGCACGCGAGCGGCTGGACGACAGCTCCGCCTGCGTGGGCAAGCCGCCCGGCCATGTCGTCGCGTAGCCCGTGCCTTCGACCTTCGACTTCACGATCTTCGTGACGTTGAGGCTCGCGTCCTTGGGCAGCCGCTTCGATTGATCCATCGTGGCATCCACGTTGACGAACACCGGCGGTCCCTTCGTCGCCGCCCGCTTCTTGCGGAACGCGGCGAGGGCGCGCAGCGAGGCGGTCGCGGTCGACTTCACCTTCGCGTCGCGGTCGAGCGTCGAGGCGCGCTCGAGCGCCTCGATCCCGAGCGCGCGCGCATCGTTCGGCGTGCGTCCATCGATCATCGTCTGCAGTGCGAGCGCGGACACGCGGCGCACGGTGGCATCGTCGTCGCGCTCGAGCGCGTTCGCCACCGCGAGCACCGCGCGCGCATCACGCGACTTCGACAGCGCGAGCGCGGCCGCGAGCCGCACCTTGTACGTCGGCCCGTTCTCGAGCTGCGCGACGTTGCTGTCGATCGCGTCCGCTCCTGCCGTGCGGCTGCACAGCAGCAAGCAAGCGGCTAGGACCGCTAGCGAGCGCGACATCGAACACAAGGTAACACGCACGCTGGATCTCGAACGCGATCGCGCGAATGTCGACATCTCCCACCTGGGCGCACGTCGCGAGTAGGATGCAAACCATGTCGCTCATCGATAGCGTGCGCGTACTCGGTGCGATGGCGCGCGTCACGGCGCCGTCGCTCGTCGAGCTCGTTCGCGGCGATCTCCAGCGGGAGTCCATCGATGAGCGCACGCGGTGGTTCGGGCGCCGCGTCGTCGAGCTCCTCGACATCCGCCTCCACGCCACGGGCGCCGAGCGCGTGCCGCCGGGGCGCGCGTACGTGTACATGTCGAACCACCAGAGCCACCTCGACATCCCGGTGCTCTATGCGACGCTGCCGTCGCCCACGATCCGGATGCTGGGCAAGAAGGAGCTGTTCCAGATCCCGCTCTGGGGACGCGGCCTGCGCGCGGCGGAGTTCATCGAGGTCGATCGATCGAACCACGTCCGCGCCCTCGCCTCGATCGAGTACGCCGCGCGCCTCGTCCGCGACGGCGTGAGCATCTACCTCGCGCCCGAAGGCACGCGTTCGCGCGATGGCCGGATCGGCAAGCTCAAGAAGGGCGGGTTCCACCTCGCCCTCGAGACCGCCACCCCGATCGTCCCCGTCGCGATCCGGGGGACGATCCAGATCCTGCCGCGCGGCGGCAAGTCGGCGCGCACCGGCCAGCCCGTCGACGTCACCATCGGCGCGCCGATCGAGGTCGCCGGGCGTGAGCTCGATGGACTCATGCGAGATGTCCAGGATTTCTTCGTCGAGCACGTCGAGGCGCGTACGCCCCCTAAGTAGGGTATCCTCACCTCGTGACCTGGGTCGTCCCGCTGGCGCTCGGGGGCCTCGCTGTCCTCGTGATGGCGGTGTTCACGATGCTGTCCGCCCGCAAGCGCCACCACGCGATGGTGCAGCCCGCGCAGGTCGGCGGTCCGCGGATCCTGATCCACGACATCAACGATGACCGGTGCACCGGGTGCGATGCGTGTGTCGCGGTGTGCCCGACCAACGTGCTCGACCTGGTCGCGAACAAGAGCCGCGTGCTGCGGTTTCAGGACTGCATCCAGTGCGAGGCATGCATGTTCGCGTGCCCGACCGAAGCCCTCGTCATGTTCCCCGAGGGCGGCACGCCGCCACCGCTCAAGATCCCCGAGATCGACGAGAACTTCCAGACCGCCGTGCCGGGCCAGTACTTGATCGGCGAGGTCGCCGGCAAGCCGCTGGTCAAGAACGCGGCGAACCTCGGGCGCGCCGTCATCGAGCACATGCTCGTGACCGGCATGTACCCGGGCGCGCTCGGCCGCAGCGAGACCGTCGTCGACGTCGTGATCGTCGGCTCCGGCCCGGGTGGCTTGTCGGCGGCGTTGAGCTGCATCCAGAAGGGCCTGTCGTACGTGGTGCTCGAGAAGGAGCAACAGATCGCGTCGACGATCGCGCGCTACCCCAAGGGCAAGCTCGTGATGGCCGAGCCGTACGACACGCAGAACCTGTCGCTGCTGCCGGTGTTCGACAGCGCGAAGGAGCAGCTGATCCCGATCTGGCGCGAGCTGCTCGATCGCGTCGGCGTGCGCGTGCGTCAGGGAGAGTCCGTCGAGAGCGTGCAGCGGGGCCCCGACGGCGCGTTCGACATCCGCACCACCGTCGGTGCGTATCGCGCGCAGCGCGTCGTGCTCTCGATCGGTACGCGCGGCAAGCCGCGCACGCTGCAAGTCCAAGGCGAGAACCTGCCCAAGGTCTACAGCCTGCTCGAGGACCCCGACGAGTGGCGCGGTCGCGCGGTGCTCGTCGTCGGTGGTGGTGATAGCGCGTGCGAAGCGGCGCTCGCGCTCGCCGACGCGGGCGCGAAGGTCATGATCTCGTACCGCGGCAAGGGCTTCAATCGCGCCGCGCCCAAGAACAAGCAGACGATCGAGCAGTACGCCGCCGAGGGACGCATCAAGGCCAAGCTCGGCTCACAGGTCGTCAACTTCGAGCCCGACGCGGTGACGCTCGCGCTCGGCGACGGCTCGCAGAAGCGCTATCCGAACGACGGCGCGTTCGTGCTGATCGGTGCCGATCCTCCGATCGCATGGCTCGAGAAGATGGGCGTGCGCTTCGTCGAGCGGCCGCACCAGCACCAGATGGGGAAGAGCGACGACATCCTTCGCCGCTTCGCGCCCTACGCGATCGATTGCCCCGAGGATGCGGCCCGGGCCGCGTCGCAGATCCTCGGCGGCAGCGTCGGCCTCCCACCCGCGGCGGCCGCGATCGGCCTGGGCATGCCGCCCCAGCCGGCGCCGCCGGTGAGCGGTCCGCGCAAGTGGCTGCGCTCGGCCACCAGCATCTTCTCGAGCAAGGCACACACGCCGCCGCCCGCGCGCGCCGTGCGCCCGCCGACCGCGCCACCGCCGATGCCCGGCCTCACGCCGCCGCCGGCCGCAGCCGCAGCAGCAGCCCGCGGCAAGAAGTTCGAGGCGCCCGTGCCGCTCTCGGAGTTCGCCAAGCGCGGCAAGTCGCAGGGCGGCTTTATCAACGCGAGCACCCACAGCGGCCACGGCCGCCGCGATCAGCTGACCTCCGGCGAGCGCACCCGCATCCTGCGCATGTTGCGCGACGAAGGAGGCCGCCTCGCCGACGAGGACTCGCAGGTGTTCATCGGCGCGCCGCCCGCGCAGAGCTTCGACTTCGACTTCGAGGATGACTCGCCCGCGCATCCGCCGTCCATGGCGCCGCCTGCGCCGCCGCGACTCGACGTGCCTGCCAAGCCGGCCGTCGTGGTCGGGCTCGCGCAGGCGCAGGCGAGCAAGTCACGCGGCAAGCGACCCACGGTCCAGCCGCCGCAACCCGCTCGCCGGCCGGTCCCCGCGCCGTTCAACGAGGAGCCCACGCGTCAGGTCAACGATCAGATCCTGCGGGACGTGCGCAACCCGCCGCCGTCGCCGGCCTCGTCGTCGCGGCCGCCCGCGCTCGTGCCGCAGCGCCCCGCGCCCTCGGGCAAGCCGCTGCCGCCCCCCTCGCGCGAGCCGTTCGGGCAGGAGCCCACGCGCATGGCGAACATCGATGCGCGCGCGCTCGACAACGACGCCTTCGATCAGCCCGCGACCATCCTCGATCCGCACGTCCAGAAGTTCCTCGAGACCGTCCCCAAGACCGAGCCTGGCGTCGGCTTCCCCGACGACCTCGATAACCAGGCGACGAGCCTCGCGTCGGTCGACAGTTACGCGCAGCTCGAGCGCCAGCGCCGCGCCAGCCAGCCGTCCGACGAGCGGACACGTGCCGTGAACATCCGCAACGACAAGAGCATGTCGGACATCGATTGGGACATCGACTGAGCCCCGCCTGCTCGGGAGATCTCTTACGATTGGGCCGTGCTGGCCACCCAGATCCGTCAGAAGGACTCGGTCTTCTACTTCTGCGCGTACCCCGTCGACGACATCCTCGAGAAGGCGCGCTTCATCAGCCGGTTCTACGCCGAAGGCGCACCGAGCCTGCCGGGGGAGGAGGTCGCCGACGATGACGAGGTCGCGAAGTTCATCTCGAAGATCGAAGCGAGCGACGCCGCGTTCCAGCGCCAGCTGTCGAAGGCCAAGGTCAGCCAGATCCAGAACTTCTACGAGACCGCGGTGAGCCAGCCGCCCATCCCGGGCACCGTGCTGCTGTTCACCGACGAGAAGCTCAAGTTCGACCCGGTCAAGCCGTTCACCAACGTCGGCAACCTGACCGAGCCGAAGGGCAAGTACCTCATCATCGACGGCCAGCACCGGCTCGCGGCGCTGCACTTCTTCCGCCGCGAGCGCCCCGACGACGCGCGCACGATCCACGTCCCGTGCGTGATCTTCGACGGCAAGAGTGAAGACTTCGCGACGGAGATGTTCGTCATCATCAACTCGACGCCGACGCGCATCAACAAGAGCCACCTCGTCGATCTGTACGAGAAGGTGTCGTGGGCCGCGCCCGACAAGAAGTTCGCCGCGCGCATCGTCGATCACCTCTATCGCGAGGGCGATAGCCCGCTGCGCTACAAGATCAATCGGCTCGGCGGCCGCAGCAAGCAGGAGAAGTGGATCCTCCAGGCCGAGCTGTTCAACGAGCTGCACCGCTGGGCGTCGTCGGAGTGGAAGAAGCTCGGCAAGAAGCAGAACCTCCCGCGCGAGGCCGAGCGCTACTACGAGATCGTGCGTGACTTCCTGCGCGCCGCCGAGAAGGCGTGGGGCGAAGCGTGGGGCCACCCGCGCTACATGATCACCCGCCCGGTGACGCTCAAGGCGATGCTCCGCGTGTGCGCCGACCTCGCGCACGAGGACGCCGAGCCCAAGGACGATCGCGTCAAGCGCTGGACGCGGCGGCTGTCGCCGTGGAGCGACCTCGCGCGGCAGTTCCAGGTCGAGGGCTTCTACGAGCGGTTCCCGGCGAAGGGGCAGGTCGAGCGCGTCGCGCGGATCCATCGCGAGCTCGGCAATGCGGCCCGGATCGAACGCCGGGGCAAGGACAAGGACAGCGAGGAATGAGACCGGTGAAGCCGCGGCGGTAGCGGCGTAGGGGATTCCCTGGATTCCCGGCGCCCGGGGCATCATCGATAGTCGCTCGATGGATACTCGTCGCGCGATCTGTGTGTGCTCGGGGGTGCTCGTGATGGTCCTCGCGGCGTGCGGTGATGACGGCGTGCACGAGGAGCTGCCTCCCGATGCGCCGCTCTCGGACGCCCCTTCGAGCATGATGGCCTCGGGCATGGTCGGTGACGAGGGCGGGACGATCGGCGAGCCCGGTGGTCCCCAGATCGTCGTTCCGCCCGGCGCTCTCGACGCCGACACGATGATCAGCGTCACGGCCACCAGCGAGGCGGCACCTGCAGGCGCGGTGTCTCCGGTCTATCGCTTCGAACCCGAGGGCGTCGTGTTCGCGGTGCCGATCACGGTCCGCCTACCGGTCTCCGCGGACGTCACCACCGCCTCGATGTACTGGACCAAGCTCGGCTCGGAGACCGAGTTCGAGCGCATCGGCGGTCGCGTCGTGGCCGGCGCCGTCGAGGCGGAGGTCGTCCACTTCAGCGGCGGCTAAGCCGGCCCGAACACCGGCACGCGCACGCTCACGGGCTCGGCGATCACCTCGTGGGGGCGCACGTCGGGGATCATCAACGAGCCGATCGACTTCACCACCACGCCGGTGGTCGCGCTCGTCGCTGATGGCAGCGGCGGATGGACCACGATCACCGGCACCGGCACCGCTGCGGGCACGTTCTCGATCTCGGGCCTGCCCGAGGGGTCGGTCACGCTGAACATCGACAACCGGTACTTCGTCACCGCCGCGGATGCCTTCGATGCAGGCGTCGTTCGAGCCGGGCGGCCGGGCCTCGTACCGTCGACGTCGGCCCAGCTGAATCTGAACATCACGAACCTCGAGCCTTGGGAGGACGGTGACGGGATCGAGATCCTGGCGCCCGACGCGGACACGTGGTGGTTCGAGGAGCAGCAGCACCTCACGATCGCCCCAGGTGCCACGACACTCACGGGGGTTGTGTCGAACCAGCACGCACTCGACTGCTGCGGCACGGCGAATTTGATCCGCGGAGATCTAGGGGACGCGCTGTTCGTCGGCCAGCTCTCCGCGCGGCAGACCGCGGACGCGACCCCGGTCCCGTATCACGCGCTCACACGCGTCCTGACCCCCGCGCCGTTCACCCAGACGCAGGGCGGGACGAACGACATCACCGGCACCTTCTCCGATGTCGCCACCGCGTCCACGTTCACGGTCAGCATCGACCAGCCCGCGTACGCACAGATCGTGGGCTACACGCCGGCCGCTGGTTATCCGACCAAGCTCGGGCCGAACGCGGGGGCGGCGAGGGTCAATTTCTCGATCGGTACGTACGTCGACGTCCAGGGCGTTCCCGGGCCGGACTATCTGGGCATGTACACCGGCAGCATCGACTACGCACTGATCCACCTCCCGGTCGACGCACCGTCGACGGTGGCGACCAACCTCGGCTACGGCCAGCTCCCAGGGTGGACGACATCCTTGCTGGCGAGATCGTTGTGGGGCGTGCGGTACTGGCTGCCCGGAACGACGTTCGCGCGTGGGTTCCAGATCGGAACCAGTCACACGAATCTGCTCCCCGCGACAGGAAGCCAGGCCGTCGCACCCTTGCTCGGTCCCGTCGAGAATCCAACGATCAACGGCACCAGTCTGTTCGTGCAGCAAGCCGACGTACCTGTGACGCCGCACCTCGCGTGGCAGGCGCCGACGGTGGGCACGCCGACCTTCTACCAGGTTCGTTTCCAGCGCCTCCATCCGAGCGCTGATGGGGTCTCGACCCAGGCGACGCTGGCCGCGGAGCTCTACACGACCGACACGCAACTCGACGTGCCGCCCGGCGCACTGACCGCGGGTCCGTACGCGGTCCTGATCACCGCGAGCACCGGCAATCCGCAGACGCCGACGAGGTTTCAGTACGGAACCGACAGCGCGACCGTCGCCAGCGCGATCATCTACATCGCCGGCTCCGCGCCCCAGGACAACTTCTACGTGTTCACCAAGCTCGAGCCTGACTTCGGCCTCGATCTCGACGGCGATACGACCAGAGACAACCAGCTGGCCGAGGCCCTGAGGTGGATCACGCCCGATCTGATCGGCGCCACGGCGAGCGCGGTGGCGC
>DATLHR010000477.1:0-14185 GCA_035539815.1 Kofleriaceae bacterium
CTTCATGCCGCGCGAGTCGCGTACGAGGAAGCCGGGCGACACGCCGCCGTTCTTGGTCGAGATGATCGTCCATGGCGTGTAGTCCTCGGGGTTGCCCGAGCGTGCCGGACCGACCGCGATCTCCTCGGGCGTCAGCTTGCGCACCGTGTTGCGGTTGGTGAACCACGTCGAGTTCGGGACCTCGTCGAGGGCGTTGACACCGAGCGCGCGCCGCGGCCGCGGCACCTCGAGCCCGCGCACCACGCGCTGATAGAACGACCCCTCGAGCTGATAGAAGACGTCGTAGAACGCGCGGACGAGCGGGATCTTCGTGACGTTCTCCCGATCCGCGACGCGGGTCACCACGGGTTGGTTCGCGAACCGGACGCTGGTCGCTTTCGGTGACTCCGACGCGCACGCGCACACCAGGGCGGACACGGCGACGAGCAGCAGAGGTCGAGTGCGGGGCTTCATCGGTTCCTCCTCGTGACTCGCGGTTGCGGTTCGAATGCGGGCTCGAACGCGAGGTTCAAGAACAGGCCGCCGTCGATCGACGACGCGAGCTGCGCGCGCGTGAGCAGGAAGTGCGCGGTGTGCACCTGGAGCCCGACGCCGAAGCCGACGCGGGTGTTGTCGAGCGTGATCTCGTCGAGCGCGGGGAACACGCGGCCCGCGTCCACGAACAGGCTGGCGGCCACCGCTTCGGCGAGGTCCCAGGCATACTCGGCGCTCGCGACGGCGGCGATCCGGTCGCGGAACCGATCGAGGTCGTAGCCACGGAGCATGAACGGGCCGCCGAGCGACGGCAGCTCCGTGAACGGCGTGTCCATGCGGTCGCCGGTGACGCCCTCGCCGTGCAGCCGCAGCGCGAGCGAGCGTGGTCCGGTGCCGAGGTGGAACAAGCGGTGGACGTCGAAGCCGAGCCGCCAGAAGTCGTCGCCCACGTCGACGGCCGCGCGCCCCGCGAACGCGGAGACCAGCCAGCCCTGCGAGGGCATGGCGAGCGACTCGTAGTCGTCCCAGCTGCGCCGGGTGTCGAGGCGCAGCTCGAGCTCGCCGTAGCCGATCTTGTACTCGGGAAATCCCGTGATCGTCATGACGTCGTACACGCGATCGATCGCCGGCTCGCTCAGCCCCGACGCGATGTCATTCGACACGCGGACGTCGGCGATCCTGGCGCCGGGCCGGATGTGGAAGCCGTCGAACGGCCGGACGTCGAGCACCGCGGCGAGCTGGGCCTGCCGCTGGCGGAAGCGGGTCTCGACCGCGCGGTTATCGACGTTCGGATTGATCAGCTCGTCGTCGCGCGGGTCGATCTCGTCGCCGTTGCCGAACCCGAAGAAGCGCTGCGCCGGGTTGCGATCGAACAGCGCCTCGAAGCCGAGCGTGGTGCGCTCGCCGAGCAGCTCGCCCGTGCTGAAGCGACCGAGGGCGGTCGCGCGAGACGACCATCCGATCACGCCCTTCGCCTCCGCCTGCTCCTCGTGCCCGAACAGATCCCGCGCGACGAGCTTGAGGCCGCCGTTCGGGCCAAAGCCACTGTCCCAGCCCACGACCGGGAACACCCCGAAGGTTCCTTCGTCGTTGAAGAACCACCGGCGTGCGCGGTCGCCCAGCCGATAGCGGTCGGCGAGGTACACCGTGCCGCGCACCGGCACCATCGCGACGCCGAACGCGGCGCGCGGGACCCAGAGCACGCCGCGACCGACCTGGCGCGCCGCGGAGTCTTCGTCTTCGACATCGTCGATGCGGCCGCTCTCCTGGCCGGGACGGGCAACGACATCGTCGGGCGCCGACGTCGCTTGGGCGTGAGCGGTGCCGGGTACGAGCGCCGTGCACGCGACGACGGCGGCGAGGGCAACAGACTCTCGGATGGCTCTCATGCGGATGCTCCTGCGCCGGCGGGGACCGGCGTCGTCCATGGCTGTGCATTCGGCGCGCGACGCGAGCCAAGCAAACGATGCTGGTAGGCGATGCCCGCCGCGATGGCGAGCCACAGCAGCACCAGCACCACATTGACGAGCGCGATCTCGCGCGCGCTCAACGCGAGCTGATGGATCGCGACGCCGACGAAGATCGCCGAGAGCGTGTCGCCGGCGCGCACGAAGAACGTGTCGATCGCGGCCTTCGCCTTGTACTTCACGGCGCGTGACGTGCGCAGGAACAGCGCCTGGCGCACCGTGTTCTGAACCGAGTAGTCGAGGGAGTTCTCGCCGATCTTCGCGATCCGCACGAGGGCGATGCCGCCGAACAGGCCGATCATCGCGTACGCACCGAAGGCGACGAGCGGCAACACGAACAGTGCGCGCCGCACGCCGATGCGATCGATCACGCGGGAGACGACGAACGCCTGCACGACGAACGCGATCGCGTTCACCCAGAAGAAGAAGTTGCCGTAGAACGCCTTGATCAGCTCGCGGCGCGCGTTCTCGTCATCGGGGTACGCCGCCTGCGCGTGCTCGCGGACGAAGCTCGACAGCACGAACTCGCCGGTCGTGTTCACGAGGTTGAGCACGAGCAGCATGCTGGCGATCAGCAACAGGTACCGATCGCGCAGGACGAGCGCGAACCCGCCCTGACCGGACGGCGGCTTCTCGGCCACGCCGTTTGGACCCATGTGCTGATGCACGTGCTCGATCAGGTTGAACACGAGCGCGGCAGCGAACAGGATGCCCGCGGCGATCGGCATCAGCGCGAAGGTGTCGAGGCTGCCTGCGATGCGCGGACCGATGATCGCACCGATCGAGCCGCCGGTCGCGATGATCGCGAACAAGCGCTTCCCTTGCTCCTCGCTATAGAGGTCGTTCGCGTACGACCAGAACTGTGCGACGAGCAGCACACTCGCGATGCCGAGCCAGATGAAGAAGGCGAGGCCGATCGGCACACCCGCGCGGCCGAGCAGGTAGAACGCCATGAGGCAGCCCATCACGACCGCGTACGACGCGTTGATCAAGCGGATGCGCGGCAGCTGGTTCGCCAGCGTGCCGTAGCCGCGTACGACCCCCACGAGCAGCAGCGCCATCACGGCCGTGGCGTAGGTCTTGAGCTCGTCTCCGCGCAGGCCGAACGTGCCACGGGACAAGATCAGGCCCTCGCGCGCGGTCTTGAGCACGTAGTACGCCGTGAGGATCAGCATCACGCACACGAGCATCAGCAAGGCCTGAAGACCTTCGCCCGGCGCGACCTTGGTGAACGGCCGCAGCAGGCGATCGAGCACGTGAGTGCTGTTCGCGCGGGATCTCATGGCGCGATCGCTACGACTGCAACGGTAGTGCCCGCGAAGCTCGGCGATCCTCGGGCGCGCGCTGCGATCACGCTGACGTGGTCGAACCGTTTTCGGGCGAGCGGGGATGCTCGACGAGCGCGTTCTGTACTTCATCGGCGAGCTTCGAGGTCGCAGCGGCGAGCGCCGTGCCGATCGCCGCCACCACATCGTCGATCTGCGCGCTGCGCGCGTTGCGGTCCACGGTGATCACACCGCTCGCCAGGACGTCCTCGGGACCATCGAGCCGATAGCGGAGCTGCACGCGCCCCGCGCTCGTGAGGCCGCGCTGCACCTGCTCGAAGGCGAGCACCTCGACCTCGAGCGATGGGACACCATCGCTCACCGCCTCGACGAGCGGTCTCGCCTCGAAGAGCTCGCGCTCGAGGGCGCGGCGAACATAGTCGTCCGGACGTTCGGTCCACCGCAGATCGTCGTAGATGCCGAGCTCGACGGGCGATCTGCGGTGCACGATCCGATAGCTGAGGTGGGCACCGGCCGTGACGCGGCCCATGCGCAGGCGAGGCGGCCGCGCTCCAAAGGGCGGAGTGCGTTCCCGCACGGGCGCACTCATCAGCGTCGTGTCCGCAGAGAAGTAGCGCACGTCGACCGGTCGACTCCTGGAGGTGAGCGAGCAGGCGGTGAGGGCGAGGCAGAGCAGCGGCTTGATCATTCGCGTCTCCTGGAGCGGCCCTTGACCAGCATGTCGGGGGCTCGCTCGATCTCGTTGGCCAGCTCGCGTACGGCGCGAGCGGCATCGGAAAGGTCGCGGAGCGTCGCGCGGAGCTCGGAGGACGAGCTCGTGGTGGCGTGGCCGGCGGCCTCGAACGAGCGGCGTGCCTTCGCGACCGCCGCGTCGATGCTCGCGAGGACCTCCGACGTCCGCTTGGGAAGGTTCTCGCGCTGCACGTCTCGCGTGAACGCGCGCAACGATCGGGCGGTCGCCCGCGCATCGGTGATCGCCTCGCCGAGCTTGCGAATGATGCCTTCTTCCTCGAGATGATCGAGGCTGCGTTCGACCTTGCGCATCACCGACTCGAACTGATCGGCCAGCTCGGGCAGCCTCCGCTGGATCTCCTCGACGCCTGTCTCGAGCCCGCGCACCAGCGATGGGCGCGAGGGAATGTAGTTGGGCCCCGGCGCGAACGTCAGCTTCGGGGCCGGGTGTTCGATCGGATCGACGATCGTGATGTCGACGAGCCGAACGCCGGTGATGCCCTGCGTGGCGAGCTGCGCGCGCAACAGCGAGAGATCACTGGAGGCACGCAGCCGCTTCTCCGCCTGGCGGTCGAGATCGAGCTTGACGAGGACGTAGCGGCCGTCCCTGGCGACGCTGATCGAGTCGACACTGCCGATGCTGACGCCGCGGAACTTCACCGGGGCGCCGCGTTCGAGGCCCTGCACGGACTCGTCGAAGTAGGTCACGTAGGTGACGGTCTCTTTGCGGAAGTGGCGCGCGCCGAGCATGAGGATCATCGCGATCAGCGCTCCGATCACGACGAGCGCGAAGATGCCGAGCTTCAGGTGCGTCGCGCGTTTGGTGCTCGTCATGCTGCCTCCGCCGATCGTGTGAAGAAGTTGCGGACGCGAGGGTGCGGGTGATGCGTGAGCTCGCGCGGTACGCCCGCGGCGAGGATGCTGCGGCTCTCCTTGTCGAGCAGCACGCAGCGGTCGACGATCGTCGTGATGCTGCCGAGCTCGTGGGTCACGATCACGACCGTGAGGCCGAGCACGTGCGCGAGCGTGGCGATCAAGCGATCGATCTCCGCCGAGGTGATCGGATCGAGCCCCGACGATGGCTCGTCGAGGAAGATCAGCGGCGGCTCGAGTGCGAGTGCGCGGGCGATCGCGGCGCGCTTGCGCATACCGCCCGACAGGGTCGACGGGGGCTGAGCGTACGCGGCCTCGAGCTCGACGAGCCGCAGCTTCGCGCGGACGATCGCTTCGACGGCATCGGGCGGTAAACGCGTCCAGCGCTCGAGCGGCAACGCGACGTTCTGTCCGACGGTGAGTGCGCCGAACAGCGCGCCTTGCTGGAACATCACCCCGAACGGCGGGGGGCCGGCGTGCTCGTGGTCGGGCGGTCGCCCGCACACCTCGATGCTGCCGGCGAGCGGCGGCTCGAGGCCGATCAGCGTTCGCAGCATCGTCGACTTGCCCGATGCGGAGCGGCCGAGGATGCCGAAGATCTCGCCGGCGCGGACCTCGAACGTCGCGCCCTCGATCAGCGCGTTCCCCTCGCTCCACCCGATCGAGAGGTCGGTGACCGACAGCATGACCGTGGTCACTGGCCGACTCCCCGGAACAGCATCGTGAGCAGCGTGTCGAGCAGCACGATCGCGAACAGGCTCTGCACCACCGTCGCCGTGGTGGCCCGGCCGACCTCCGACGCGGAGCCGCTGGTCGCGAGGCCGTTGCGGCAGCCGATGATCGCGATCGCGACGCCGAACACGCCACTCTTGACGAGGCCGGTCCACACGTCGCCTGGAACGATGACCGTCCGCAGCTCGGACAGATAGCCGCGCGGCGTGAGGCCGAGTCCGCGCACGCCGACGACGAGGCCGCCCGCGATGCCGACGAGGTCCGCGAACAAGGTCAGCGCAGGGGCGACGAGCAGGAGCGCGAGGATCCGCGGCACCACCAGATACGAGACCGGGCGGATGCCCATCACCTGCAAGGCGTCGATCTCCTCGGACACGCGCATCGTGCCGAGCTCGGCGGCATAGGCCGCACCCGAGCGGCCGGTGATGATCACCGCGGTCATCAGGGGCGCGAGCTCGCGCGTCACCGAGATCCCGACGATGTCCGCCACGAACGGACTCGCGCCGTACAGCTGCAGATAGCGCATCGACTGGAACGCCATGACGAACCCGACGAGGAAGTTGAGCAGCACGACGATCGGCAGCCCGTCGAGGCCCGCGCGGACGACGAGCGCCGGCAGTCCGCGACGATCGGTACGCGCCGGGTGGCGCACGATGCCGGCGACCGAGGCGACGAGCTCGCCGAGAAACACCACGCCGGTCTGCACCCGCGTGCCGAGCTTCGCGGTCTCGACGCCGACGCGTTCGACGAAGCCGAGCTCGCGCTGCACCTCAACATGCGGTGGCGCTTCATCGCCGTGCAGGAGGTGCACGACCGACTGCAAGCCCTCGCTCGCTCCGAGGATCTCGGAGGCGACGCCGCGCCGGAGCAAGATCGCGCGCCGCTCGACGAGGAGCGCCATGACACCGCCGTCGACGACGCGGGCGCCCGCGATGTCGAAGTCCAGGCGCGGTCCCGGTGACGCCGCGGCGAGCGACAATTCCCTCCAGATCTCGGCGCCATCGTGGATGCGCAGCTCGCCATCGATGACGATGCGTTCGCCGTCTCGCGCGATCCGCCAGCCGCTCACTCCGCGTCGATGGTGCAAGGATGAGACCTCGGAGCGCTTCGGAGTGCGTGCGCCCCGGCTCGACGAGCTTGCTCGACACAACGAGAACGACTGCTACATCGATGCTTCGTGGCTACCTTCAAAACCGCACAGCATGTCTCTGCCGCGCTCCTCGCTGCCGCCGTCTTCGCAGGCTGCGGGCTGAATGCGTCGGGCAACGTATCGGCAACTCACGATGGTGATCGCACGCATCTCGCCGAGCGTGGCTCGCCGACAGAGACCATCGTCGCGGCGTGCGGTGCAGGCGGGGCGATGCCCTCGACGACGTCGATCAAGCGTCAGCCTTACCTACAGCAGGTGACGACGAGCTCGGCGATCATCGGTTGGGTGACCACGCAGCCGGAGCGTTCGCGCGTGGAGCTCACGACCGCGACGGGGACCCCGATCGGCAGCACGGCGGCCACCGAGGAGAAGACGATCACGCGCGGTCCGAGCGAGCACCAGATGTGGACCACGCTGACCGGCCTCGAGCCCGATACGACGTACTGCTATGCGGTGTACGACGCCGGCGGGCAGGTCACCGCGCGCACCGGCTTCCGCACCGCGCCGACCGCCGACTCGACCAAGCCGATCCGCTTCCTCGCGATGGGTGATTCCGGGGGTGGTGGTACCGACCAGTGGACGCTGCGCGAGCAGATGGACACCGTGCCGTTCGACCTCATCGTCCACATGGGCGACATCGCCTACGACAGCGGTACGCTCCAGCAGTTCGAGGACAACGTGTTCGGCGTCTACGCCGAGCTGTTCCGCAACCTCCCGTTCTTCCCGGTCGCCGGCAATCACGAGTACGAGACGAAGAACGCGGCGCCGTATCGCGCGGTGTTCAACCTGCCGGACTACGGCGGCGAGAACTACTACTCGTACGATTGGGGGCGGGTGCACTTCGCCGCGATCGACACCGAGCAGGACTACGCGACGCAGATCGAGTGGCTCGACCAGGATCTCGCGGCGAGCAAGGCGCCGTGGAAGATCGTCTATCTCCACAAGCCGCCGTACTCGTCGGGCGAGCACGGCTCGGACACCAAGCTCCGCGACCTGCTCGCGCCCGTCGCCAAGCGACACGGCGTGCAGCTCGTGCTGGCCGGCCACGATCACCACTACGAGCGCATGAAGACGCAGGACGGCATCGATTACATCGTGACGGGCGGTGGCGGACGCGGAACGCGGCCGATCAAGACCTCGTCCTTCACGGCGTACGCCGACGAGGTCATCCATTTTATCTACGGCGAGATCCTCGCCGACAAGATGATCCTCCACGCGATCGACGGCACCGGCCGCGAGTTCGACTCGCTGGTCGTGCCGATGAAGCGCTGACGCCGCTCAGGCGGCGGTAGCGGCGGCGAGCAGGCGACCGACGAGGGCCGACAGCGTCGACGCGCTATCGCGGATCGCTTGCAGTGCGCGCTGGTGATCGTCAGGGCGCAGCAGCTCCGTTCGCATCAGGTTCTCCCAGAGCAGCAGCGTCATCAGCTGCGCGCGCAGCTCGTGGGCCGTGCTCGAGATCTCGCGCATGCGGTGCATGGTCGCGCGCGCGGCCTGCTCCGCGTCGAAGTCCTCGACCTCGGCGAGCGCGATGATCACACCACCGATGGTCTTGCGCCCGCTCGACACCGCGCGCAGCAAGGCGCGGAACATCCGCCCGCTGCCCTCGATCGCCGGGCCATCCACGCGCTGTGGCGTCCCGGTCGCGAGCACGCGATCGATCGCGCTCAGGATCGGCTTCGCGAGGACACCCTCGGCGGCCATGTTGCAGCGATCCGAGAGCGCGAAGAACTGCTCGTTCGCGACGAGGATCTTGCGTTCGCGATCCACCGCGATCACGGGCACCGGAAGCTCCGCGAGCAGTGCCCGCGCGTCGATCGGCGGGTCGTGCTCGAACACGGGCTCGGCGACGCCGATCGCGATCTGATCCGTAACCATGGAGCTCATCATGTGGCTCCCCCTAGATCGCGCAGGTCGTCGCGACGCCGTGTTTGGTTGCGATCCGGATCAACTCGACCAGCGAGCGCGCGCCGACCTTCTTCATGATGTGCTGCCGGTGCGTCTCCACGGTGCGGCGCGCGATGAACAGCTGACTCGCGATGTCGTCGTTCGAGCGGCCCGCCACGAGCAGATCGAAGATCTCGCGCTCGCGCTGGGTCAGCCGCATCAGCGGCCAGGCATCGTCCGAGCTCACGAGCAGCTCCACGCGGTCCGCCGCGACCGCGGGCGCGAGGTAGCGCGTCCCGTTCCGGATCGCGCGCACCGCCTCGATGATCTCGGCCGGCGTCTGGTTCTTCAACGCATAGCCGTCGGCGCCGCCGCGGATCATCTCCGCGATGCGGGTGGGTTCCTCGACCATCGACAGGCCGAGGATCTTGCAGCCCGGGTGCAGCCGCTTGATCGCCGACGCGACCGACACACCGCTCGCGCCCGGCAACACGAGGTCGACGACCGCGACCTCGACCACGTGTTGCTGCGCGAGCTCGAGCGCTTCGAGGGCCGTACCGGCCTCTCCTACGATCTCCAGCTCGGGCATTGTCGCGAGGACCGCGTATACCCCGCGCCTGAACAGCGGGTGGTCCTCGACGAGAATGGTCTTCGCTCGGGTGCTCATGATGTTCGTAATCCCCGCCATGTCCCCTTCACCTTGCCGTGGTTCCGCCATCGCTCTCTCCGCCATCTCGCTTCCCTCCTTCATGACGTACTCCTCGAAAGACTACACAACATCATCGATCGCGACGCACGTCGATCGAAAGATCGTTGGGGTGAGTGCGAGGTTAGTTCACTCGTACGCACTCTCACGCAGCGTCGCGGACAACCAGGTCGGAAAACTTCGCGTACTCAATCTCTCGGCGCGGGGCCCCAGTCGACTCCCGTCGCCGAGCCGCTCCACACCTTTACGGCCTTGCCGGTACCGTCGGCGTTCGCGATGAACACGCCCTGGCCCGCACGCGCGAATGCGATCGCGCGGCCGTTCGGCGAGAACGCGGGCTCCTCGTTGTTGCCCTCGTTCTGCGTGATGCGAACCATCTGCTTCGTATCGAGATCGAGCGTCACGATGTCGTAGCGGCCGCCGTCGCGCGTGGTGTACGCGATGATCCGCTTGCCAGACTTCGGCGACCACGTCGGCGTCGTGTTGTACGAGCCGTTGAACGAGACTTGCTTGGCCGAACCACCACTCGCCGGCGCGACGAAGATCTGCGGCCCACCGTTGCGGTCCGACACGAAGGCGATCGAGCTACCGTCGGGTGACCAGGCTGGCGACGTATCGATCGCGCGGTCGTTGGTGATCCGGCGGACGACGCTGCCGTCGCTGGCGTTGATCACGTAGATGTCGGGGCTGCCGTCCTTCGACAGCGTCAGCGCGATCTTCGACCCGTCCGGCGACCACGCGGCCCCCGTGTTCATCCCGCGCTGCGCCGACAGCTTCTTCGGCCGGCCTCCGCCGGCGGGGCCGACGTAGAGGTCCGGGTTGTTGCGCATGAAGCTCGTGTAGGCGATCTGCCCGCCGGAGGGCGAGAACGCCGGGAACATGTTGGTCGAGCTGTTGTTCGAGACCGCGTAGGCGTGCTGCCCATCGAAGTCCATCGCGTAGATCGCGCTGGCCTTCTTGCCCTTCGCGGCGAACGCGATCTTCGAGCCGAAGAACCCGGGCTCGCCCGTGTAGTACTTCACGACCTCGTTGCACCAGCGGTGAACGATCTGCCGCGTCGTCTGGCCCGCGCGCTTGTACGTCTTCGACAGCACGGCGGTGTTGCCCTTCGAGACCTCGTACAGGCGGAACTCGATGTCGGTCGACGTCGCCTTGTACTTGATCACTCCGAGCGCGCCGATGTTCTTCCACTTGTCGGGCTGGATGCCCAGGCCCTCGGCCTTGAGGTCGGCGAGGAAGCCGGCGGGGTCGAGCACCTTGAACACGCCCGCGACGGACATGTCGAAGCTCTGGACCTGCGCGATCTCCTTCGCGACCGCATCGCCGTCGACGGCGAGGGGCAGCGCCAGCGGGTAGTTGCCCTTCTTCTGCGCGTTCACGTCGATGACGACGTCGTTGTCGGCGACGGCGGTCGTCGTCGTACCCGAGAGCGCGAGGCCGAACACGAGGCTGACAGCTACTTGGCGGTGAGATTGAAACATATGCCCCTCGTGGTGAGTCGCTTCAGCAGATGCGTCGGCACCTCCTCGGGTGCCGCGTTGCGCTTGTCCTTCAGGTCACGGATCGCCTTGTCGGCGAGCGTCGCGATGTCGTCGTCGCCCTTCTCCTTGAACTCGGTCCTCGTGATCTTGCCGTCGGCGGAGAACACGAGGCACGCGATCGTCTGCAGGCCGCCCGAGCGTGCGAGCTCGGGGACCGTCCAGTCGAGGTCGGCCCACAGCCGCTGGAAGTACGGATCGCCCTTCGAGATGTTGCCGCGACCGAGCTCGCTGCCGTCTGCGGCGCCCTCTTGATCATCGGTCTTGCCGGACTCGAGGTCCGGATCTTGCGGCCGCCGGAACTTCGCCAGCGGGTCCTCGTTGGGATCCGGCTTCGGCTCGTCCTTCTTGTCCTTCTTCTCGTCGGGCTTCTTGGTCTCGTCGCGCGAGACGCCCTGCTCCTTGACCTCGGGCACCGGCGCGTTGCGCTCCTTCTGCGGCTGCTTGGGCGCCTTGGTGTTCTTGTAGGCGAGCGAGGCCTCGATGACCTCCATGTCCGCGAGCTGCGGATTGGTGTCTGCCCGCGACTTGGTCAGCCACACCGTCGGGACGACGAGCGCCGCGGACAGCAGGAGGGCGCCGAAGCCCGCCACCGTATGCATCTCGCTGTCCTTCATGTGTAGTTCGACGTGCGTCAGCGCGTCTTGTTCTGATCCAGATCCGTGAGGCGCGTGGCCAGGTTATCCGTGGGCTCGGTGAGCATCATCACCTTTTGCACGCCCGCGTTCTTCGCGACCGCCATCGCCGTGACCACCACGCCGTAGGGCAGGGCAGTGTCGGCCTCGATGTAGAGCTCGCTCTCCTTCTGGACGCGCTCGTTGGCCTTGAGCTTCACCTCGAGGTCGGCCCACGTGACGAGCGTGCCGCCGAGGTGGATCTTGTTGTTCTTCTCGATCGAGAGCACGAGCTTGCCCTCGGGGTCCTCGATGTTCTTCGCGGACACCTGCGGCAGGTCGAGGTCGACGCCGGTGTTCATCATCGGCGCCGTGATCATGAAGATGATCAGCAGCACCAGCATGACGTCGACCAGCGGCGTCACGTTGATCTCGGCGTTCAGGTCTCCGTCACCACCGGCGCTCATCCCCATGGGTCACCTCAAGAAGTGGCGCTTGATGATGTTGAGGTAGTCGTGCTCGAAGGCCTCCATCTCCGAGCGCTGCACTTTGATCCGGCGCATGAAGTAGTTGTAGGCCATCACCGCCGGGATCGCGGCCACGAGGCCGATCGCCGTCGCGAACAGCGCCTCCGCGATGTGGGGGCCGACGACCTTGAGGGTCGCGGCGCCGGACGACTCGGAGATGTCGATGAACGCGAACAGGATGCCGATCACCGTGCCGAACAGACCGATGAACGGCGCAGCGGAGCCGGTGGTGGCGAGGAACGGGACCAGCGACTCGAGCTTGGTGGTCTCGGCGGTCTGCGCGCGGCGCAGGGCGCGCTCGATGCTGGCGAGGCTGCCTTCGCGGTCATCCTTGTTCGCCTCGTCGTTCGAGATCTTCGCGAGCTCGGTGTAGCCGGCCACGAACATCTGCGAGATGGGGCTGTTCCGCAGCTGCTGCGCCGCCTTGTAGATCTGCTCGATGTCGCGCGACTTCCAGAACATCTCGAGGAAGCGCGACGACTCCTCCGCAGCGCGGCCGAGGTACAGCCGCTTGTAGATGATGATGTAGAGCCCATAGACGAACATCACGGCCAGCAGCACCATGACCGCCTGGACGATCCAGTGCGCATGGTTGAACAGGCGCACGATGTCCAGGCTCGCCCCTACCGAAGTTGCCGCCGAAAGTCGTGGCATGACGAGTTGTTGGTCGATAGCATGCGTCGCGAGTGTCGGTCAAATCGAGCCTCGTCGCGCTCGTCGCATCTCTGACCGTCGGCTGCGTGGACGTCGACGGTGGCGCCGTGGAGCTGTCGTGGAAGCTGCGCCCGGCGTCGAGCTCGCTACCCGACAAATTCGTGGACTGCGAGTCGGGGCTCGACGGCACCGGAGTCGTGACCCGCATTCGCCTCGACTGGCAGGTCCGCGACCGGTTCGGGTTCGAAGCGTGGCGTTGCGGAGACAGCCACGGTGTAACCGGCTTTGATCTACCCGAGGGCGAAGCATTGCTCTCCGTCACGCCCGAGTGTGCCGATGGCCCCGCGGACCCCGCCACCTACATCGTGCCCGCGCCCGAGCGCCGCCAGGTGATCCTGGGCGATACCGTGAGCTTGGGCGCGATCGAGGTGGTCGTTCAGGTCTCGTATTGTGGGCAACAGCCCTGCATCTGCGGTTGAGTTGCGCGGCGTCACGCAAACCGGCACGATGCTGGCGCGGCGGTTGCCTATCGAGAGGGACGTGAAGCAACCTGTGGCCGCGCCGTCTACAGAGCGGCCTCGAACCTCCGAGGGGAGAAAGCAATGAAGAAACTTGTCCTATCGAGCTTGATGACCGTACTCGTCTCGCAGGCTGCGGGCTGCGTCATTTCCAGTGGCGAAGAAGACGCCCGGATCACGGCGCAGTGGTCGCTGAAGTCGTTGGCGGACAACGCCGCCATCCCGTACCCGCCCGGCACCACGACCGCGGCCGTGTACTCGCAGGAGGTCGATGCCTCGTTCCGCCCCATCGGGCAGCCGATCATCGACCTGTTCGACGTCGAGGACAACGCGGGCACCACGGCGGCGCTGCCGCCGAGCGTGTACCAGGTGTGGGTCGAGCTCACGAGCGAGGGCGGCTCCAACGTCTTCGCGCGGTCGCTGTCGGCGTACGTCGACGTGATCGACACGGACAAGACGTTCACCACCACGATCCTCGAGGACGGAGGTTACTTCCAGCTGTCCTGGAACCTCGTCGACGCCGGCGGCGCCCCGGCCTCGTGCAGCGTCACCAACGGCGTCGGTGTGCTGTCGACGCTCACCGGACCGAACACGTTCCGCGATGACAAGTTCGACTGCGAGGACGGCGGCGGCATCACCGCCGGCCTGCTCAACGGCACCTACACCGTCGAAGTCTCCGCGCTCGGGCCCGATGATGGCTCGATCGGCGACGCTCCGCTGATGGACGCCAAGGTGATCGGTGATCGGAACCAGGTCACGGATCTCGGCACGACGACGATCACGCTGTTCTGAGCTCGATGCGCGTTAGCGCCTCGAACACCCGTCCTCGCTTGCCGCGTTGACGGGTGTTTTGTTTTCGGAGCTGGCTGAGTACCGTCGGGGCATGAAGGTGGTCCTGGTGCTCGCGCTGGTGCTCGGTGGCTGCATCCTCGGCTCCGACGAAACCGCGCCCACCTGCGGGGATGGCCACGTCGATCCCGGCGAGGCGTGCGACGACGGCAACGACATCTCCGATGACGGCTGCTCGG
>DATLHR010000478.1:0-7863 GCA_035539815.1 Kofleriaceae bacterium
CGGAGGAGAGCATGCGTTCGTTCACCATTCCGTTGTTGCTCGCTGGTCTCGGCGCCTGCGTCGACGACTCCAGCGACGGCGCCATCTTCATCACGAAGAACGTCGCCCCCGGCGATGACTGCACGTTCACCTCGACGGAGGCCGAGCTGTTCCTTCCGCACGGTGTGTGGTCGGTGTTCTCGCCTCGCGGCTATCAGATGTTTCCGCAGATGACGAGCCGGATCACCGCGACCGCGGATCAGATCGACCAGCGCACGATCATCCTCCAGGGGGCGCGCGTCGACATCGAGTTCGCCGACCCCGAGCTGCGCGCGGACCTCGACCTCGCGCGCCTCCAGGCCGAGGGCATCACCAAGTTCCAGTCGCGGTTCTCGGCGCCGCTCTTGCCCAACGGCGGCATCACCGACGGTGCGATCGAGCTGCTCACGCGCCGCCTGATCGACGAGATCATCGCCGTGCGCCCGGGCATCGATAACGTCAACCAGGACGCGGCTCCGGCGTTCAGCACGGAGCTGCTCGCGAGCGTCGTCGTGTTCGGCCAGCTGGCCGGCGACGAGGTCACGAGCCAGTCGTTCACGTTCCCCGTGACGCTGTGCAACAAGTGCGTGGTCAACATCGTCGGGGCCTGCCCGCTACCGGAGGACGCGGCGCCCCGCACGGGCAACTCCTGCAACCAGTTCCAGGACGGCAACGTGGACTGCTGCGTCAACGGCAGCGGCGGCCTGGTGTGCCCGGCCACCGTCGCGACGACGCCTCCCCCGTAATCCTGCCCCGATCGCTGGCGTGACCTCGTACCCGTCTAGTAACGTCGAGATCAAGGTGGCCCTTGTTCGCTGAAACGCTCAAGAAAGTCGTCGACAACGTCGATGGTGGTATCGCGGCCGTCATCATGGGCCTCGACGGCATCCCGGTCGAGACCTACGTCCGCCAGTCGGACCGCGTCGACGTCAACACCGTCGCGATGGAGTTCAGCTTCATCCTCACGCAGGTCCGCAAGGCAGGCGAGAGCCTCGCCGTCGGCAACCTCGAGGAGCTGTCCGTCAAGGCGCAGCGCCTGCTCCTCGTGTGCCGGATGATCTCGCCGCAGTACTTCGTCGCGATCGCGATCGCGCCCGAGGGCAACCTCGGCAAGGCGCGGTTCCTCGCGCGCCTCGCGACGCCCACGCTCGTCGCCCAGCTCTAGCGCGTGGCGGCGAAGGTTCGGATCCAGGTCCTCCACGGGCCGAACCTGAATCTCCTGGGGACGCGCGACCCGGTCGTCTACGGCAAGACCACGCTCGCCGAGATCGACGCCGAGCTCGCGCGCCGCGCCAAGGCGCGCGGAGCCGAGGTGCGCTCGGCGCAGTCGAACATCGAGGGCGAGCTCGTCGACCTGATCCAGCGCGCGAGAGGGTGGGCCGACGCGATCGTGATCAACCCCGGCGGCTACACGCACACGTCGGTGGCGATCCGCGATGCGATCGACGCCGTCGCGCTGCCGACCGTCGAGGTCCACCTGTCCAACATCCACGCGCGCGAGCCGTTTCGCCACACCTCGATCACTGCGGCGAAATGCGTCGGGCAAATCTCGGGCTTTGGGCCACAAAGCTACTACCTGGGACTGGACGCGGCCCTGGCGCACGTGGAAGCTACGCCTCGCAATGGCAAAAAAAGCCAGGCCCGTCGCCGCAACCAAAGCCACTGATGGTGGGAAAGCGAACGATGGTGGGGTCGTCGCGATGGCGCGCGGTCTCGCCGAGATCGTGTCCGAGCACCACCTCACCGAGCTCGTGATCGAGTCCAACGGGACCACGATCACCGTGCGCCGCGAGGTGCCGATGGGTGTGCCGATGGTCGCGCCCCAGCAGATCCCGCTCGCGATGCCGGCCGCCCCGCCGGCGGCGTACCACGCGCCCGCGCCGTCGGCCCTCGCGCCGACCCCGCCCGCCGTGGCCCCCGACGACAAGTCGCACGTGGTGACGTCGCCGTTCGTCGGCACGTTCTATCGCAAGCCCAACCCGGACTCGCCGGCGTACGTCGCGCTGAACGACCGCGTCGACAAGGGCGCGGTGCTCTGCATCGTCGAAGCGATGAAGCTGATGAACGAGATCGAAGCCGACGTTTCCGGCACGGTCGTCGGAATCCTCGTCGAGGATGGCGTTCCGGTCGAGTACGGCCAGCCCCTCTTCAAGATCGCGCCGTAAGATGTTCCGCAAGGTCTTGGTCGCCAACCGCGGCGAGATCGCGCTCCGCGTGATCCGCGCGTGCAAGGAGCTCGGGCTCGAGTCGGTCGCCGTGCACTCGACGGCCGACGCCGATGCGCTGCACGTGAAGTTCGCCGATCACGCCGTGTGCATCGGGCCGCCGCCGTCGCGCGCCAGCTACCTCAACGTGCCGATGATCATCTCGGCCGCCGAGGTCACCGGCGCCGACGCCGTGCACCCCGGGTACGGCTTCCTCTCCGAGAACGCCGACTTCGCGGAGGTGTGCCGCAAGTGCAAGCTGACGTGGATCGGTCCGCCGCCGGATGCGATGCGCCTGATGGGCGACAAGATCCGCGCGCGCGCCGCGATGGAGCAGGCGGGTGTGCCCGTGCTCCCCGGCTCGACCGGCCTGCACGACGAGATGCAGCTCCTCGAGGCGGCCGAGCGCGTCGGCTTCCCGGTGATCCTCAAGGCGACCGCCGGTGGTGGTGGCCGCGGCATGCAGATCGTCTGGGAGAAGGAGAAGCTCCTCGACGCATGGGCGAAGGGACGCACCGAGGCGCAGGCCGCGTTCGGTAATCCCGAGATGTACATGGAGCGGTACGTCCAGAAGCCGCGCCACATCGAGATCCAGGTCGTCGCCGACAAGCACGGCCACTACATGCACCTCGGCGAGCGCGAGTGCTCGATCCAGCGCCGTCACCAGAAGGTGATCGAAGAGGCGCCGTCGGCCGCGCTGCCCGACGCGGTCCGCCAGAAGCTGCAGACCGCCGCGGTCCGTGCGATCGAGGCGATCGGCTACACGAACGTCGGCACGCTCGAGTTCCTGCTCGACGAAGGCGGCAGCTTCTACTTCATGGAGATGAACACGCGCCTGCAGGTCGAGCACCCCGTGACCGAGCTGGTCACCGGCCTCGATCTCGTGCGCGAGCAGATCCGCATCGCGGCCGGCGAGCCGCTCTCGTTCTCCGACGAGCGCAAGCCGCGCGGCCACGCGATCGAGCTGCGCGTGAACGCCGAGGACCCGACGACGTTCGCGCCGTGGCCGGGCAAGATCACCGCGGTCCACCTGCCGGGTGGGCTCGGTGTGCGTGTAGATACGCACGTGTATGCAGGCTATGTCGTGCCGCCGAACTACGACTCGCTGCTCGCGAAGGTCATCGTCCACGACGTGGACCGGCCGGCCGCGATCCGCCGGGCGCGGCGCTGCCTCGACGAGATGGTGATCGAAGGGCCGCGCACCAACATCCCGTTCTTGCGGCGGATCATCAACAACCCAGACTTCATCCGAGGCGACTTCGACACCGGGTTCGTGGCGCGCCTCCTGGCCGAGCGCACACCGGCGGCCTGAACGCCGGATCACATGTGATCCAGGCTGTGAGGCTGGGCGCGCTCCAGCCGTGCGCAACGCTCGGGAAATGCTCGTGCTTTTCCTTGACCCCACGGTGCGCCGGGCCGTACGCTTTCCGTGATGCGCGGGGCATATTTCCGTGTGCCGTGCTGCGCCTCGATCGGCCCTGTGACCCCACGCACCCGGAGATGTAATTAGCCGTGGCCCTCAACAAAGAGAAGGTCATGGATGCCGCCCGCAAGTTTGTCGATAAGGGACAGATCGACAAAGCGGTGAAGGAGTACCTGCGGATCGTTCAAGAGGATCCGAAGGACGTCCGCGTCTGGCTCAAGATCGGCGATCTCTACGCGAAGAAGGGCGCGAAGCAGGACGCGATCGAGACGTACCTGCGCGTCGCGCGCTTCTATCACGAGCAAGGTTTTCTGCTGAAGGCCGTCGCGGTCTACAAGCAGATCCTCAAGCTCGATCCGCGCCTCGTCGACGTGATCCTTCGCCTCGCGGATCTGTATCGCCAGCTCGGTCAGATGTCCGAGGCGATGCAGCACTTCGAGTCGGTCGCCGCGCACTTCCATCGCGAGGGCAACACCAAGGAAGCGCTCGCGACGGTCAAGAAGCTCGTCGATCTCGATCCCGAGAACATCGCGACGCGCATCAAGCTCGCGGAGCTGTACTCGAAGGAAGGCCTCGTGCAGGAGGCCGCGCAGGAGTTCCAGATCGCGTGCGATCAGCTGCGCCGGCAGAATCGCCAGGACGACTTCCTCAAGGTCGCCGAGCGCCTGCTCTGGCACCGCCCCGACTATCACGTGCTCAATCGCGAGCTCGCGGGCCTCTACCTGCGCCGCAACGATCCGCGGCGCGCGCTGCAGAAGCTCCAGGCCGCGTTCAAGGCTGATCCGCGCGACGTCGAGACGCTCGGCCTCCTCGCGCAGGCGTTCCAGGCGCTCGATCAGAAGGCGAAGACGGTCTCGGTGCTCAAGGAGCTCGCGCGCGTTCACACCGAGAACAAGCAGCGCGACAAGGCCGCCGACGTCTTTCGCAAGATCCTCGAGTTCGTGCCGAACGACGCGGACGCGGTCGCGTTCCTCGGTCCGAGCGCCGCGCCGCCGACACGGCCCACGCCGCCGCCGGTGCGCCCCGCGACGCAGCTGCCTCCGCAGGTGCGCGCCGCGAGCCACGAGGCGAAGTTCAACATCACCGGAGATCTGCCCGCGATGGCGCAGCAGAGCCCGGGGCTCACCGGATCGATGCCGCTCGTCGACGAGGACAGCCTCTCGGGCGGTGACTTCGCGCTCCCCGAGTACGACGATCACGACTTCTCGGCGGACATGGAGCCCGCGCCGGATCCGCGCGCGATGTCGGCCGCCGGCGAGCAGCACGCCGAGGAGATCTCGAAGATCCTCGCGGAGACCGATGTCTACGTGAAGTACGGCCTGCACCAGAAGGCCGTCGATCACCTGCGCCGGATCTTCACGCTCGATCCGGACAACGTCGAAGCGCACGAGCGGCTCAAGGACATCTTCGTCTCGCAGGGCCGCGAGCAAGAGGCCGAGGTCGAGCTGCTCAAGCTCGCCGAGGTCGTCGCGCCGAGCGATCCGGATCGCGCCGAGGCGTACCTGCACGAGCTGCTCGCGATCAACGGCACGCACACGGGCGCGTTCGAGCTCGCCCGCCGGTTCCGCCTGCGCGTCGCGCGGATGAGCTCGTCGTCGTCGGAGGTCGAATACACGGGCGGCAGCGTCGCGGCGATCGATCCCGATCTCGACGACCTCTCGCTCGACGATGCGCCGCGCTCGCAGCAGCGCCCGATGGGCATCGCGCGCACCAGCAGCGCGCGCGACTCGATCGACGACTTCGATCCCGACGAGCTGCTCGGGCTCGCGCACGGCAGTCCGGCGCCCGCGCGTCCGCCGCAGCCGCCACCGGACTACGGTCTCGCTCCGAACAACGACGACGCCAGCTTCGAGCTCGATCTGCCGTTCGACCCCGACGAGGCGCGGCGCTTCGACACCGCGATGCCGGTCACCGCATCGCAGCACGTGGCCGACACGAGCTCGTACGACCACGTCGGCGACGACGGCCTCGCGGTCGCCGGCAGCTACGATCCGTACGGCACCGAGTCGGTGCAGACGCCGCCCTACGACGGTGAGGTGCACCTGCAGGACACCAGCGTCGGAGCGGAGGCGCTCGCCGACGACGGCCTCGACGACGACGCGCTCGCCGAGCAGCCGCGCGCCGAGAGCCTCGTCGAGGATGATCTCGAAGAGGCCGACTTCTACGCGGGCCAGGGCCTGTATCCCGAGGCGATCGAGGCGCTCAAGGTGCTGCTCGCGCGCTATCCGGGGAATCGCCTGCTGCTCGGCAAGCTGCGCGAGATCGAGGCGGCGATGGGCGGCGAGGCGCCGGCGGAGCACGAGCAGGACGCCGGCGGCACCGATGCGATCGACCTCGACGACATCGAGGAGGTCGGCGACGACGACCTCGAGGAGCTCGACCCGGACGCGGAGATCGTCTCGCCGAAGAAGCAGCGCGGCCCGCAGGTGAAGTTCGAGCGTCCGATCGAGGACGGCGACGCCGACACGCACTACGACCTCGGCCTCGCGTACAAGGAGATGGGCCTGCACGAGGAGGCGATCAAGTCCTTCGTGAAGGCGCTGCGCGCCCCGGGGCGTGAGGTCAACTGCCACGTGATGATCGGCCTGTGCCACCGGGAGCAGGGCAACCCGAACGAGGCGATCCACTCGTTCAAGCAGGGCCTGCACGCCGAGCCGAGCGATCGCGAGCGGCAGAGCCTCTACTACGAGATCGGGTGCACGTACGAGGCGATCGGGGACGTCGGCGAGGCCGTCTACTACTTCGAGATGGTCCAGAAGCGCGATCCCGCGTTCGCCGACGTGGGCGCCCGCCTCGACATGCTGCGCGCGCAGGGCGGACAAGCCCAGCATCAATACTCGGCCGACGACGATCTCTGACCTTAGTGGTAAGCCTTGCGCATGTGCAGCATGCGCAAGGAGTCGGACAGCATGGGAGCGATCGAGGTCGACGATGCGCGGCTGTGGGGCGCGCAGACGCAACGATCGCTCCAGAACTTCCGCATCGGCGGTGAACGGATGCCCCGCCCGATGATCGCGGCGCTCGGCACGATCAAGAAGGCCGCCGCACTCGTCAACCAGGAGCTCGGCACCCTCTCGCCCGAGCTCGCGAGGGTGATCGTCGCCGCCGCCGACGAGGTCATCGCCGGGAACCTCGACGGCGAGTTCCCGCTCGTCGTGTGGCAGACCGGCAGTGGCACGCAGAGCAACATGAACGCGAACGAGGTCATCGCGAACCGCGCGAACGAGCTCGCGGGCGGCAAGCGCGGCAGCAAGTCACCCGTCCATCCCAACGATCACGTCAACAAGTCGCAGAGCAGCAACGACGTGTTCCCGACGGCGATCCACCTCGCGGTCGCCGCCCAGATCGAGACGCACCTGCTGCCTGCCGTGAGCCAGCTGCGCGACACGCTCGCCGCGAAATCCACCGCGTTCCAGGACATCGTCAAGATCGGCCGCACGCACCTGCAGGACGCGACCCCACTCACCCTCGGCCAGGAGATCAGCGGCTGGGTCGCGCAGCTCGATCATGGCCTCGCGGCGATCCGCGCCACCCTGGGCGCTGTCCACGAGCTCGCGCTCGGCGGCACCGCCGTCGGCACCGGCCTCAACGCGCACCCCGAGTTCGCCGTGCGCGTGGCGGCCCAGCTCGCCGACCTGACGGGACGGCCGTTCGTCACCGCGCCGAACAAGTTCGCGGCGCTCGCGTCGCACGACGCCATCGTGGTCACCCACGGCGCGATCAAGGCGCTGGCGACGAGCCTGATGAAGATCGCCAACGACGTGCGCTGGCTCGCGAGCGGTCCGCGCAGCGGCCTCGGCGAGCTCCTGATTCCCGAGAACGAGCCCGGCAGCTCGATCATGCCCGGCAAGGTGAACCCGACGCAGAGCGAGGCGATGACCATGGTGTGCTGCCAGATCATGGGCAACGACGTCGCGATCTCGTTCGCCGGCGCGAGCGGCAACTTCGAGCTCAACGTGTTCAAGCCGCTGATCGCGCACGCCACGCTCCAATCGATCCGCCTCCTCGGCGACGCCTGCGTCTCGTTCGACGAGCACTGCGCGCGGGGCATCGAGCCCAACCGGGCCGAGATCCAGCACAAGCTCGAGCAGAGCCTGATGCTGGTGACCGCGCTCGCACCGCACATCGGCTACGACAACGCGGCGAAGATCGCGAAGCACGCCCACATGAAAGGCAAGACCCTGCGCGAGGCCGCCGTCGAGCTCGGCCTCGTCAGCG
>DATLHR010000479.1:0-10692 GCA_035539815.1 Kofleriaceae bacterium
GAACGGTGGTGGCTCGACGAACGTCGGCACGGCCGAACAACCAACCCCGAATGAGACCTGCATGCCTGCAGGACCACGTCGGAACGGTGTTACGGCGAACCGGCATGTCTCGTAGTGGCAGCATTACGGGACAACCCTTAGAACGACGTAGACGCCTGGTTCAGAACCAGGTCGTGAAGCCCAGCATCAGCAGCACGTAGTGCGACTTGAACGAGCCCTGGTTGTACGGGTTCTCGGCCTGGTTCGCCGGGTTGACCAGCGGGTTCGTGGGGTCGGGGCCCTGGCGCTCGTCGATCGGGCGATCCTGACCGTCGCCCGCGCAGCCGACGCTCGTCGAGGTCGGGTTGCAGTCGCTGCCGTCAGCTGCGGCGCCCGGGTTGGTGCTGGTGCCCTCCCACACGAAGCCGCCACCCGCGGTGAGCTCCCACCGCGACGTCCGGAACGCGGCGCCGAGCGTCGACGTCACGCGGTCCGCACCGTCGAAGGCGGCGCGCAGCCAGCCCTCCTTCGCTGCGGTCGAGTCGTAGGCGACGCCGCCGCGCAGGATCACGCGATTCGCGTCGAGGCCGTCGGACAAGAGGTGGTGATAGCTGCCGCCGAGCCGCACGGAGAACGTGTCCTTCAGGCCGTAGTTGACGTAGTTCTTCTCGAGCGGCTGCTGGAACTCGTCGTTGACGTAGAGGCCCGAGTCGAGCACCACGCGATACTGGCCGGGCGATGTGCAGTCGAGGTCCTCGAACTGACCGTCGTCGGGCGCGCCGGGGTTGTCGCGCAGCGCGCACCGCTTGCCCCAGTTCTCCCATCCGACGTCGAGCTCGATGTCGCCGCGCAGCTGCTCGTTCGCGCCGATGAACTTGTAGCGCGCACCGACCTGCGCGTTCATCGGCAACTGGAGACTGATGCACGCCTTCTGCTGCTCGAACGTGCCGCCCGTCTCGCACGCTGCCATCGCGTCGGGCAGCGGACCGACCACGCGATCCGCCGACACGCCGGGCGCCTTCACGCTGGTCGCGGTGCCCTTCGCCTTGATCACGATCGCCGAGTTGAAGTTGGCGCCGATCTCGATCGCCGGCGTCGGACGATAGGTGACGCCAACGCCGAACGCCGGGATGAAGCCATCCTTGACCTCGGCGGTGAACAGCGAGTCATCGCTCACCGACTCGGTCACGTTGAACGGCGTGCCCCACACCGCGACCTGCGACTTGCTCTGCACGCTGCCCGCGGTGAACCGCGCGCCGACGTCGAGCTCTGGGAGGATGCGATAGCTCGCCGCGATCGATGGCAGGAGGAGGCGGCTCTCCTGCGTGAGGATGTCGTAGCGCGACGGCGGCGGCGGAGCGTCGAGGTCCGCGGTCGGATCGCCGGCAGCGGGGAACTTCCAGCCGCCGGTCATGTCGCGGAACGGATAGCCGCTCGGCGCGAACAAGCCGGCCGCGACCCGAAGATTCGGCACCCGTCCCCCGAGATCGGACACGACGGCGATCACCGGAATCGGCTGGAACTTGCCGATGCCGAGCGGCGGCTTGGGATCGTTCTCGATCGTCGCGTACGGCGCGCCCTCGTACGGCGGGTTGACGAACGGCGTGTCGTCGTACGTGCCGCGCCGCGTGAACTCCATGAAGTAGCGGATCAGCGCGAGCGAGATCGTGATCGTGGTGCCCTTGGTCTTCGCGAGGCCGGCCGGGTTGATCGACAGCGCCTCGCCGTCATCGGCAGACGCGACCGCGGCGCCCGCGCGCGAGGTCGAGGTCGCGCCGGATCCTGGGAGGAACAGACCGCCCGCCGACGCCGACGACACGGCGAATGGGATCAACGAGCACGCGACGACGAACCCACGCTTCATGGTGGGCGGAACCTACATCAGAAAGCCCGCCCATACCGAGAAACGGTCTCGCAGCTGGCGGTCACGCATCGAGCGAGATGCCCGCATAGAGATCGTCGACGGAGAACGAGCTCGCGGGCTCGGAGATCGTCACGCTCTCCCCGGCACGAAACTCGCGCTCGTCCCATCCCGAGGCCGTGCGCTGGACGAGCGTCACCCGCGGCGTCTTGTGCGAGACAAACAGCACGGCGCGCAGCGACGGGATTTGCTTGTAGTGACTCAACTTCTCCCCGCGGTCGTAGTCCTCGGTCGATCTGCTCGTGATCTCGACCAAGATCACGGGATTGACTGCCGCGTGCGGGTCGATCTCGGCGGTCCGGACGGCCCCGCAGATGACCGCGCCGTCGGGGAACGTCGAGAGGTCCGTCGCCTCGACGCGAACTTTCAGGTCCGACGAGTACGAGTAAGCGATGCACCGTCCCGCGAGTGCATTTCCGAGGAGTCGGGTCGCGGCCGCGCTGAGCGCGGCGTGGGCTGGCGTTCCTCCCGCCATCGCGTAGATGACCCCGTCGCAATACTCGAGCTTGACGTTGCTGATCTCGAGCACCTGCAGGTAGTCCGCGTACGTGTAGTGCAGCCGGCGCGCGGTGCTCATGCTGCGAGTGTACCGCCGATCGCGACGCCCGAGTTCTGGCGCACGAGACCGCCCGCGACGCGGGTCAGAACCAGGTTGAGAACCCGAGCATGAAGAGCACGTACGTTCCCTTGAACGTGCCCTTGTTCACGGGCGCCTCGATCTGCTGGCTGGGGATCACGATCGGGTTGATCGGATCGGGACCCTCGCGCTCGTCGATCTCGCGCTCGTCGCCGTCGCCGTTGCACCCGAGCATCGAGACGTTCGAGACCGTCGGATTGCACTCGCCCTCGTTGGTCTGCGTGCCCTCGAGGATCGCGCCGCCGCCGATGTTGAGCTCCCACCGCTTCGTGCGATAGCCGGCGCCGACCGTCGCGGTCGTGCGCGCCGCACCGTCGATGTCCGCGCGCAGCCAGCCCTTCTTCGCCGCGGCCGTGTCGAAGCCGACGCCGCCGCGCACGATGAGCTTGTTGCCGCCGACCGGCACGTGATAGCTGCCGCCCGCGCGCACGTTGTACGTGTCCTGGAAGCCGTGGCGGATCAGCGTGTCCTTGAGCGCGAGCTGCGGCGTGCCGTTGACATAGATCTGCCCGTCGACGACGACGCGGTAGTTGTCCGCGCGCTCCGCACTCCAGTTCTCCCACCCGACGTTGAGCTCGACGTCGCCGCGCAGCGTGCCGTCGGCGCCGAGGAACTTGTAGCGGCCGCCGAGCGTCGCCGTCATCGGCAGCGCGAGCTCGACGCACACCTTCTGCGTCTCCATCGTCCCGCCGGGTGCGCAGCGCGCCACCTCCGACGCGCCGATCGTGATCGGGATGCCGTTGAGCCCGACCGCCGGACCGACCTCCGCGCGCGCATCGCCCTGCGCGACGACGCTGATCTGCGAGTTGTAGGCGGCCGCGATCTCGATCGACGGCGATGGCCGATACGAGAGCCCCACGCCCCACGCGGGCACGAAGTTGTCGGTGGCCTCGGCGGAGAACAGCGCGTCCTCCTTCACGTACTCGGTGACGTTGCCGGGGTTGCCCCACAGCGCGACGTCCGACTTGATGGTGCCGAAGCCCGCCGAGAACCGCGCGCCGATGTCGAGCTGCGGGATGATGCGATAGCTCGCCGCGATCGACGGCAGCACGACCGCCGCGTCCTGCCTGACCACGTCGTAGCGCGCGGGAGGCGGCGGCTCGTTGAAGTCGCCGTTCCACGTGTACTTCTTGCAGCTGCCGTTGCTCTGCACCGAGCATAGATCGCGGAACGGATACGCGTTGGGCGCGTAGATGCCTGCGGCGAGGCGGAGGTTCGGCACCGCGCCGCCGAGATCGGTGACCACCGCGACGACAGGCACCGGCTGGAACTTGCCGATGCCGAGCGGCAGATCGGGATCGTTCTTCACGAGCGGATACGGCTGGCCCTCGTACGGCAGCGCCTCGGCGTCGATGGCGTCGTACGTGCCGCGGCGCTGGAACTCCATCATGTAGTTGATGAGCGCCGCCGAGATCGTGATCGTGGTGCCCTTCGACTTCGCGAGGCCGGCGGGGTTGATGGCGAGCGCCTCGCCGTCGTCGGCCGACGCGACCGCGGCGCCCGCGCGCGCCGTGGCGACCGCCCCCGGTCCGGGGAGGGTCAAGCCGCCCGCCTCCGCCGTCTGTGCGCCGCCGATCGCGACGACGAGCCCTGTGCCAAGCCAACCGAGTGCGCGAAGCTTCATGGAGCTTGTGAAGCTACCGCAGCCACGCGCCGCGCGACTACCCCGAGATCGTCGAGACGGCCACGGGTGGAGCACGGCCGAGCGTCGCGAGGTGGCTGCTCGACGTGCCCACGGCAGTGCGCCAGCCGGCAAGTCGCGTGGCCAGGTCGCAGCGCGAGCATGCGAATTTCAGCACGTTCGTGCACGCGCGTCGGGGCCGGCGCTGGCCGCGAACTTGCTCGTCTCGCTGCCATGACCTCGCGCACCCTCCGCCTCGTCGTGGCCCCCGTGCTCGCGGCGCTGACCTTCGTGGGCTGTGCGACCGATGCGCCGCCCGCCGACGACACGCGCCCTGGCAGCGGCGGGAAGGGCGACTCGCCCGACTCGACCTGCGAGGACTACACGGACTCCGACGCGTGCGCCGCCGCCGGCTGCGAGTGGTGGCCCGGCAGCATCGCCAACGACCGCCCCGATCTGTGCCTCGCGCCGCCGACCTGCGAGGACTACACGGACTCCGACGCGTGCGCCGCCGCGGGCTGCGAGTGGTACCCCGGCAGCATCGCCAACGACCGCCCCGATCTGTGCCTGGAAGCGCCGACCTGCGAGGACTACACGGACTCCGACGCGTGCGCCGCCGCGGGCTGCGAGTGGTGGCCCGGCAGCATCGCCAACGATCGTCCCGACGTCTGCCTCGCGCCGTGACCCAGGGCTAACCGAGGGGCGCCGCCTTGCGGCGCTCCGCGAGCCCGAGGTGCGTCAACAGGATCGCGATCGCCGCCGGCGTCACGCCGCTGATCCGGGACGCCTGCCCCACGGACCGCGGACGGATCGCCTCGAGCTTCTCGATCACCTCGTTCGAGAGCCCGGGAATGCTGCGGTACGTCAAATCGTCCGGCAGCCGGACATGATCCGCGCGCGCCACGCGGGCCGCATCAGCCTGCTGACGGCGGAGGTAGCCCTCGTATGTGATCTCGACCTCGATGCGCTCGAGCGCGGTCGGGCTGGCCTCGCTCGCCGCGAGCCCACCGGCGGCCGCGATCTCCTCGACCGCACGCCAGTCGAGCTCGGGCCGCTTGAGCAGCTCCGCGAGTGACGCGCGCCGGTTCGCGATCGGCGCCGAGCCGTGGCGGGCGAGCGCGGCGTTGACCGCATCCGTGCCGGTGACGAACGCCTGCTCGGCACGCGCGCGCGCGGCGTCGAGCTCGGCGCGCCAGCCCTCGAACTCGCGCCACCGAGCGTCGTCGACGAGGCCTAGGCGGCGGCCGATCGGCAGCAGGCGATCGACGGTGTTGTCCTCGCGCAGGAGCAGGCGGAACTCCGCGCGCGACGTCATCATGCGATACGGCTCCTTGGTGCCACGCGTCGTCAGATCGTCGACGAGCACACCACCGTACGCCTCGTCGCGCCGCAGCACGAGCGGCTCTCGATCGCCGGGCCCGAAGCCGAGCGCGAGCGCCGCGTTGATGCCGGCGAGCAGGCCCTGGATCGCGGCCTCCTCGTAGCCACTGGTACCGTTGATCTGCCCCGCGAAGTACAGCCCGCCGCACCGGCGCGTCTCGAGCGTCGGCAGCACCTCGCGCGGATCGATGAAGTCGTACTCGACGGCGTAGCCGGCGCGCGTCATCTCCGCGCGCTCGAGCCCCGGGATGGTGCGGATGAACGCGAGCTGCACGTCGTACGGCAGCGACGTCGACACGCCGTTCGGATAGACCTCCGCCGAGTCGAGGCCCTCGGGCTCGAGGTAGATCTGGTGGCGGTCCTTGTCCGCGAACCGGACGACCTTGTCCTCGATGCTCGGGCAGTAGCGCGGACCGGTGCCCTCGATCTCCTTGCGATAGAGCGGCGAGCGCGGCAGGCCCTCGCGGATCGCGGCGTGCGTGCGCTCGTTGGTGTACGTCACCCAGCACGGCAGCTGCGGCAGCGGCGGGCGCGCCGGCGTGCGCGTCCAGCGGAACATCGGCGGCGGCTCGTCGCCGGGCTGCAGCTCGAGCGACGCGACGTCGAGCGTCTTGCGATCGAGCCGGCACGGCGTGCCCGTCTTGAGCCGCGCGAGCGGAAACCCGAGCGACGCGAGCGAGTGACTGAGGCCGACCGACGGCGCCTCGCCCGCACGTCCGCCCGCGGCCTTCGCTTCGCCGACGAAGATCGCGCCGCGCAGGAACGTGCCGGTCGTGAGGATCACCGCGCGTGCCCGGTAGCGCACGCCCATCGTCGTCGTCACGCCGACGACGCGCGCCCTCCCCCCATCTTCGATCGTCCCGAGCTCCGCGACCTCGCCTTGGCGCAGCGCGAGCCGCGCTTGCTGCTCGAGCCGGCCGCGCATCTCGTCGCGATAGCGCCGCTTGTCGGCCTGCGCGCGCGTCGAGCGCACCGCCGGGCCCTTGCTGGCGTTGAGCCGGCGGAACTGGATCCCGGTCGCATCGATCACGCTCGCCATCTCGCCGCCGAGCGCGTCGATCTCCTTCACGAGGTGGCCCTTCGCGACACCGCCGATCGCCGGGTTGCACGACATCTGCGCGACCATCTCGAGGCTGCCGGTGAGCACCAGCACGCGCGCGCCCATGCGCGCTGCGGCGAGCGACGCCTCGCAGCCCGCGTGGCCCGCACCGACGACGATCACGTCGTAGGCGTCTGGATACTCGAACACCTGCATCGGCGGCGGATGGTGTAGCAGCTAACAAGAACGCCGTACACGTGCACGTTCGACTACGGGGCCGGCGGTTCGCCCTCCGGCGCCGGCTGGCCCTCGCTCTCGTCGGCAGGACCGCGCCCTCCACCCTCGCCGCACGTCGGATCGCCGTGCGGCTTCCGCGGCGCGAACGTGTACACGTCGAGCGTCGCGCGCATCGCGAGCTCGCTCGGGTGCGTGCCGTCCGGCGCCTTGCCGTGATCCCACGTGATGCCCTTGATCTTCACGGAGCCGCACTTGTCGTGCAGGCCGCGCGCGTACTGCGCGTACTCGCCCTTGAGCGCGGCGAGCTCCTCGAACGAGCACGCGCCGGGATGTCCGCACTCGAAGTGGAACGTGTCGTACCAGCTCTTCGTCTTCGTCCCGAGCTCGCGCACGTACAGCTCCGCGGACACGCCGGTGGGGTCCGAGGCGCGCAAGGTGATGGGATGCGCGCCAGGTGCGAGGTCTACGTAGAAGCACGCCTCCACGCGCTCAGCGTCCTTATATAGAACCGTGTCGCCGGGCATCGTGAGCCACAGCGGCTGCGCGGAGATCAGGCGGATCTCGAAGCGCTTGCGCGCACCGTCGGGCTCGCCGACATCACCGCCATCACGGCAGGTGCAACGATCGTACTGACATAGCGGTCCGGCGAGGGTTCCAGTCGTCCGCGGAGCGGGCGGCGGCCCGATCTCGATCTGACGAGCACCACCTGAACAACCGACGAGGATCAGGCACGACGCGAGTGGGGTCCGTAACATTGCGGGCGTTATCGTACGCCCCGTTGCGTGATACCGTCGAGGTAGTGATCGATCTCCAGGCGGCTACGGCGGGGACGGGGTTGGAGGTCACGGCGGGGGTCACAGACGGGATCCTCGCCGCGACGTTCTCTGGATCGGCGGAGATGCAGGCGTTCGAGGCCATGCAGCAGGTCGTCGGCGCACTGCACCGCGCGGCGATCGAGCGGCGTGTCTCGCTCGTCAGCGTCGACTTCATCAAGCTCGAGTTCATGTCGTCGTCGTGCTTCAAGTGCCTCGTCACGTGGATCAGCGAGATCACGGAGCTCTCCGCCGACGCGCAGTACAAGGTGCGCTTCCTCTCGAGCACGGCGCAGCTGTGGCAGCGGCGCAGCCTGCACGTGCTGCAGACGTTCGCGACGGACCTCGTGTCGATCGAAACGTGACCGACGACCTCCACAAGCTCCTCCGCCGCCACCTCCAGAGCGCGGGCATCGACCCCGCGACGGGACCGACGCCGGAAGCGTGGGCGAAGCTGCTGCCGCAGCTCGATCGCGCCTATCGCGAGGCCGACGAGGATCACGTGCAGCGCGATCGCCTGCACAAGGAGCTCGTGATCGCGCAGGTCGTGCAGACGTCGCTGTTGCCGACCGAGCACGAGGGCCAGCACTTCAAGGTCGCCGCGACGCTCGTCCCCGCGGACGAGGTCGGCGGCGACTACTACGACGTGATCAACGTCGGCGACACGTGCTGGATCGCGATCGGCGACGTCGCCGGCCACGGCCTGCGCACGGCGATGATCATGCTGATGGTGCAGAGCATCGTCGCGGCGGCGGTCCGGCTCGGGCACATGCCCCCGAGCGAGGTGCTCACCAGCGTCAATCGCGCGCTGTGGGACAACATCCGCAAGCGGCTCGGCAGCGACGAGCACATGACCTGCACGCTGCTGCGGTGCGGCCCCGACGGCCGCGTCGCGTTCGCCGGGGCGCATGAGGAGATGCTCGTGTGCCGCGCGGGCGGCGAGTGCGAGATCATCCCCACCCCGGGGACGTGGCTCGGCGTGCTGCCCGACATCACGGGCAAGAACCAGGACCGGGAGCTGCAGCTCCGCCCCGGCGACACGATCGTGCTGTTCACGGACGGCGTGACGGAGGCGCGCGACGCGCACAAGCGTCAGTTCGGCATGGAGCGCCTGATCGAGGTCGTCGACCGTCACCGCGGCGCTCCCCTGCCCGCGATCCGGGACGCGATCTTCGGGGCGGTCGAGCAGTTCCGCGACGCGCTCGAGGACGACACCACCGTGGTCGTCGCCGCGTACGCGTAGGCAACGGTCCGAGCCGCCCGGGGGTCCAACCGGTCGCCGTTGATCGCCGCCGCGCTACGGTGTACTAACCTGTCCGCAGCTATCCCGATGATTCCCAAGCGCTTCCTCCTCGCCGTCCTCCTCGCCACCGCGGGCGTGCTCACGCTCGGCGCGTGCGGCGCCAAGGGCGGCGGTGGCGCCGTCGAGTACTCGGTCTCCGCCCAAAAGAACTACGACAAGGGGCTCAAGGAGCTCGAGAACAAGGACTGGATCGCGGCCGCGAAGTACTTCGGCTTCATCAAGAGCCGGTTCCCGTTCTCGAAGTACGCCGTGCTCGCCGAGCTGCGCCTCGCCGACGCGGAGTTCGGCGCGGAGCAGTACATCGAGGCGATCGACAGCTACCGCCTGTTCATCAAGTTCCATCCGACGCACGAGATGGTCGCCAACGGGTACGCGACGTACCGGATCGGCGAGGCGTACTACCGCCAGCTGCCGGGTGACTTCTGGCTGTTCCCGCCGTCCTTCGAGAAGGACCAGTCGTCGACGGAGGACGCGGCGACCGAGCTCAAGGCGTTCCTCGACAAGTACCCGGACTCGCCGTACCGCGCGAAGGCCAAGGAGATCCTGGTCAAGGTCGGCAAGCGCCTCGCGGACCACGAGTGGTACGTCGCGCGCTACTACTGGGACCGGGGCAAGCCGATGGGCACCGTGATCCGGCTGCGCCGCTTGCTCGAGCGCTATCGCGGGGTCGGGTACGACGAGGAGGCGATGTGGTTGCTCGGGCGCGCCTACGTCGCGGTCGCCATGCCGGACCGCGCGCGCACGATCTGGCAGGAGCTCGTGACCAAGCACCCGCGCAGCGATCGTGCACAAGACGCGCGCGAGGCGCTTCCCGGTCTCGGCGCTGCCAAGCCGAAGTAGTATCCTCGACGTATGGCAAGCGCCGACCGGGTCGAGCAGCTGATCGCGCTTGGCCGCGAGCATTACAACGCGAACGAGTACGAGCAGGCCGAGCCGTTCCTCGCCGAGGCGGCGTCCGCGAGGCCGAGCTTCCCCGATCTCTACAACATGCTCGGCGTCATCTATCACGCGCAGGGCCGCTACCAGGACGCCGAGGACGCGTTCGAAGGTGCGCTGAAGCTCAACCCTCGCTACACCGAGGCCGCGCTCAACCTGTCGGTCACCTACAACGACCGTGGCAAGTACGAGCGCGCGCGCGAGGTCTACACCAAGGCGGTGTCCGCGTCGGTCGGGCAACCCAACCTGCTCGACCGGTTCGCGCGCGGCAAGCTCGCCAACATGCACGCCGACCTCGGCGCCGCGTACGCCGGACTGGCGATGTTCGACGAGAGCGTCCGCGAGTACACGAAGGCGCTCGAGCTGTGCCCCGAGTTCGCCGACCTGCGCGTGAAGCTCGGCAACGTCTACCGCGACAAGGGCGATCACGAGCGCGCCGTGATCGAGCTGCAGCAGGCGGCGCAGCAGCGCCCCGACTACATCCCGGCGCGCATCCACCTCGGCGTGACGCTGTTCTCGCTCGGCCGCAAGGAGGCCGCGGTCGAGGAGTGGCGGCACGTGCTGACCATCGATCCGAACAACAAGAGCGCGAAGCTCTATCTCAAGATGGCGACCGACGAGCACGGCCCGCGTGCGGGCAGCGCGCTGCGCTGAGCGAGCGGGCTAAGCCCAATGCCGGTCACTTGACGAGATTGCGGCAAGCAAGCCCCGCGGTCCACGCGTGGTTTGCGTGCCACAGATCGTGAGCCGCCAAGATCGCCAAGATCGCCAAGCCGAGATTCTTTCGGGCCTGTCACGCATCCTCGGCGAGAGATTGTGACGCTCCA
>DATLHR010000480.1:0-9292 GCA_035539815.1 Kofleriaceae bacterium
GGGCAGAAGTACGGGCCGTTGAAGATCTCCTGCAGGCAGAGGATCTGGACGCCCTTCTTGCCGGCGTCGTGGATCATCGGCAGGTGCTTCTCGAGCATCGCCGCCTGGATCTCGGCGACCGGGCGCGACTCATCGTTGATCGGGTTCGAGGCCTGGATGAGGCCGCTCAAGACCTTGCGAGCCATGGCGCGTCTCTCCTCAGTTCGTCACGAGCGTCGAGGTTTCCTTCGCGATGTCGCCCTTCCAGGTCTCGACATCCTTGGCCTGCGCGGCGCCGGTAGACTTCGCGCGCGCGGCCTCCTTCGCCTCGCGCTGCTGGCGCTGGCGATCGACGAGGTCGTGGTGGGTCGTGAAGTACGGCAGGCTCTTGCCGACGAACTCGCGGATGTTCGCGAACTTGTGATCGGTCATGAACTTCGAGAGCTCTTCCTTGAGCTCGCTGATGATCTCGTAGCCGCGGAGCATCGCGCCCGTGCACACCTGCACGGTCGACGCGCCGAGGAGGAAGAACTGCGCTGCGTCGAAGCCGGTCTCGATGCCGCCGATGCCGCTGATCTCGACGCCCGGGTTCGCACGCGCGACCTCCATCACCTGACGCAGCGCGATCGGGCGCACGCTCTGGCCCGAGTAGCCGCCGGGGACCGAGTGGCCCTCGACCGTCGGCATCGGGCGCAGCGTCTTGAGGTCGATGCCCGAGACCGAGAGGATCGTGTTGATCATCGCGATGCCATCGGCGCCCGCGCGCAGCGCCGAGCCGGCCGGCACCGTCGGGTTACCGACGTTGGGCGTCATCTTCGCCCACACCGGGATCTTGGCGACCTGCTTCACCCAACCAACGACCTCCTCGACGATGTCGGGGTTCTCGCCCATCGCCATGCCCATCTTGCGCTCGGGCAGGCCGTGCGGGCAGCTGAGGTTCATCTCGAACCCGTCGACGCCCGTCTCCTGCACCTCGCGCGTGATCTGCTGCCACGCCTCCTTGCGGTACTCCTCCATGATCGAGGCGATCAGGATCTTGTTCGGGTACTGCTTCTTGAGCTGGCGGAGATCGTCGAGCCAGTCCTGATACGGACGGTCCGAGATCAGCTCGATGTTCTGGAAGCCGATGACCTCGTCGCTCGTGCGGCCGCGGACCTTCGCGTAGCGCGGGGCCGTGTTGATGACCTTGCTCGCATCGAGCGAGAACGTCTTGCACACCATGCCGCCCCAGCCGAGGTCATACGAGCGGGCGATCACCTTGCCGTTGGTCCCCGGAGGGCCCGAACCCAGCACGAAGGGGTTCTCGAACTTCATGCCGTTGACGGTGATGGACAGATTCGCGGTCACGTCGCCTCCTGGGGGCCTGGGATCGGAACGGGGAAACGGAGTGGCTAGCACACGGTTCGACGCCGGTTCAACAAAGATCCCGCGGCCTCATACCGCACCGAGGAATCATGCGCCCCGCGCGCCTGGCCGTGGTACGGCTAGCTCCCTTATGGCGGACAAGACGATCACCCACTGGATCGACGGCAAGCTCTTCAACAAGGCGGCGGAGCGGCAGGGCGACGTGTTCAACCCCGCGACCGGCGAGGTCCAGGCGAAGGTCGCGTTCGCGACCCCTGCGGTCGTCGACGAGGCGGTCGAGTCGGCCTGGAAGGCGTCGCAGACCTGGCGCTCGGTCTCGATCGCGAAGCGCACCAAGATCCTGTTCGCGTTTCGCCAGCTCGTCGACAAGCACCAGCACGAGCTCGCGAAGCTGCTCACGCTCGAGCACGGCAAGGTGACCGCGGATGCGCTCGGCGAGGTCAACCGCGGCCTCGAGGTGATCGAGTTCGCGTGCGGCATCGCCGACCTCGCGAAGGGCGAGTACTCCGAGAACGTGTCGACCGAGGTCGACACCTACTCGATCCGCCAGCCGCTCGGCGTGGTCGCGGGCATCACGCCCTTCAACTTCCCCGCGATGGTGCCGATGTGGATGTACCCGATCGCGATCGCGTGCGGGAACACGTTCGTCCTCAAGCCGAGCGAGCGCGATCCGTCGGCGGCGATGTTCTGCGCCCAGCTGCTCGCCGACGCGGGCCTGCCGCCCGGCGTGTTCAACGTCGTGCACGGCGACAAGGTCGCGGTCGACCGCCTGCTCGAGCACCCGAAGATCGCGGCGGTCTCGTTCGTCGGCTCGACGCCGATCGCGCAGTACATCTACGAGACCGGCACCCGCCACGGTAAGCGCGTGCAGGCGCTCGGCGGCGCGAAGAACCACATGATCGTGCTGCCCGACGCCGACATGGAGCTCGCGGCGGACGCCGCGGTCTCGGCGGGCTACGGCTCGGCGGGCGAGCGGTGCATGGCGATCTCGGTCGTCGTCGCCGTCGGCAACGCGGCCGACAAGCTGATCCCGCTGGTCAAGGAGCGCATCGCCAAGCTCAAGATCGGCGACGGCTTCGAGGCCGGCTCCGAGATGGGCCCGCTGATCAACAAGGCGCACCGCGACAAGGTCGCCGGCTACGTCGACGCGGGCGTCGCGGAGGGCGCGACGCTGCTCGCCGACGGCCGCACGTTCAAGGTCCCCGGCCGCGAGCAGGGCTTCTTCCTCGGGCCGTGCCTGTTCGACAACGTGAAGCCCGGCATGAGCATCTACAAGGACGAGATCTTCGGGCCGGTGCTCGGCGTCACGCGCGTCGCGAGCTACGACGAGGCGATCAAGCTCGTGAACGAGAACCCGTACGCGAACGGCGTCGCGCTGTTCACCAACGACGGTGGCGCGGCGCGCAAGTTCCAGCACGAGGTCGAGGTCGGCATGGTCGGCATCAACGTCCCGATCCCGGTGCCGATGGCCTACTACTCGTTCGGCGGCTGGAAGGCGTCGCTGTTCGGCGACCACCACATCTACGGCCGCGACGGCGTGCACTTCTACACGCGCACCAAGGCCGTGACCTCGCGGTGGCCCGATCCGCGCCATCGCGGCGTGAACCTCGGGTTCCCGCAGAACAATTAACTACGAGCTACGGCGCCGCGATCTCCGCGGTGCCGGTGGTCCGGCGCGTATCGTAGAAGTGGGTGAGCTGGCGCTGGACGTCGGCCACGGGGTTCGTGAACAGGAGCGGCGTCGGCCGCAGCTCGAACGGCGGCTGCGCGGGCGGCTCGACGTTCGAGGCGCCCGCGTTGCGCGCGATCATGAAGTGATCGGCCTGCGCGAACCGCCACGCGCCCGCGTGCGCGAACGGCGGGGTGCCGGTGCGCACGGTGGCGGAGGCGTACGTCCCGAACGCCGGCACGCCGGTCGCGGCGATCAACCCGTCGCCCGGGTAGGCGCCGGCGAGCTCGTCGAGACCCGCGGTCTGCCACATCAGGTCGCGTCCCGGCCTCGCGACGAGGTGCGGTGCGAGCGCGGGCGGCTCGAACGGATGCAGCGTCCACTGCGCGAAGCTCATCAGGGGATGCAGCGCGAGCGGGTGCTCCGGCTCGAACTGACCGGTGATGCCGAGCGGCGGCAGCATGAAGAGATCGAGCTGCGTGCGGAAGTCGTTGTTCTCGATCATCGTCTCCATCAGGCCGGCGATCGGGACGTTGAACGCGGCCGCCGCGACGGTGTCATCGCTCACGAGCGTGGCCGCGCCGACGAGTGTGCCGAGCGAGAGCCCGAGGAAGAACACGCGCTGCTCGTCGAACGCGAGCCCCGCGAGGGACGCATCGGCGCCACGCAGCGGTGCCACGTCGCTCGTCCGCACGGCGGCGAGCAACGCGTGCAGATCCGCGACCATCTGCGAGAACGTGCCCGCGACGTAGGCCATGCTCGCCTTCTGGTCTGCGGGCGCGCCTTCGATCGCGAACAGGCGCAGGCCCACCGACAGCACGGTGTGCTCGCTGAACCCGTCGGGGCCGAGGCTGCCGGTATCGGCGCGGAGGTTATGGATGCGGTCGGCGCTCGACGTCGAGCGCTCGCCGTGCTGGAACGTCTCGAACGCGAGCAGCGCCGCGCCGGCATGCCCGGCGAGATCGGCCAGCGAGAGCGTGAGCGCCAGGTCGTTGCCGGCGCCGTTCGCGAGCACGATCACCGGCAGCTGCGAGACGTCGACGCCCGACGGGATCGCGAGCACGAAGGGCACCTCATCGCCGGCGACCGCGTCGGGCCGCAGCGTCCCGAGCTCCGTGCCGGTGCCGGTGATCACGCGCACCGACGAGAACCGGCCCTTGATCACGAACGCGGTGGTCTCGTGCTGGACGCCGTACAGGCCCTCCATGCCGGCCATCGCCGGAACGTCGAACCCCGGACGATTCTCCGCGGGGATCCCCATCAGCTCGTCGAGCGTGCCGTCCGAGGCGCTCCACACGCGGTCGACCGTGAGCGTCGGCGCGCCGTTCGTCGCGTAGTACGCATCGACGCGCGCCTTGATCTCCTGCGAGAGCACGGTGGGATCCTCGACGGTGAAGGCGGTGACCGCGGCGACCGAGCCCGCGGGCACGCCGGCCGCGGTCAGCACCTCGAGCGCAGGTCCGGTGATGGCATTCGCGCGTGCCGAGTGCATCCCCGCGTCGGCGCGCAGCGCGCTGCCATCGGTGCCACGGATCGCGTCGGTCAGCGCGGCGACGTAGCGCTTGCCAGAGGTCAACACGATGCCGCGCTTCGGTCGGATCGCGACGACGCCCTCCCGCTCACTCCAGTCCACGTCGATGTCGATCCGCATCCCGTCCGGATCGACGAGGACGGCGCCGTCGGCGACGGTCGCCGGATCGAGCACCCCGCGGATCGGGAAGTGGATGGCGCACGTGCCACAGAAGCCGCGCCGCGCGTTCACCAGCTCGCGTACCGATTCCCACACCGGGGTCGTCGACGGCAAGCTCGCGAGATCGACCGTGCCATCGTCGCCGAGGAACAGGTCGCTCGGGAACGGCGCTGCGCCCCACGCGATCGCGCCAGACGCCGGCACATCAAAGGTCGCGACCGGTCCCGTCGCGCCGTCACCGTCACCGCATGCGGCCACCAGCAAGCTCAAGACAACTCCGCACCGTCTCATTCCGGTCACCCTCCTTCAGCCCGCGCACGCGATCAAGCCCGCCGCCTCCGAACTTGCTAGCGTGCGAGACAATGACCACGGACGAGCTGACGATCGACGCACTGACCGGCGGCTGGTCGATCGCGCAGCGCAAGAAGGGCCACCGGCACTCGACGGATGATCTGTTGACGGGCTGGTACGCCGTCGAGGTCGCGCCCGGCGCCCAGCGCCTCCTCGATCTCGGCAGCGGCATCGGCGGCGTCGGGCTCATCGCGCTCTGGCGCTCCCCGGGCGCGAGCCTCGTCGCGATCGAAGCGCAGGACGTCAGCTTCGCGCTGCTCGAGCGCAACATCGCGCGCAACCAGCTCGGCGATCGCGTGCGCGCGATCCACGGCGATCTGCGCGACGTCCGCCTGCCAGAGACCTTCGAGCTCGTGACCGGCAGCCCGCCCTACTGGGACGTGTCGTGGGGCATCGTGCCCGCCGATTCGCAGAAGGCCCACGCCCGGTTCGAGCTGCGCGGCGACATCCGCGACTACGCCCTCGCCGCCCGCGCGCACCTCGCCCCCGACGGCTGGTTCGTGCTCTGCTTCCCGACCGTCCAGCGGCCGCGCGCCGAGGCCGCCTTTGCCGCCGCCGGCCTCGCGCTGCTCCGCGCCCGCGACGTCATCCCGCGTGCCGGCGCCGCGCCGCTGTTCACACTGTTCGCCTGCCGCCACGCCCACCACGCCGCGGCACCGATCGACGAGCCGCCGCACATCGTTCGCGACGAGCACGGCGAGCCCACGCCCATGCACGCCGCCGTGCGCGCGAGCCTCGGCTTCAGCGAGTCCCGCCAGCTGTAGCTCATCGCTCGCCGCGCTTGACGGCTTCCATCGAGGCACCGATCGAGTGTCGCGGCTGTTCCGCCTGCCGCGGCACACGTGGGTGGTCGGCCTGGTGGCGCTCGTGCCCGGGGTGTGGGTGGTCCGTTCGGCGCACGCGCGCGTGGTGCGCGACGAAGCATACGAGACGCTGTGGCAGGTGTGCAGCGGCACGCCGGTGAAGCGTGCCGGGGCGCTCGACGGGGGCAAGCGTCGCGTCGCGATGTTCCATGCCCTCGGCGCACGGCTGGAGCCACGCGCCGAGTGGGTGCCGATCGATGTCGGGAGCACGGCGCTCGTCGGGTGTGCGCGAGCGTGCGGCACGGAGGTGCGCGTCGCGCGCACGGGCGAGGTCCTCGGGTGCGCGCGCAGCCTCCCGGACCTCGCCCTGATGATCGCGCCCGTCGAGCGCTAGCGAGGTCAGCGATTCCGCGAGGGCGGCGGCATGTCCGCTGCAATCCGTCGTGGCATGCGCGCACCGCTCATCGTGATCGCCGCGCTCGCGACGCATGCGCACGCCCAGGCTCCTGGAGAGGCGGCGGCCCCTCCATCGGGGCCACCCGGGACGACGACGCCCGTCACGCCCGCCACGCCCGCCATGCCCGCCGAGTATGCCGAGCCCTCGCTCACCGAGCTCGACGTGGAGACGCTCGCCGTCCCGTGCCGCGGGCTGGCGAAGGAGGCGAACAGCAAGGCGCGCGTGCGAGCGCTCGGTGCGCGCGTGTCGCTGGCGAGCTGTCTCGCGGACGCCGCGATGTCCGGCCTCCAGCTGATCGACGGCGAGGAGTCCGTGCTCGCGCTCGAGGAGGCGCTCGCGCCGAGTCGCGGCTTGCTCGACGAGGTGCTCGCGCTCGCGCCGGTGCGCGACGCGGAGACGCGGTTGGTCGCGCAGCGCGCGATCGCGACGCTGTACGCGGGGGCGGCCAGTCGGATGCTGCAGACCGTGCCACCGCCGGTCGACGGCAGTGATGCCTCGCAAGCGCTGCGCGACATCCGGCTCGCCAACGTCGAGACGATGATCACCCCGTGGCGCGACGTCGAGCTGAAGGCGCATGCGGAGATCGTGAAGCTCGCCGCCGAGCATCCACGGCTCGCACGCGACCGCGCGTACGTGAAGACCATCGCGGCGAGCCGCGCGCGTGTCGGGCAGCCGATCGCTACGCGGCCGTGAGGCGCTCGATCACGCGGCGCAGCGTGTCGCCGTCGAACGGCTTGCGCAGCGTGGGGATGCTCAGGTCGTCCACCGCCTGGCAGGAGTCGTGCCGGGCGCTACCGCCGGTCATGAGGACGATGCGCTCGGCCTGGGCGGGCGCGCACTCCGCGAGCTCGGCATGGAACTGCACGCCGCTCATCGCGGGCATCACGAGATCGCAGACGATCACGTCATATGACACGCCGCTGCGGAGCTGCGCGAGCGCGAGCTCCGGGTCGGCGAACACCGTCACCTCGTGCGCGGAGGCGAGCTGGCGCTCGATGGCCGCGAGGATCAGCACGTCATCATCGACGACCAAGACCCGCCGGCGCTTGTCCACGAGGGCGACTGTATCAGTCCACCGAGCTCAGCGTGTGCGCGTCCTGCTGGGGCCGATCCGGATCGAGAAGCCCGCGGTGGGATCGACGGGCGGGGGAGCGGCGGTGGTGGCTGCGGCCGTGCCGGTCTGGTAGGCCGCACGCAGGCCGGGGTCGGTGGTCGCACCGCGGGCGAGGACGTCGCCGAGGTTGCGCGCGCGCTCTCGCACATCCGCACTCGTCGGGCGATCGGACGGATCGATCGCGAGCATCGTGTCGAGGAGGCGGGCCACGTCGCTGGGGGCGTTGGGATAGCGGTCGCGCGCGTTGCCGCCGAGATCCGGCATGTGGCCCGTCAACGCGCGGAACGCGATCACGCCCAGCTCGTGGACATCGTCGCGGGCATCGATCGCGATGTGCCCTTGCGCATCGAGCGTGCAGGCCTCGCCCCAGTGGCGCACGTAGACGGGATAGCGGCGCTTCGGCGTGCGGACGATCGCCTCGGCGCTCAGCTTGCGGTGCACGATGCCACGACGATGGATGTGGTCGAGGATGTCGGCGACGTCGCGTACGAGCTCGAGCACGTCGGCGAGCGGCATCGGTCCGTTCGCGAGCAGCGTCCCGAACGAGGTGCCGTCGACGTGCTCGAACGCCGACCACGGCCGCTTGTCCCCGAGCACGCCGCACTCGTACACGCGCGGGACGCCGGGATGCGCGAGCGCCTCGAGCAGGCACGCCTCGCGCAGCATCTGCACGGCCTTCGCGCGCAGCCAGTTCTCGCCCGCGTGCATCACCTTGACCTCGGCGTGGCGCGGCAGCACCGCGTGCCGCCCGAGGTAGACGGTCCCGATCTCCTCGAAGCCCAGCTCGTGCTCGATCACGTAGTCGCCGATCCGCGTCCCCTGTGGGAAGTGATCGCGAGTCCGGGTTCTGCTCACCAGTTATCAGCGTTTCATAGGGCGCGGCCCCGCATCAAGGCCCAGCACGGCCGGCCAGCGGGCCCACACCCCCGCCAGGTTCCATCCATTGGCGTAGCGGTAGGCGCCGTCCTTGGATCGAACATTCCGCAACCGCGCCACCCGCTGTAGCTTCGCCCCCATGCAGCAGGTGTTCATCACCGGTGGCTCGGGGTTCCTGGGAAAGCGGCTGATCGCCGCCCTCGTGGCGCGCGGCGTCCGCGTGCGCGCGCTCGCCCGCAGCGAGGCCGCCGCGTCGGCCGTGCGCGCCGCCGGCGCCGACCCCGTGCGCGGTGACCTCGACGACGTCGCCGCGATGACCGAGGGCATGCGCGGCTGCGACGTCGTGTTCCACGCGGCCGCCTACGTGAAGGAGTACGGCAAGCTCGCCGAGTTCATGAAGGCCAACGTCGCCGGCACCGAGCACGCGCTCGCGGCCGCGCTCGCCGCGGGCGTGAAGCGGTTCGTGCACGTCGGCACCGAGGCCGTGCTCGCCGACGGCAAGCCGATCGTGCGCGCCGACGAGACCCGCCCCTACCCTGCCCGGCCCGCCGGGCCGTACCCGATCACGAAGGGGCTCGCCGAGCGTGCGGTGCTCGCCGCCAACACGCGCGACTTCGCGACCGTCGTCGTGCGCCCGCGCTTCATCTGGGGCAAGGGCGACACCTCGCTGCTCGGCCAGTTCGTCGACGCCGTCAAGGCGGGCCGGTTCGCGTGGATGAACGGCGGGCGCTACCTGACCTCCACCTGCCACGTCGACAACGTCGTCGAAGGAGCGCTGCTCGCCGCCGAGAAAGGCTCGCCCGGCGCGATCTACTTCCTCACCGACGGTGAGCCCGTCGAGTTCCGCGAGTTCATCACCGCGCTGCTCGCCACCCAGGGCGTCGATCCCGGCACGCGCAACGTCCCCGTGTGGCTCGCCAAGACGATCGCGGCGGCGACCAGGCCGAGGAACACGAGAGCGAAGCTGCGCATGGAGTGCATCCTACGC
>DATLHR010000481.1:0-9106 GCA_035539815.1 Kofleriaceae bacterium
CGTACTCGACGGTCCAGGTGTCGACGCCGGTCATCGTCGTCACGCCGCGCCAGTCGGAGTTCGAGCCGGCCGAGCCGCTCGCGAGCGCGGGCACCGTCACGTCGGCCGCCGGAGACGACGACCTTCGCGTCGCCGAGGTCCGGGCGATCGCTCTTCTGCGCGTCGAGGCGCTCGAACGTCGCGCCGTGCGCGTTGATCGCACCCGCGGCGGCCGACGTGACGGTGCCCGCGCTCGCGAGCGGCTCGGCCGGCTCGAACTCGGACTGGCGCGGCGTGACGACGATGACCGGCGTCGAGATCTGGACCGTCGAGTACGCGTTCCCCGCCAGGATCGGGCGCACGAACGTGTCCTTGGTTGAGCCGGAGGCTGCGATGCCCGAGATGTCGGAGGCCATGCCCGCGTCGAGCAGCGCGGCGACGCGCGGCGCGACGTCCTTGCCGATGGCGGTCGCGGTCGCGCTCACGAGCGACGCGCTCTCGGCCTTGGCGACCTGCGCGATCACCGGCGCGAACGTCTCGGCGAGGTAGTGCGCGAGGCCGGCGTCCTCGACGACGACGACCTTCGACGCGTAGCGCGCGGCGTCCGCCGAGGCGGCCTGCGCACCGGCGCCGACGAGCAGGATGACGACGTCGCCGCCGTGCGCCTTGGCCGCGGCGCGCGCGAACGTCAGGTTGGACAGCGCACTCGTGCGGAGCGTGGCCGGAGACGTGGAAGATGAGAACTCACAGAATGCGAGGACGTTACCCATGACGGTTACTCCTTAGAGGGCCTTCGCCTCGTCGGCGAGCTTCTTCACGAGGGTGGGGACATCGGCGACGAGCTGGCCTGCAGCGCGCGGCGGCGGCAGCGTGACCGAGAGCTCCTTGATCGAGGCCTTGGGCTCGGCGCCGTAGTCCGCGAGCTTCTTGGCCTCGAGCGGCTTCTTCTTCGCGGCCATGATGCCCTTGAGCGACGGCAGGCGCGCGCCTTCTCCCGAGTAGCTGTGCGAGTCCGGCGTGACGCCGTTCTTCACCGACTTCGGGCCGACGATGCGGAGGTCGACCGTGATCACCGAGGGCGTCGGCACGCGCTTGTACTCGACACCGCCGTCGACCTCGCGGCCGACGAGCAGCGACTTCTTGTCGCCCGCGAGCTCGATCGTCGCGGCGAACGTCGCCTGCGGCCAGTTGAGCTTGCCGGCGAGCATCTGGCCGACCTGGTTGGCGTCGCCATCGACGGCCTGCTTTCCCATGATCACGAGGTCCGGCTTCTCGGCCTCGATGATGCCGGCGAGGACCTTGACGACGACAAGCGAGTCGATCTCGGCGTCGTTCGTCACGACGTGGATCGCGCGGTCCGCGCCCATCGCGAGCGTCGTGCGGATCTCCTTCGCGGCGTCGTCGGGTCCGAGCGACACGACGACGATCTCGCCGGGCTGGCGAGTGCCGTCCGCGCCGTTCTCGAGCAGCCGCAGCGCGGTCTCGACGGCGTACTCGTCGAACGTGTTGACGATCCAGGACGCGCCGGTCAGGTCGATATGGCCGTCCTTGATCTTGGCCTTTTGCGTCGGGTCGGGGACCCGCTTCACGGGGACGAGGATCTTCACGTTGACTTCTCCTTGGTGCGATCGAGGCCGTTGGTGACGAGCGCGACGACCCAGTCGGCGGCGCGCACGATATCGAACTTCTTTGGACGGGTTCCAGGCGCTCCCGCCGAGATCGACGGCTGGCGCGCCAGCAGCCACGCGAGCGCGAGCTCGTCGAGGATGCCGAAGATCATTCGCGCCGCGACGTGGCTCGGGATCGACGCGTCGATCTCGCCGCGCTCCTGGCCCGCCGTGATGATGCCGCCGAGCATCCGGAGGAAGTCGGCGAACTGCGGGTTGTCGTACTCCTTCATGAACTTGCTGCTCTGGCGCAGCTCGATCGTGAGGACCTCGGCGGCAGCGGGCTCGTCGTGGATGAGCCGCAGGTACGTGCGGATGAAGGCGTGCAGCTGGCGCTGCGGGGGCTCGCTCGCGATCACCGCGCGCAGCTCGTCGTTGACCTGCTTCATCCGGCTCTCGAACAGCGAGATGAGCAGGTCGTCCTTGCTCTTGAAGTAGAGGTAGATCGTGCCGTCGGCGACCCCCGCCTCCTTCGCGATCTCCGTGACCCGGGCTGCGAAGAACCCGTGCTTGGCGAAGATCCGTTCAGCAGCGACGAGGATGCGCTCGCGCTTGTCGCCGCCGCCGCGCTCCGCTGCTGAATGAACCGTCATTCAGTGAAGGGATACCTCTCATGACGCGCAACGTCAATACAGGCTGCTGGATTGAAATCGCGGGAGTCGTGCTCTACAACGAGGCGTGTCAAACGCACGCATTCCCGGGCACCTAGTCCTCGCGTTGCTGTGCGCCCCGCTGCTCGCCGGCGGTGCGTGCGAGAAGAAGAAGCCCGCCGACACCGGCGCGATCACGGCCATGGATCGCGCGACCACTCCGGCGGGGCCTGTCGACGAGACGCCGCTGCCGAACGTCGACGTCAGCAAGCTCACGGGCGATCGCCTCAAGTCGTTCTACAAGCTGATCGGCTCGCTGAACTCGCCGTGCGGCAAGGGCCACAACCTCCGCACCTCGTTCCTCCAGGACACGAGCTGCAAGCGCGCGCCGTTCGCCGTGAAGTACGTCGCCTCGCTGCTCGCCGACGAGCAGAGCGAGGACCAGGCGCGCCAGTTCTACGTCGACAAGTACGAGAAGCAGCAGCCGAAGGTGACGCTCGACGTCAGCAAGGCCCCGCGCGTCGGCTCCGAGGACGCGCCCGTTCGCATCGTCGAGTTCTTCGACTATCAGTGCGGACACTGCCAGGCGTTCTATCCGGTCCTGGAGAAGGTCGCCGAGACGCACAAGGGCAAGGTGGTCGAGTACTTCATGATGCTGCCGATCCTCGAGGGGCGGCACCCTGGCTCCAAGAGCGGCGCCCAGGCCGCGATCGCCGCGCACGCCCAGGGCAAGTTCAAGGAGATGCACCGGAAGCTGTTCGAGAGCGGAGGCGCGCTCGATAAGGCAAGTGTGCTTCGCTACGCCAAGGAGCTCGGGCTCGACGTCGCCAAGTTCGAGGCGGACTACACCGCCGCCGCCGTCCAGGTGGCCTCCGACGAGAAGCAGGCGGAGACGCTCGGCGCACATTCGACCCCGACCGTCTACTTCAACGAGCGCCTGTACGAGGGCCCGCAACATCCTGACTACATCGGGCTGTGGATCGACGAAGAGATCGCGGTGAATCGATGAGGGGGCCGGTTCGTCGAACGTCCATGCTGCGCTCGCTCCTGGTCGCGTTCGCCCTCGTGATCACTGCGGTCGCCCCGGCGGCCGCGGATGTGCTCAAGGTGGGCGATCGGCTCGCCGAGCTCGACATCGCGGTCGATGCCAAGGGCAAGCCGGTCAAGCTGAAGGCGTTCCGCAACAAGTGGGTGCTCGTGACGGTGGGCGCCGCGTGGTGCAAGCCGTGCGCGAAGGAGCTCCCCACGTGGGACAAGCTCGCGGCCGAGCTCGCCGGCAAGGTCTCGTTCGTCGCGATCGGGATCGACGACGAGATCGAGACCGGCAAGAAGTTCCATCAGAAGCTGAAGCTGAAGAACATGTCGCTCGCGTACATGCCGGCGAGCAAGTCCGGGGTGGTCGCGAGCTACGGCTCGGACACCATGCCCACCACGGTCGTCGCCGATCCCAAGGGGATCGTGCGGATGGTGCGGCGCGGGTTCGAAGAGGGCGACGCGAGCGGCGAGCTCAAGAAGATGCGCGCCGAGCTGGCCAAGCTGGTCAAGTAAGGAGCCGCCCGCGAAGCGGCCGCCAGCTGCGCTACTATCGCCGGGCGATGGCTCCGCCCGCCACGATCCTGTTCTCGTTCCGGCAGCTCCCCACGATCATCGGAATGCTCGCCGAGCGTGGCATCGATGGCATCGCGCTGCTGAAGGCGCACGACCTGCCGGCCGAGGCCGCGAACGGCGAGATCACCGCGCCCCTCGCGCGGATCCAGGCGTTCATCAACGATGCGGCGAAGCGGCTCGACGCGCCGCTGTTCGGCGTCGACATCGCCGAGCGCGTGCCGCGCGGCGCGTACGGCCTGATGGAGTTCGTCGTGCGCGCCTCGCCCTCGGTGCGACATGGGCTCGAGGCGCTGTGCGAGCTGTCGCTGCTCCTGAACCCGCTCAACGAGATGCGGTACATCGCCGACGCGCGCGGGTGCGAGGTCCACTTCGCGTACGGCGGACTGCGCGATGCACTGGGCATGCACCTGAACGAGTTCACGGTCGCGTTCGTCGCCAAGGCGTTCGCGAGCACGTTGGGCCGAGCGCTGCCGCTCGAGCGCGCGTGGTTCGCGCACGCACGCTCGCAGCACGCCGATGATCTCGCGCGCCGGCTCGGCTGCAACGTCGGGTTCATGGGCGTCGACTCGGGCTTCGTCGTGACGAGCGACGTCCTGATGTTCAAGCCGAGCGGCTCGGACCCGCAGCTCTACGACTTCCTGCTGTCCCAGGCGCGCGAGAAGATCGCCAACCAGGGTGGCAACAACGTCGTCGCGCAGGTCGTGCGTGCGATCGAGGCGCGCATGGCGGTCAGCGACGTCAGCGCGCAGGCGGTCGCCGAGGCGATGGGCATGACCGCGCGCAGCCTGCAGCGCCACCTCGCCGACGCCGGCACGACGTATCGCGAGGTGCTCGCGCGCGTGCGGCATCGCCGGCGCGACGAGCTCGAGCGCGGCGGGCTCGGCGAGAACGACATCGCGATCAAGCTCGGCTTCTCGAGCGCACGGACGATGCGGCGCGCGCTCGACCAAGGCGCAGATCAGGGCGGCGACGACGACGAGAGCGGCGGTACCGCCGAAAGCTAGTCGCCCACTAACACCAATGCCAAGTTAGCGAGATTGCGGCAAGCAATCCCGCGGTCCACGCGTTGGTTTACGTGCCGCAGATCGAGAGCCGCCAAGATCACCAAGATCGCCAAGCCGGGATTCATTCGGCCGTGTCACGCATCCTCGGCGAGAGACGTTCCAGGCGGCGGGCGCGCCGGCCTAAGGCCCGAGAAGTTCCTTCTGCTTGGCGATCTTGGCGATCTTGGCGGCTCCCCTTCTGGGAGAACGAATTGCCAACGATGCGCAGTGGGCTCGCGCTTACGGCTATCCGCGCTGGGGGCGGCTCATCGACTACTAAAGCGAATCCTTTCGCCGCAGGCGAGATTCGCGCCCTTGCTTGGCGCGGGCGCGAATTCGATCTGTCGCGGCTCAGTCGCGTCGCCAGCGCTCGCGATGCGAGGGCGCGGTGGTGCCCCACGTGCACGGGGCGTAGCCGAGCGGCCCGACTGGATCCGCGAGCACGAGCTCGAGGGTGTCGCCGTGGCACGCGGTCACGCGAACCGGCGCGCGCGCGAGGCAGACGTCTGCGGCGTGGTCGAACCGTCGCTTGACCTCGCCCGCCACGACGCCGTCGCCTCGCGCGAGGTCGATCACGCGTGGCGCGCCGGCCGGGACCGCATCCGCGAACAGCGGATAGACCTCGAGCGAGGCGCCGCGGTCGAGGATCATCCAGCGCACACCGGAGGCCTCGTCGCGCCACGCGCCGCGCAGGTCGTCGTCACACGAAGCGAGCGGCGTGGACGTCGAGCACGCTGTGCCCAGCACCAGCGCGACGACCGAGGGCAGGAGACAGCCCGCGGGGCAGGGGCCCCGCGGCACCAACGCCCGAGGGAATCCCCTCGGGACCGCCGCGCGCCTCACCCGTTCGCCTGCGCCTTGAGAGCTTCGGCCTGCTGATGCGCGCGCAGCGCCTCGATGATGTCGTCGAGGTTGCCGTCCATGATCGCGGGCAGGTTGTGCTTGGTGAGACCGATGCGGTGATCTGTCACGCGATCCTGCGGGAAGTTGTACGTGCGGATCTTCTCGGAGCGATCGCCGGAGCCGACCTGCGACTTGCGCGACGCGGCCTCGACGGCCATCTGCCTCTCGCGCTCGCTCTCGAGGATCTTCGAGCGCAGGATCTTCATCGCCTTTGCGCGGTTCTTGATCTGCGAGCGCTCGTCCTGGCACGCGACGACCACGCCCGTTGGCAGGTGCGTGATGCGCACGGCCGAGTCGGTGGTGTTGACGTGCTGGCCGCCGGCGCCGCTCGACCGGTAGGTGTCGATCTTGAGGTCCTTCTCGTCGATCTTGACGTCGACCTCCTCGGCCTCGGGCAGCACGGCGACGGTCGCCGCAGACGTGTGGATGCGGCCCTGCGCCTCGGTCGCGGGCACGCGCTGCACGCGGTGCACGCCCGACTCGAACTTCATCTTCGAGAACACGTCCGTGCCGTCGACGAGCACGACGACTTCCTTGTAGCCGCCGCTCGTGCCTTCGGACAGCGACATGACCTCGAGCTTCCATCCCTGGCGCTCGGCGTACCGCGTGTACATGCGGTAGAGATCGCCGGCGAACAGCGCGGCCTCATCGCCGCCGGTGCCGCCGCGGATCTCGATGATCGCGTTCTTGCCGTCGCTGGGGTCTTTCGGCAGCAGCAGGATCTTGAGCGCTTGCTCGGCGGGCTCGCGCTGCTCCTCGAGCGCGCGGGCCTCTTCGCGCGCCATCTCACGCAGCTCGGGATCCGGCTCCGCGTCGACCATCTGCTTGGCCTGCGCGAGGTCGGCGAGCAACTTCTCGTACGCCTGCCACGCCGCGACGAGCGGATCGAGCTCCGCGTGCTCGCGGGACAGCTTGAGGAACTCGGAGCGCTTGTTGATGACCTCGGCAGTACCGAGGAGCGCGCCGAGCTCGTCGTGACGGCGCTCGAGCGCCGTCATCTTGTCCTTGAAGCTCTGCTGGTCGAACATCGGAGGTCCTCAGGACCAGCGGCCGAGAACTTACGACTTCTTGGCGTACTTCTTGTTGAAGCGGTCGATGCGTCCCGCCGTGTCCATCAGCTTCTGCTTGCCCGTGAAGAACGGGTGGCAATTCGAGCAGATGTCGACGCCGAAGTCGCCGCGCGTGGAGAAGGTGTCGTGGGTCGTGCCGCACGCACAGGTGATCTTGGCGGGGCGGTAGTGGGGGTGGCCTGCAGTGTCTTTCATGGGAAACCTCGTTACCCGGCGGTGCCGGGGGCTCGGGTGAGCCCGGATTTATAGGGACGCTCGGGCCCGAATGCAAGCCTCCCTAATCGCCGAGTGCGCGCCTAAGCAGGCGATTTCTCAGAACCGGATCGGGGCGCGGCCGCCGATGCGGGGCGAGGCCTTCTCGGGAAACAGCGGAAGCAGCTCGTGGCCGATGCGAAGATCGCTGGTCCCGCGGTACCGCGCGGCGAGGTCGAGCGAGACGTAGACCTTGTTCGTGTCATAGACGCCGAAGCTGGTCGACACGCACAGCTGCTCTTCGCCCGTGGCTTCGAAGCCCTCGGGGACGACGTCGTGTCCATAGATGACGAGGGTGCAGCCGAGCGCGCGCACGAACCGCCGCGCCTCGGCCTCGGTCGCCGAGCGTGCCCACAGGATCTTGCCGACGACCGGCGTGTCGAGGACGTCGAGCGGGCTCAGGTACTGCGCGCCCGAGAGGTCCGCGGCCTCGAGGTCGGCGATCGAGTCGATGACGGCGGCGGGGGCGCCATGGATGAACGCTGCGCCGCACTTGCTGACGGCGGCGAGCGCGAACGTGTGGATGATGCCGCGCATGCGCGCGGTGCCCGCGGGACCGAGGATCTGCTCGAGCAGCGCGACCTCGTCCGCGGCGAACTTCGCGGTGTGCGGGCCGCCGACGTGACCGTGCTCGTGGTTCCCGAGCAGGGCGTGCACGCGTCCCGGGTACTGCGCCGCGAGCCCGGCGTACGCGATCATCACCTCGCCCGACGCGTCTCGATAGTACTCGCCGAGGAAGTCCGGCCAGTCTTCCGGGTCGATGTGCGGGCCGTGGATGAGATCGCCGGTGAACAGGAGGTGCGCGTCACCGTGGTACCTGTCGAGCGCTTCCTCGAAGACCTCGACCATGCGCTGGTAGTCGCGCATGCAGCCCTGCAGATCGGTGCACACGAGCAGCCGACCGTGGTCGGGTAATCGCAGCACGCGAGCCATCCGATCAACGCTACCGCGAAACCTCGCGTCGGTTCGAGTGTGGGACACTACGATCGCATGGCGACTCGACGAGCACGCGCGATCGTCTCTGGACGCGTGCAAGGCGTGTCGTATCGCGCGTCGACGGCAGCGGCGGCCCGGCGGCTCGGCCTCGCGGGCTGGGTGCGCAACCGCCCCGACGGCAGCGTCGAGCTCGAGGTCGAGGGGCCGGAAGATCGCGTCGCCGCGCTGCTCGCGTGGTGCGACCACGGACCACCGGGCGCGCGCGTGACCGGCGTCCAGGTCGACGAGCTCGCGCCCACCGGCGCGGAGACCTCGTTCTCGATCGCCTATTAGGGATCTGCCACGAGCACGGCGCGCGCGAGCCGCCCCGGCGAGAGGGCAGGGCCGGCGTCGTAGAGGGCCTGGTGCGCGGCGGGCACGAACGGCACGCACTTCTCGTCCCCGTCCTCGAGGTACGCCGGTGCGGTGTGCGGGGCGCCGAGCAGGTGGAACGTCGGGACGTCCGCGTCGGTCCGCGTCCCGTACGGCGCGCGCAACACACACGTGCGCGTATCGACGACGGCGATCGAGAGCGCGGCCGTGCAGGTCGCGTCGGCGTACATGGTCGACACGCGGGTCTCGGTGATCGGAACGCAGCGGAAGTCGCCGGGGAGGACCTCGGCGCGCCGGCACTCGGTGCCGAGCTCGGTGTCGTAGAGCCGCGGATCGCGGATCGTGAGATCGCCCTCGGAGGCGCGGATGCCGAGGAGGCGGCGGCCGTCGCGGTGGTCGCGGGCGCGCGCGAGGACCGCCAGCTCGAACGGGCCGGTGATGCGGTGGATCGCCGCGTCGTCGGGACCGGTCACGCGCTCGCAGGTCCCCGCGACGTCCCGGAACAGCGGCCCGAACGTGGCCTCGCCGACCTCGTGATAGGCGAGGCAGCCGGCGGCATCGCGCGTCCACGCGATCGGCGGCGCGTCGTCGCCGTCCGAGACCTCGAGCTCGACGACGCGGCAGGAGGCGTCGGCGTAGTAGCGCGCTTCGCGCGTGCCGCGCGGGATGCAGGCGATGGCGCCACC
>DATLHR010000482.1:0-4539 GCA_035539815.1 Kofleriaceae bacterium
GAGACAGCCTCAGTGCAGCTGTCCGCGAATCTCGCCGCCCGTGAACGTGGACGAGTGCACGTTCACGTAGGCGACGCCCGCGCGAATCGCCGCGATGAGCTCATTCAGCTCCGCGGCGGCGACGCCTTGCGCAGTCGGGCCGATGATGTTCGCCGGCGAGATCGTTCCGCTGACCGTTCCGCTTTGCGGGCAGGTCGGTGCCAGTCCCGTCGGGTCGGCGTTGGTGGCGGTCTGGCACAGGAATACGCTGATGCCGCCGGTCGCGCCGGTCTGACCGACATGGATGTGCGATTGCCGCACGTCGCCTTCCAGTCCCTCGTAGAAGAGCTCGTAGGCGATCGCGGGCGCCTTGTCGTCGATGAACGCCTTGAAATGCCCGGAAGCGCCGGACGAGACCGAGGGCACTTCCTCGTAGCTCTTGAGCCGAACGACCACCGTTTCGGCAAACGTGGCGGCCGGCAGACCGATCAGGAGGGCGCCGGCAACCACCGCAGCAAGTCTCTTCGTTGGATTCATGGTCTTCTACGATGGAATGAGCTCCCGCCGCCTCATCACGGGGTGGCGGCGGGCTCCTTGCCAACAGCGGCGCGAACGACCCATTCCCATGCGCCACGAGCCGTCCTGTAGGACGATCCTTACGCGTGACGCTTCGTGCGCCTCTCCGAGGTACGAAGCGCTGGAAGCTCCGCCGCTCGGGTGCATCGGTCGGGAACGAGCGTGGCGCCGGCACGCCGGTCGTCGGGTCGGGACTTGCCGGCTTGCACGGGGTTACGAAACGCCCGTCTCGTTTCCGGCAAGCCGGGACACTACAATCGGGCGATGTACCTGCCCGATCATTTCGCGGAGACGCGACCGGCCGAGCTCAACCGGCTGATCGCCGAGCACCCGCTCGGCGCGCTCGTCGTGCAGGGGCCAACTGGGCTCGACGCGAACCACATTCCGTTCGAGGTGCTGCCCGACGAGGGCCCGCACGGCACGCTGATCGCGCACGTCGCGCGTGCGAATCCGGTGTGGCGCGAGCTGCGTGACGGCGACGAGGCGCTGGTGATCTTCCGCGCCGAGCATGCCTATGTCTCGCCCAACTGGTACCCGAGCAAGCACGAGCTCCACCGGCAGGTGCCGACCTGGAACTACCGCGTCGTGCACGTGCACGGTAGGGTGCGCGTCCGCGACGACGAGCGCTTCGTACGCGGCGTCGTCGCACGGCTCACGCGCCGGCACGAAGCCGCGACCGGCGACGCGCGGCCGTGGAAGATGACCGATTCGGAAGCCGCGTACATCGACGACATGCTCACGCGCATCGTCGGGATCGAGGTCGCGATCGCGCGCATCGTCGGCAAGTGGAAGCTCAGCCAGAACAAGGACGAGCGCGACCGCGCCGGCGCCGCCGACGCGCTGGCGGCGCACGGCGACGCCGCGCTGGCGCGCGCCATGCGAGACACGTTCGGCGGCGGGCGCTGACCCGTCGTCGGCCCGCCGTTGAGCGCGGCCGCACTCCCCCGTAGCATCCAGGGTCCCCCGCGAGACCCGGAGCTCCCATGCCGCTCGTCGTTCGCGCGTTCCCGCTTCGCGGATCGCTGACCGATCTCCACCAGTTCGCCGCCGAGCTCAAGGGCAGGCGGGCCGGCGACGCGGCCCGCTTCTATCGGCATTACGGCGTCGAGCGCGAGTCGTGGCACCTGCAGCACACGGCCGCGGGCCCGTGGGTGATCGCCGTGACCGAGCTCGCGGATCCGGTCGAGGCCGCCCCGCGCTTCGCCGACGCGACCGAGGCGTTCCACCTGTGGTTCAAGTCGCAGGTGGAGGCGTTGACCGGCATCGACCCCAACATCGCCCCGCTGGGCCCGCCCACCAAGGAAGTCTTCGCATGGACGAACCATGCGTCGACGACGCGTGCCCCGCCCGCCGCGACGGCGTGACGGCCGGTGTCTTGACATCGTCCGGGCCCGCGGCTCACGCTCGGCGTCCGTCGGCTGCGTCGCTAGCGCGGCCGCGCCTTGTCACCGACTAACCCTCCGCTAAGAGCAAAGGGACGTCGGCGGCGCCCCGGCGGGCGCCTCGGGATCCGCCCGATCTGCACGTTCAGCGGCCCGCCACCCGGCTGACGGCCGCCACGCCGCGCCGGCGCGGTACCATGGACGCCCCGTCGCGGCCCCCCGGGCCGCGCTTGAGCGACCACGCCATCCCATGGGAACGCGCCGTCCCGGCGTCGTGCGCACGCTCGTCCTGTGCGCATTCGCATCGGCGCTCGCGCACGCCGCGGATCCCCCCGCCGCGCCCGACCCTCTGCGCTCGCAGGCCGAGGCGCTGCTCGAGGAAGGCAAGAAGCTCGCCGACGAGGGGCGCGACGCCGACGCCGAGCTCAGGTTCGCGGCCGCATGCGCACTGCTTCGCGCCAGCGACGGAGCCTACGCGCCGGCGACGATCGACTGCACGATCGACCTCTACGCGCTCGCGAGCCGGCTCGGCGACAGCGAGCGCGCGATCACGGGCATGACACGGCTCGCCGAGGGCGCGGCCGCCGCGAACGGCGCCGACCACGCGCAGACGCTGCAGGCCCGCAGCGAGCTCGCGAACTGCTACTGGCAGGCGGGCCAGTACGAGCCTTCGATCGCGATCAACCGCGAGGTTCTCGCGCGCCGCACCGCCGTCCTGGGCGAGAAGCACCTGAAGACGCTCGACAGCGTCGCGCAGCTGGCGCAGGCGCTGGGCGACGGCGGCCACCCGGCCGAGGCGCTGCCGCTCAACCACCGCGCGCTCGACGGCACGATCGAGCTCGTCGGCGCGAAGCACAGCGACGCGATCATCTCGCGCATGAACCTCGCGATCAACCTGCACCAGCTCGGACGCGTCGCCGAGTCGGCGGCGCAGAACGAGCGCGCGTACCTCGACGCCCGCGAGGTGCTCGGCGAGACCCACTGGATGACGACGCTCGCGCTCGCGAACTTCGCGATTTCGCTCGAGGAGCTCGGCCGCTGGGAGGACGCGCTGCCGATGAAGCGGCACGCCTACGAGACCATGGTCCGGACGCGCGGCCCGACCCACCCGCGCACGATCCGCGCGATGAACAACCTCGCCGCGAGCTACCGCGGCAACGGCGACATCGACACGGCAATCCAGTGGTATGTCAAGGCGCTCGAGGCGGGCCGGACCACGCGCGGACTCAACCACCCGGAGCAGATCTACGACGAGGCGGCCCTCGCGATCACGCTCATCGACAGCGACCGTCTCGCCGAGGCGGACGCGGCGCTCGCGTCGCTCCTGCCGCGCGCGAAGTCGGTCATGCCGCCCGAGCATGCGACCGTGCTCAGGATCGAGCAGGCGGCCGCGCTGGCGCGCTGGAAGCTCAGGGGGCCGTCCGACGCACGCGCCGATTTCGTCGCCGTCACCACGAAGCTCGAGGCGCTCACCGGCTTCGACGATCCGGGGACGATCAAGAGCTACGCGAAGCTCGGCGAGCTCGAACTTGGCGAAGGCGACCTCGGCGCCGCCGCCGCGGCGTTGCGCAGGGCGCGCGATGGCGCCGAGGCGCTGCGCGAGTCGCTCGCGACGACGCGCGAGGCGCAGATCGCGGCGCTGGCCGCGTCGATCCCGGCCTACCGCCGGCTCGCGGCGGTCGAGCATCGGCTCGGCGACGACGCCGCGTCGTTCGACGTCGCCGAGCTGTCGAAGGGTCGCACGCTGCTCGACGCGCTGGTCACGCGCCGCGCCGACGAGAGCGGCCTGTTGCCGCCCGGGGATGCCGACCGCATCGCCGAGCTCCAGTCGAACCTCGCGGAGTACGACCGCGCGCTCGCCGCCGGCCCGACGCCCGAGAGACGCGGCGAGCTCGAGGCGAAGCGGCTCGAGCGCGGCCGCGCGCTCGTCGAGCTCAGGCGCGAGCTGTCGGCGCGCTATCCCAGGTACGCGCAGCTCCTCGGCATCGCGCTGGTCAAGGCCGACGCGGGGCGCAGCGCGCTGCCCGCGGACGCCGCGTTCGTGTCGTACCTGTTCGCACACGATCGCCTCTACGCGTACGTGCTCATGCGCGAGCGGCCCCTCGAGGTGATCGACCTCGGGCCCGCGGCGGGCCTGGCGGACGCTGTCGACGCGTACCGACAGGCGATCGGCACGACCCAGCCGCTGCCGTTGTGGCGCAAGGGGGACGGCGCGTACGCGCACGGCATCGCCCGTCCCGAGGACGCGGCCGTCCGCATCACCGTCGACGAGCTCGGCCGCCATCTCGCGTCGCGCCTGCTCGCGCCGATCGAGCCGCGGCTCTCGCCCAAACGCCAGTGGATCGTGAGCCCCGACGAGTCGCTCGCCGCGCTGCCGTTCGACGCGCTGCCGTGGCGCGGCGCGCGCGTGGTCGACCGTCATGTCCTCCGCTACGCCCAGTCGCTTTCGGTCTACGCGCTCCTCGAGGAGCGCCATCGCGCGCTCGACCGCCGCGTCGGCCGCCTGCCGCTCCTCGCGATCGGTGCCGCGCGCTACGCGACCTCGGCGTCCGAGCCTTCGACCGCCGGCACACCGCTGCGCAAGGGCGCCTGGAGCGACCTC
>DATLHR010000483.1:0-11147 GCA_035539815.1 Kofleriaceae bacterium
GCACCGACGGGGCGACAGGTGCGGCGCAACTCGTCCTCCCAGGCGTAGCGACCCTCGAGCACGCGGGCGCCGCCGTCCAGGGTGGCGGCGTAGCCGTCGTTCACGCACAGGACGAGCGTGTCGTCTTCGCGGCCGAGCACCATGACCGCGGCGGTGTCGTCGGGGGCGCCGCAGCCGAACCCGCCGGCCGGGCAGCCGGGGAGGACGAGGAGGGAGGCGAGGACGGCGAGGGCAGCGAGCGTGCGCATGCCGGTCTGTAGAGCAACCGCGCGACCACGCCGGCGCGAGCAGGATCGAGCACTTGGGGGCCACACGTTCGCGTCGACGCGGCGGAGCCGGGCGCGGGTGTCATGCCCTGACTTCACGCCGCCGGCTGGCGCCGTGAGGCTCCGAAACGGCGAACGGGCCGCCCGCTCGGGCGACCCGTCCTCCGCACACGTCCAGCGATCGAGCTAGTTGCTCACGCAGGCGGCGAAGTAGAGCGACTCGCAGGTGCAGTTCATGTCGCCGGCCATGCACGCCACGGTGGTGCCGTTCGGGCCCGGCCGCGTGCAGTTGACACCGTTGACCAGCGACCGGCACTCGCCGTCGCGGGCGTTGCAGTCTTCGGCGTGCTGGAGCGCCTCGCACGTCGGCGTCACGTCGCAGGTCGCGATCTCCGAGCACTGACCCGTGTAGCAACCGTCGAGGATCAGCGCGACCGAGCCCGCGGCGCAGGTCGGCTCCGTGACGTTGCAGCTGGCGGTGGTGCCACCGCAGGTGCCGTTCGGCGAGGGCGGCATGCACGTCGAGCGCGGCTCGTCGCAGTAGCCGAAGCCCGCGGCCTGCGCCTGCTCGTCCGTGTCACACACGCAGGAGGCGATGCAGCCGCCGTTGCCATCGCAGTACTCGCCCGCATCGCAGTCCGCGTCGGTGGAGCAGGCGTCCGGCACGCACGACGCGCGGTTCACGTCGCAGTGGAAGCCGTCCGGGCAATCCTCCTCCGTGGCGCAGAAGCCCGCTTCCTCGCACGTACCGTCGTCTCCGCAGTAGCAACCCGCGGCGCAATCCGCGTCGCTGTCGCACTGGTACCCGGGCTCCGACGGGCAGTTCGGACCGACCCACGTACAGTCATCGCCGTAACAGTCGTAGTAGCCGTCGGCCGCGCAGTAGGTCCAACGGCTGTCGTTGTCACCGTCTCCGCCAAAGTACAGCTCACAGCCGGTGAGCGTGGTGAGCACGAGGGCGAGGGGGGCGAGGAGCTTCGTCATGGTCGGGATTCCTTTGAGGAGCGTGCGGTGGTCAGTGCGGAAGCATCGGTCGTGCCATTTCGGCAAGGGGATCGAACTACTGGACAATCCTTCAACGTCGAGACACGTGAGCCCGGTCTGGTGGGGAGGGGCGGCGAAAGCCTGACAAAAATGCCCGAAAAATCGCCAGCCCACACCTCCGACGTTCGTCCCCGGTGGAGGGATGCTCGTTCACTCGATCTTGCCGAGTGGGAGATCGGATCCGGGTTGGCATTGCCACTGTGAACGGCCGGCTACAGTCGATGTATCCCGGTGCCACGGCAAGAGCGGGCAATCACACCAGTTCGTCAGCGGCACGGATCGTGTCTCGCAGCCCGTACTCCGGACGGAAGCCGAGCTCCGCCGCGGCCCGCCGGCCATCGACCATGCAGACGTAGCGAATGAAGTCGAGCTCCGCGACCGGGAAGCTCGACAGCCCGAACCGGAACGCGAACGACAGGATCGGCTTGGCCATCGGGTGCGGGATCGGCACCGGCTCGCGCCCGAGCTCGGTGTGGATCGCGGACAGCGGGACCTCGCCGGGGCCCGTGATGTTGTAGATCCCGCGCCGGCCCGGAGCGAGCGCGCACACGATCGCCTCCGCGATGTCCTTGTAGTGGATCAGCTGAACCATCGGATCGAAGCCGAGCAGCACGGGCGGCCGCGCGAGGCGCAGATAGTTCGACGGTGCGTTGTGCACCGGGCCGACGATGTGCACCGGGCGCAGGATCACGGTCTCGGTGCGCTGCGCGCGCCACAGGAACGTGGACACGAGGTGATCGATCTCGACGAGGTCGCGCATCGCGGGGAACCGCTGCGCGGCGAGCAGCGGGGCCTCCTCGGTGAGGAACTGCGGGTTATCGGGGCGCGGGCCGTAGACGTTCGCGCTCGACAGCAGCACGACCTTGGGCACGCGATACGACTGGCAGTACTCGAGCAGCTTCGTCGTGCCCGTGATGTTCCACGAGTAGAGCTCGGCGGGCCGCGCGCGCGGATCGTGCATCACGCCGAGGTGGACGAGCGCATCCACGTCGCCGGCGCGGAACAGGTCGCGCGCCTTCTTCGAGCGCAGGTCGACCTGATGGTGCTCGATGTCCTTCGGACGGCCGCTGAGCGGGCGGCGATCGAGCCCGACGATCTTCCAGCCGATCTCGTGGTGCAGCCGGCGCGCGACGATGCGTCCGAGCCGGCCCGAGATGCCGGTGATCACGACCTTGCGCGGACGCTCACCAGAAGACATGGGCTCGCTCGCGGAGGCCGACGTGGAGCATCGACTGGATGCGGTGCTTGACCTGCTTTACCTGGTCGTCGAGCACGTCGTCGTCGTCGTCGGGATCGCCGGTGAACGACATCGGCTCGCCGAAGTAGACGCGGTACTTCACGGGCAGCGGCACGATCGGCACGAAGGGCGGGTAGGGCACGACCGGGAACGCGGGCATGCCGAGGAGCTTCGCGAGCGGCTTCACGTTGACCGCGGGTGCTTGCTCCTCGGCGCCGATCACGGCGACCGGGACGATCGGCGCCTGCATCTCGAGCGCGAGCCGCATGAAGCCCTTGCCGAACTCGGCGAGCTGGTAGCGCTTCGAGAAGTCCTTGGAGATGCCGCGCGCACCCTCGGGGAACACGAGCACGGCCTCCTCGGCGGCGAGCAGACGGCGGCAGTTCTCGGGCGTGCCCGTGATCTGACCCCAGCGCGCGAACAGGTACGACGCGAACGGCACCGTCGGCACGAAGTACTCGACCATCGAGCGCACGAGGCGCGGCTGTCGCGGCTCGAGGAACGCGGCCGCCCCGATCACGAGGCCATCGAACGGCAGCTGCCCGGAGTGGTTCGACACGAACAGTACGCGGCCGTGCGCCGGGATGTGCTCGATGCCGAACGCGCTCGCGCGGAAGTAGTTGCGGTACAGCCAGCGCGCGACGCGCGCGACGTGCTGGAACGAGTCCTTCGACAGTCCGAACGGGTCGTAGCCGAACTCGTTGCCGTGAACGACCAGCGCCTGCGTGCGGCCGGCGATGTCGTCCTCCGGCACGGATGCGCGCAGCTGACGGAGTCGATCGAGGAGGCCCACGGCGGCCGAGTCTATGCCACGTTCTCGGGCGCTCGCGGCGATGTCGAGTCCGGAGCGGCCGTTCAGCCGCGAGGCCGCTCGTCCGCCCGGCGGTACACCGACGCGACCCGGACGCGCTCCGCGGGGATGGAGATCGCGGACATGAAGTACGTCTTGAACTCGTCGGCCCACGGCTGCTCGTCGACCGCGCGCGCCATGCAGAGGAGCCACGCATCGCGCTCGGCGGCGTCGATCGCGAACCGCGCGTGCGAGCCGGGGATCGAGATCGGGCCGAACTTGGTGCGGTACTCGTTCGGTCCGCCGAGCCACGCGCAGAGGAACACGTGGAGCTTGTCGCGCACGAGGGTCAGATCCTCCTCGTGCATGTCGCGGATCGTCTTCGCCTCGGGCAGCGTCTCCATGTACTCGTAGAACCGCCACACCACACGGCGCAGCCCTTCGGCCCCGCCGGCCGCCTCGTACGACGCGTCGCCCTGTCCGTAGTTCGTGCGGGTCATCGGGTCAGGCGCCGCGCGTGGCGCGCGCGAACAGCACGTTGTTCTCGAGGTGGATGTGCTGCATCAGGTCGTTCTCGAAGCTCGCGAGCCCGTGATACAGCGCGCGCCAGGTCGAGCAGGCGTGGGCGGGCGCGCGCAGGTCATCGGTGAGCTCGCGGATCTTCACCAGCTGCTCGCCGTGCGTGTCGTGCTCGCTCTCCATCATGCGCACCGGCATGTAGACCTGCTCGCCGCGGAAGCCGCGCCGGAGCAGCGGGAACAGCATGCGCTCCTCCTTCTGCATGTGGCTCTGCATCTCGGCGAGCAGCGCGACGAGCGTGTCGGCGAGGCCGGCCGGCACCGCAGGCTTCTGCGCGTGCACGCGCTCGACCTTGCGCGCCGCCTCGATCAGCGACGGGAGATCGCGGCGCACGCCCTCGTGGTAGTGGCGCTCGATGTGATCGGCGAGCTCGCCCTGCGACCGGTCCTCCCAGCGCACCTCCTGCGCCTGCCCGGTGTCGCGCTGGGTCTCGAGCTCGATCTCGGCCGCGATCTCGGCCGGGTCGAGCCCCGCGCGTTCGCACGCGACCCCGAGCGGCTGGCGTCCCCCGCAGCAGAAGTCGAGTCGGTGGCGCATGAACACGCGCGTCGCGGCGGGGTTGGCCGCGGCTAGATCACCCAGGGAAGTCTGAAACGGTTGCATGAGCGGCCCCCCGTGCACGCGCGAGACCACGGCGAACTCTGCGAGATCACAGCGCGGCGTGTGCCCGCGACAACACGTCTCGTTGTCGCTGGTACATCGCGATGTACAGAGCACATCACGATGTCGTCCCCCCAGCATCCGTGGTCGACGCTGCACCGGCTCGCGGTCGATCTCACCGAGAGCCTGTCGGAGGCCGATCGCTATCGGCGGCTGCTCGCGGTCGTGCGATCCGCGATCCCGTGCGACGCGACCGCGCTGCTCGCGCTGCGCGATGGCGTGCTGCACCCGCTCGCGGTCGAGGGCCTGTCCCCCCAGGTGCTCGGGATGAGGTTCGCGCCGGCGCACCACCCGCGGCTCGCCGCGATCCTGCGCAGCGCGGGCCCGGTGCGGTTCCCCGCCGCCTCCGCGCTGCCCGATCCCTTCGACGGTCTCGTCGACGGCGCCGCCCACGCGCTCGCCGACGTCCACGACTGCCTGGGCTGTCCGCTCGTCGCCCAGGGAGAGATCGTCGGCGTGCTCACCGCCGACGCGCTCGCCACGCACGCGTTCGATGCGCTCGACACCGAGTTCTTGCGCGCGCTCGGTGCGCTCGCCGGTGCGGCGCTGCACACCGCGCGGCTGCTCGAGACGGTCGAGGCGGTGGCCGAGCAGCGCGGCCTCGTCGTGAAGGAGCTCGCGCGCACGCAGGGGCACCCCGATGGAGCGACGATGCTCGGCGTCAGCCCGGCGATGGAGCGCGTCCGCCAGGAGATCGAGGCCGTCGCCGCGACCGGGTTCCCGGTGCTCGTCCTCGGCGAGACGGGGGTTGGCAAGGAGCTCGCGGCGCGCGCCCTCCACGACGCCTCGCCGCGTCGCGATGCGCCGATGATCCGGGTCAACTGCGCGGCGCTGCCGCAGGGCGTGATCGAGAGCGAGCTGTTCGGGCACGTGCGCGGCGCGTTCACCGGCGCGGTCGCGCACCGCGCGGGCAAGTTCGAGCTCGCGGACGGCGGCACCCTGTTCCTCGACGAGATCGGCGAGCTGCCGCTCGACGCCCAGGCGAAGCTGCTACGCGCGCTGCAGGAGCGCGAGATCCAGCGCGTCGGCGCCGACGCCGCGATCCGCGTGAACGTCCGGATCGTCGCGGCGACGAACCGCGACCTGGCGGCCGAGGTCGCGGCGGGGCGGTTCCGCGCCGACCTCTACCATCGGCTCGACGTGTTCCCGCTGCGCATTCCCCCGCTGCGCGAGCGGCGCGGCGACATCCCGATCCTCGCCGGCTACTTCGTCGACCGCTACCGCGCCCAGCTCGGTCTCCACCGACTCGCACTGGGGCCGCAGATGACGGAGCTGCTCGCGAGCGGCGACTGGCCGGGGAACGTGCGCGAGCTCGATCACGTGCTCGCGCGCGCCGCGTTGCGGGCCCAGCTGCGCACGCGCGCCGGCGAGCCGGTCACGATCGAAGCGATCGATCTCGAGCTCGGCGCACCCTCGCCGGCGCCGCCGCGCGAGCCTGCGCAGGAGGCGCTCGCGCAGCGCGTCGCGCGCGGACAGCTCACCCTGCGCGCGGCCGTCGCGCAGCTCAAGCACACGGCGATCGTCCAGACGCTCGCCGCCACGCGCGGCAACTGGGCCGAGTCCGCGCGCCGGCTCGGCATGGATCGCGGCAACCTCCACCACATGGCCACGCGCCTCGGGATCTCTCGCGCGCGTTGATGCGCAACGCTCGCGACGGATCGCGCACGAACGTGCACGAGTGTCGGTTCGCGCCAGATCGGCGACATGTCGCGCCAGAGTCATGCGACACCGGAGGCGATGACACGTTCAAGCTGGTGGGTGAGTGCGCTCGCGATCGTCGTGGTTGTCGCCGCATGTGGAGGCGCGAGCCCGAGCACCGGGGACGCCGGCCCTCCGTCCGACGGGATGCTCGCCGACCGGTTCGTCGCCGTCTCGCCGCCGTTCGCGACGATCGCACCCGGATCGACGCAAGCGTTCGCCGCGACCCGCGCTGGTGCTCCCCTCGCGGCGACGTGGAGCGCGACGGGCGGAACGATCGATGCGAGCGGCGTGTACACCGCGCCGGCGGAGCAGGGGACGTACACGATCACGGCGACGGATCCGAGCGATGGCGTCGCGGGCGAGGCGACGGTCAACGTCGTCGACCTCATCGCCACGACGCACGGCATGGCCATCCCGGTGGGGCATCCGCGGCTGTGGTTCACGCCCGATCGTCTGACCCGCGCGCGTGCGTGGATCCAGGCGAACCCGTTCACGCCGCCGACCAACGAGGACAGCGCGGGCGGCTACGCGGACACGGCGATGCACGGCCTGCTCACCGACAACGCCTCGGGCTCGTGCACCGCGGCGATCGCATGGGCCATGTCGCGCCTCGGCGACGTTCACGATACCGGCGGCGTCGCGTGCGATCCGTGCCGGTGGACCGGCGAGCAGCTGATCCTCGTCTACGACTGGTGCCACGCGTACATGAGTCCGACGCAGCGGGCGAGCTTCATCACCGAGATGAACGCGGGGCTCTCCGCGTGGAGCCAGAACGCGTGGGGCGGCCCGAGCATGTACCAGAGCAACTATTACTGGGGCTACCTGCGCAACGAGCTGGAGTGGGCGATCACGTCGTACGAGGACAACACGGCGTGGGCGGAGGCGATGCTCGATCACGTGTTCGACGATCGGCTCGCCGGCTCGTTCGACCCGTCCACGCAGCCGGGCGGTCACAGCCGCGGCGGCATCGCGTACGAAGGTTCCGAGTACGGCCCGGCGGTGGCGCAGTACCCCCTCGTGCCGTTCACCACGGCGGCCCTGCTCGGGCGCGACGTCTACCAGGAGACCGACTACTGGCGCGAGTTCGTCTACGCGCTCATCTACTCCACCACGCCCGCGCCGACCACGATCCCCGATGGGACGGGCACCGGCTACACGGTGTTCCCGTTCAGCGACGACGAGTCGTGGCACGAGCGGTTCCAGGCGCAGACCCACTACTTGCCCGACTTCATGACGGCGATGGCGTCGTACTGGCCGAGCGCCAACATCGGGCGCCACGCGCGGCAGTGGGCCGAGATGGTCGGCGTCGCGCCGTGGCGGTTCGTGCGGGCGGTCGACGTGCCGACGACGCCGCTCGCGTTCGACGGGCTGCCGCTCGACTTCTACGCGTCGGGGCCGCGCTACCTGTACGGTCGCGATCACTGGGGCCCCGACTCGACGGCGTTCATGCTCCAGCTCGGCGACGCCGCGGAGAACACGATCGGCCACCAGCACGGCGACTACGGCACGTTCCAGATCTGGCGCAAGGGTCGGTTCGTGTCGCGCGAGAGCACCGCGTATGCGGGCGCGTCTTCGACCGACGTCGCGGGCTACGCGGGCGCCGGCACCGTCGACGGTGCGCTGCCGATCGCGCACAACACGGTGCTCGTGAACGGGCAGAACCCGGGCCCGCAGTACGGCGGGCCGAGCGCGGTGGTCGAGCGGCTCGAGTCGCGTGCCGGCTACGCGTACGCCGTCGTCGACCTGGTGCCGCCGTCGACGCGCATGCAGGAGTGGCGGCGCGAGTTCGTGTGGATCCGCTCGCTCGCGTCGCTCGTCGTCCTCGATCGCCTGCAGACCGCGGACGCGAACGCGACCAAGACCTTCCTCAACCACTGCGAGGCGCAGCCGACGGTCTCGGGCGCCAACAGCGCGACGTGCACGGTCGGCGGACAGGCGCTGGTGATGACCACGCTGTGGCCGCCGCAGCGCGCTTATCGCGTCGTCGACGAGGGGCCCAACGTGAACCATCAGTATCGGATCGAGGTCGACACCACGCCCGGCACGGCGCAGAGCTACATCCTCACCGTGCTGCAGGCCAAGGACGCCGCGGGCGCCGCGCTCGCTCCGACCGTCGCCGACCACGGCACGACGTTCGACGTCACGCTCGACGGCCAGACCGCGATCTCGTTCGACAAGGGCATGACCTCGACGGGGGGCTCGATCTCACTCGGCGGCACGACCACGCCGTTCCGCGCCGACGTGCAGACGATGTCGGTCTCGCTCTCGGGGCCGGTGTGGGCGCCATGATACCGTCGAGGTAGATGAGCGAGAGCTTCGTGGACCTGTCGTACCGCGGCCTGTCGCTGGGCCGGCGGATCAAGCTGACGCGCGTCGAGCCCGCCTCGGGGTACCTCGAGACCCCGGCGCCGATGCCGGTCGGCACGTCGATCTCGATCGCGACGGAGGAGGGGCTCTCCGTCGACGCGATCGTCACCGAGGTACGCGAGCAGGTCGGTGGCACCACGACCGCGCCCGGCATGCAGGTCACGCCGCGGCTCGAGAGCGCGGAGAGCACCGCGTGGTGGACCGCGCGTATCGAGGCCGCGCAGCCTCCCGAGCCGGCGCCCGCCGTCGAGGTCTCGCCGCCGGCGGTGCCGCCGCCGCCCGGGCCTGCGCCGGCGCTCGCCGCGCGCGCCGAGCGCGTCACCGTTCGTCCGCGCTCGCACACCGTGCCGACGCCGCCGCCCGCGGGCGCGATCGCCGATGCGGGCGAGTGGCAGTCCGACCTCGGTCGCGCCGCGGCCGCCCTCGCCGACGTGATGACCGCGCCGGTCAGCCCCGCGCAGGACCACGGCAAGACCACCGTGATGGCGGTGCCGGCCATCGATCCGGCGCTGCTCGACGACTCGCGCGCGACCGCACCGCAGATGGTGATCGACGACAGCCTCACCGCGCCGCACGCGATCGTCGACGATGGCAAGCGCACGATGGCGATGAGCATCGTCGATCCCGCGGCGCTCGGGCTCGAGGTGCCCGAGGAGACCACCGACGTCGGCGCGCCGCCGACGACCGATGACAAGAAGCCGAACGGCGGCGCGAGCAAGAAGCGCCGCAAGCGCCGGGGCTGAGCACGCATGTCCGCGATCGCGCCCCCGCGCATCGAGCGAGGTCAGACGCTCGGCGTCGTCGCGCCGGCCGGTCCGATCAACCCGGTGCGGCTGCGCGCCGGGCTCGCGCGGCTCGGGGAGACGTTCCGCATCGAGCTCGCGCCGACGCTCGAGCGCTCGCTCGCCGAGAGCGCGTTCGTGCGCGAGCCCGGCGTGCCGAGCTACCTCGCCGCGTCCGACGCCACGCGCGCCGAGGAGCTGTCGGCGCTGCTCGCCGATCCGGACGTGCGCGCCGTCGTGCTCGCGCGCGGCGGCTATGGCCTGCTGCGCATCCTGCCGCTCCTCGATCCCGAGCTGCTGCGCAAGGACCCCAAGCCGATCGTCGGCTTCTCCGACGGCACCGCGCTGCTCGCGTGGGCGCACGCGGCGGGCGTGCGCGGGATCCATGGCCCCGTGATCGCGCAGCTCGCGGACCTGTCCGACGCCGACGTCGCGCGCCTCGTCGAGGTGCTCACGTCACCGGACGCGCCCGGCGTGCGGCCGTGGTCGCTCGTGACGCACGGCCGCGGCGTGCATCGCGGACCGCTGGTGCCGGCGAACCTCACGCTGGCGAGCATGCTGGTCGGGACGCCGTGGGCGTTGCCACTCGACGTTGCGATCGCGATGTTCGAGGAGGTCGGCGAGCGGCCGTACGTGCTCGATAGCTACCTGACGCAGCTCGCGCTCACCGGTGCGCTCGCCCGGCCGGCCGCGGTGGTGCTCGGCGATCTCACGCGCTGCGTCGATCACCATCCGGCGATCGGCACGCCCGATCCGCCGGACGCCGCCGAGGCCGCCGTGCTCGAGCGGCTGCGCGCGGCCGGACGCCCTGCGGCCGTCGGGGCACCGATCGGCCACGGCGCGCGCAACGAGGCGGTCCCGTTCGGCGCGCCTGCCGTGCTCGATCTCGATCGCGCGACGCTCGAGATCACGGAGCCCGCGGTCGCCTGATGGCAATGCTGGTCAGTTAACGGCGTCGTGCACGTGCTCGTGTCACGTGCACGTGTCCGGCAGGCAGCGCATTGCGCCTAATGGAAGATGGGCTCGTCCTCCGGGCCCATCTCGATCGTGCCGAACTTCTCCTCGTACCGCTCGAGGTTCTTCTGCAACGCCTGCAGCAACCGCTTGGTGTGCCGGGGTGACGAGATCACCCGGGTACGGACCTTTGCCCGCCCGTTCGCTGGCTGGATGAACGCGAAGTCCAGGACGAACTCGTTCTCGGTGTGGTTCAACAGAACCAGGTTCGTATAGACGCCCTGGGCGATGTCATCGTCGATCTGGACCTGGAGCTTGGGCGTCGTGGGCTCGTCCGACATGGGGTCGCCACCGTACCCGAGATCCGCGAAGCAGGCTCAGCTGGTGGCCACCCGAGTGGCCAGTGCTGAGACCGCGAGGTGACAGCTTGAGTCGCCGCCTTGACACGCTGACACGGAATCCGACGGGCGCTGTTTGGCTAACCGCTCGGATCCTCGTCGACGTGATCCCGCTTGGCCCCGATCCGCACGCTGGCACCAATTCTGCTCATGAAGTTCAGCAACCAACCCCGGTGCTCGCGGTTCCAAGGAATACGAACCGCGGTCGTCGGGTTGGCTGACAACAGAACGTTTTACACGCGCGACACAGGGTCCAACGTTTCGACTCGGTGGATGACTGGTGGTCCCCTCCCCCCTCATCCCGCTGGTCTCCCCCACCACCTGAGGCAGCAAGTAGCCCTGTGATTCAGCGCCCTGGCCCTCCTTGGC
>DATLHR010000484.1:0-18999 GCA_035539815.1 Kofleriaceae bacterium
TCCCTCGCGCGCCGAGAGGTCGGTTGACTCGGACAGGGTGTCTTGCCACCCCAACAAGCAAGAACGAGACAGCGCGGAGCGGATCGCACCCAGCGCATGGGTCGTGGCGGCGTAGTCGACCCGCGCCGACGACGGCTGACCAGGCTCGGCGAACACGACAAACGACGCGAGCACCGCCGCGATCGCATCGCGGTCCCCCAGAAGGCCACACGCGCGACACGCGTGGACGCGTTCAGCGAGTCGCTTGGCGACGCGCAACTGGCGCATCCTCCGAGACCATCGGCGACGTGGATGCCACTTGGCTGACACGCTCAACGCTGTGGCCTTCCTCCACAACCTCCACCTGGAGAACTTACGGGACAGCCTTTAGCCGACCCACGCCCGCGCGTTGTGGAACATCTGCATCCACGGGCTGTGATCGCCTGTCCATGCGCGCGGACGCCAGGACAGCTGCGCGTTGCGGAACACGCGCTCGGGGTGCGGCATCATGATCGTGAATCGGCCGTCCGCGGTGGTCAGCGCGGCGATGCCGCTGGGCGAGCCGTTGGGGTTCGCGGGGTACGTCGTCGCGACGGCACCGCGCCCGTCGACGAAGCGGGCAGCGACGAGGCCGGAGGCGTCGAGGGCCGCCAGCTGTTTCGGGTCGAGCTCCGCCCTGCCCTCGCCGTGCGAATTGGCGACCGGGATGCGCGAGCCGGCCATGCCGCGGAAGAAGATCGAGGGGCTGTCGGCGATGCCTAGCATCACGACGCGCGCCTCGAACTGCTCCGAGCGATTGCGCACGAACCGCGGCCAGTGCGTGGCGCCCAGCAGCTGATCTGCGAGGTCGGCGAGCATCTGGCAGCCGTTGCACACGCCGAGCAGGAACGTATCGCCGCGCCCGACGAACTTTGCGAGCGCATCCTTCGCGCGTGCGTTGTGGCGGAACGTCGACGCCCAGCCGCGTCCCGCACCGAGCACGTCGCCGAACGAGAACCCGCCGCACGCGACCGCACCGCGGAAGTCGCCGAGATCGATGCGCCCCTCGACGAGATCGGTCATGTGCACGTCGATCGCGTCGAACCCGGCGAGCGTGAACGCGGCCGCCATCTCGATCTGACCGTTGACGCCCTGCTCGCGCAGGATCGCCACGCGCGGCCGCGGACCGCTGCGCACGGGCGCGGCGGACGTGGTGAACGTGAGGTGTGCGGTCAGGCCCGGCGCCTCCGGGTCGAGGCGCGTCGCGTGCTCCTCGGCGGCGCACCCCGGGTCGTCCCGCCGCGCGGCCATCGCATGCGTGACGTGCGACCACCGCGCGCGCAGCTGCGTGCGTGGCGCATCGACCACGGTGGTGCCCGCGTGCACGATCCGCACGCGGTCGCCAGGCACTGCACGTCCGAGCGCGTGGACCTTCGCGCCCGCGGCCTCGAGCACCGCGCGCACATCGGCCACGTCCGCGGACGCCACCTCGACGATCGCACCGAGCTCCTCGGCGAATAGCGCCGCGAATGGGTCCGCGTGCACGGCGCTGGTGTCGAGCTCGAGGCCAAGCCCCGAGGCGAACGCCATCTCGAGCGCAGTCACCACGAGGCCACCGTCGGATCGATCGTGATACGCGGCGAGCTTGCCGGCGGCGACCAGCTCCTGGAGCGCCGCGAACAGGCGCGCGAGCCGCTGCGGATCGTCGAGGTCGGGTGGCACGTCGCCTAGCTGGTTGAACACCTGCGCGAGGCACGAGCCACCGAGCCGGCCTTTTCCACCCGAGATGTCGACGAGCAGCAGCTCGTGACCGTCGCCGCGCAGCTCCGGCGTGACGTTCTTCGTGACGTCGGTGACGGGCCCGAACGCCGTGACGACGAGCGTGACTGGCGAGACGACCGATCGCGAACCCGACGCCGAACCCGAACCCGGCGCCGAGGCCGAGGCCGACGCCGATGCCGAACCCGACGCCGAGAACGCCGACGGCCCCGCCGCGACGCGCACACCGATCGTGTCAGCGGCCGCCACCGCGATGGCGACCTGCGCATCCGCGAGCGCGGCGAGCGGCCCGTCATCGAGCGGCGCAGTCGCGCCACGCATGCGCGCGAGCTCCTCGAGATCGAGCTGCTTCTTCGCCGCGCGCTCCATCGCCGCGAGCTCCGCATCGACCTCGGCGTCCGACGCCGCGGCCGCAGCGCGCGGCTCCGTCGCGACCTCGCGCTCGAGCTGCGCGAGCGTGTCGGCGGCCGAGGGCGGCGTCGACGCAGCGGTCCACACCGTGCGCATGGACATCGAGTCCTTGCCGACGGGGATCGAGATGCCGAGGGCGACGGCGGTCTCGCTCGCCGCGCGCACCGCGGCGTACAGCCGCGCGTCCTCGCCGGGATGGCCGGCCGCGGCCATCCAGTTGCACGACAGCTTGATCTTGCCGAGCGCTCCGATGGGCGCCCCCGCGAGGTTGGTGATCGCCTCGGCGATCGCGAGGCGCGAGGCCGCCGCGGCGTCGAGCAGCGCGACCGGGGGGCGCTCGCCGAGCGCCATCACCTCGCCCGCGGTGCCGGTGAAGTCCACGAGCGTGAGCGCGCAATCCGCGACCGGGACCTGGTAGGGCCCGACCATCGAGTCGCGCGCGACGAGCCCGCCGACGGTGCGGTCGCCGATCGTCACGAGGAACGACTTGTCGGCGACGGTCGGCAGGCCGAGCACGCGGTCGAGCGCCTCGGCGACCGTGGCGCCGCCGAGGTCGAGCGGGCGCAGCGAGGGAGCGACGGTCTCCGCGCGGCGCACCATGCGCGGCGGCTTGCCGAGCACGAGCTCGAGCGGCAGGTCGACGGGGGCGGGGCCACCGTTGCGATCGGACAACAGCAGCCTGCCATCGGGGGTCGCGACGCCGAGCTGCGCCCACGGCGCGCGCTCGCGCTCGCACAGCTTCACGAGCTCCGGCACGCGCGCCGGATCGACCGCGAGCACGTAGCGCTCCTGCGCCTCGTTGCTCCACAGCTCGAGCGGCGAGAGGTCCGCCTCGCCCGTCGGGATCGCGCGCAGCTCGAGCGTCGCGCCGAGGCCGGCGTCGTGCACGAGCTCGGGCATCGCGTTGGAGAGGCCGCCGGCGCCGACGTCGTGGATCGACGCGATCGGATTCGCCTCGCCGAGCGCCCAGCAGCGGTCGATCACCTCCTGGCAGCGGCGCTGGATCTCCGCGTTGTCGCGCTGCACGCTCGCGAAGTCGAGATCCTCGGCGGACGCGCCCTGCGCGAGCGAGCTCGCCGCGCCGCCGCCGAGCCCGATCAGGAACGCCGGTCCGCCGAGCACGATCAGCGCCGCGCCCGCCGGCACCTGGCCCTTCTGCACGTGCTGCGGGCGCACCGCGCCGATGCCGCCCGCGAGCATCACGGGCTTGTGGTAGCCGCGCGCGACCGCCTCTGACTCGCGATGTTCGAAGGTGCGGAAGTAGCCGACGATCGCGGGCCGGCCGAACTCGTTGTTGAACGCGGCACCGCCGAGCGGACCGTCGGTCATGATGTCGAGCGCGCTCGCGATCCGCGACGGCGCGCCGATCCACGTCCCCCGCTCCCACGGTTCGAGGGCGCCCGGGAGGCGCAGGTCCGAGACGGTGAAGCCGACGAGCCCGGCCTTCGGCTTCGCGCCGCGCCCCGTCGCGCCTTCGTCGCGGATCTCGCCGCCGGAGCCGGTCGCCGCGCCCGGGAACGGCGAGATCGCCGTCGGGTGATTGTGGGTCTCGACCTTGCCGAGGATGTGCGACGCCTCGCGATGCACGCGATAGATGCCGTCTGCGTCGGGGAACAGCCGCTCCGCAGGCGAGCCCTCGACGACCGCCGCGTTGTCCTTGTACGCCGACAGCACGCCCGTCGGGCTCGCCTCGTTGGTCCGCTTGATCAGCTGGAACAGCGAGCGCTCCTGCTGTTCACCGTCGACGTGGAACTCGGCGTTGAAGATCTTGTGCCGGCAATGCTCGCTGTTCGCCTGCGCGAACATCATGAGCTCCACGTCGGTCGGATCGCGCCCGAGCTCGCGATAGCGCGCGACCAGGTACTCGATCTCGTCATCGGCGAGTGCGAGCCCCATCCGCGTGCTCGCCGTGCGCAGCGTACGGGCACCATCGGCCCCGAGCACGACGTGCCCGAGCGGGCGCGTCGCGCCGCCGTGTCCGCCGATCACCTTGGCGAGGTCGGTCTCCGCGAGCACGACGCTCTCGGTCATCCGATCGGCGATCGCCGCACCGACCTTCGCGAGGTCGACGCCCTGCCCGCTGATCCCCTGCTTCGTACTGATGGTAAACGCGATCGCGCGCTCGATCCGCGCGACGGCAGCGAGCCCGCACACGTGCGCGATATCGGTCGCCTTCGACGACCACGGCGAGGTCGTGCCGAACCGCGGCGCGATCCACAGCGTGCGCGCCGGCGGCACGAGCTCGCCCGCGGAGGCCGCGTCGGCAGGTCCGTAGGTCAGCAGGTGATCGAGCCGTGTACGCTCCGGCGCGGTCAGCGGCCGCGTCGCATCGACGAGGTGCACCCAGCGCGCCGCCAGCCCCTTCACGCCGGGGACGGCCGCCTGCGCCTTCGCGAGCACGCGCGCCGCGCGGGATGCGCTGAGTGCACTGCGTCCTGCGAGGGTCAGCACGTGCGATCTCCGCTGCGGCTCATGCGAAGTGCCAGCACACGCCCGCCGGGTCGATGAGATGAACTTCGCGCTGTCCCCACGGGTACAGCTGCGGCGCCTTGGCGCGCACGCCCGGATACTTGCCGAGCACGCCGGACGCCTGCAGGTGCTGCCACCAGCCGTCGAGATCGGCGACCGAAACGAACATCATGAGGTTCTCCTGCAGCTCCCTGTTGTGGAAGTCCTGCAGGAGGAACGTGGCGTCGCCGAGCGCCAGCTGCGCGAGCCCGGGCGCCTCCCAGTCGACGGCGAACCCCAGCTCGACGAAGAACCGCCGCGCGGCCGCGAAGTCCGGCCCCGACGGGATGAACGGCTTCAGCTTCCCGAGCACGGCTACACCGCCTCCAGCGCCGCGGCGATGCGCGCCAGCGGCTCGCGCGTGTCGGGCACGAACGTCTGCCCGGTCACTAGCTCGTAGCTCGCGATGTAGCGACGCGCGGCCTCGAGGCGCACCTCGTCGGGCATCACCGGGGGAGGACCGTCACCGGTCCACCTGGCTTCGGTGGCGAGCCAGCGCCGCACGTACTCCTTGTCGAGCGAGCGCGGCTCCTCGCCACGCGCGAGGCGCTCCTCGTAGTCACTCGCGTACCAGTAGCGCGACGAGTCCGGCGTGTGGATCTCGTCGATCACCGTCAGCGTCCCGTCGGGCGCGAGCCCCATCTCGTACTTGGTGTCGGCGAGGATCAGGCCCTGCGCCGCGGCGTGGCGCTGGCCTTCGGCGAACAGCTTCGCCGCGAGCGCCGCCGCGCGGTCGAACACGTCGGGATCGATGCGCCCCATCGCGAGCAGCTCGGCGCGCGAGACCGAGACATCGTGGTCGCCCTTGGCGGCCTTCGTCGACGGCGTGAGGATCGGCGCCGGCAGCGGCTGGTTCTTGCGCATGCCATCGGGTAGCGCGTGGCCGCAGAACGTGCGATCGCCGCGCTCGTACGCCTTCCAGATCGACGTCGAGGTCACGCCGGTCAGGTACGCGCGCATCACCAGCTCGACGGGGAGCGGCGCGCACTCGCGCGCGATCATCACGTTCGGATCGGGCACCCGCAGCATGTGGTTCGGCGCGAGGTGCTTCGTCTTCTCGAACCAGAACGTCGCGAGCTGGTTGAGCACCTGCCCCTTGCTCGGGATGCACCCGACGACCGCATCGAACGCGCTCAGGCGATCGGTCACGACGATGATGCGCTCGCCGCGCTCCTTGTCGATGTAGCAGTCGCGGACCTTGCCGTCGTAGCGCTCCAGCCTGCGGCCGCCGATCGTCTTCCACGGCGTCGCCTCGAGCGGATGCGGCAGCTGCGCGCGCAGTGCCTCTTCTCTCATCTGCGCAGCGCCTTCGGCGCTGCTGCGCGGCCGACCTCCGTCGTCCTTGCTCGTGGTCATCGCGAACCTCCCAGCGCCCGTTCGAGGATGTGCTCGACGTGGCGCAGGTGGTGCTCGAGGTCGAACGCCGCGTCGAGCTGTGCCGGCGTCAGGCGCGCCGCCACGTCGGAATCGGCGCCGAGCAGCGCGCGGAACCGGCCTGGCTCCGCCCCCGTGTGTCCCTTCGCCGCGGCCTCGTTGATCGCCGCCATCGCGCACCGCTGCACCATCACGTACGCCTCCTGCCGTGCGAGCCCTGTCCCGACCAGCGCGAGCAGCACCGCCTCGGAGAAGTACAGCCCGCCCGTGCGCTCGAGGTTCGCGCGCATGCGCGCCGCGTGCACGACGAGTCCATCGACGAGCCCGGTCGCGCGCACGGTCATGAAGTCGGCGAGGATCGTCGCGTCGGGCATCGCCACGCGCTCGACGCTCGAGTGCGAGATATCGCGCTCGTGCCACAGCGCGACGTCCTCGAGGCCGGCCTGCGCGTACGAACGCAGCAGCCGCGCGAGCCCGGTGAGGTTCTCGCTCAGGATCGGGTTCTTCTTGTGCGGCATCGCCGAGCTACCCTTCTGCCCCTTGCCGAACCCCTCCTCGGCCTCGCCGACCTCGGTGCGTTGCCAGTGCCGCACACCGAGCGCGATCTGCTCGATCGCCGTGCCGAGCAGCGCGAGCGCGCACAGCACCTCCGCGTGCCGGTCGCGCTGCACGATCTGGGTCGCCACCGTCTCCGGTTGAAGCCCGAGCGCGCCGAGCGCCTCCGCTTCGATCGCCGGGTCGAGGTTGCCGTACACACCGACCGCGCCCGCGATCTTGCCGACCCGGATCGTCTCGCGCGCCCGCTCGAGCCGCGCCGCTGCGCGCATGACCTCGGCGTGCCAGCGCGCGAACGTCAGCCCCGCGGTCACCGGCTCGGCGTGGATGCCGTGCGAGCGTCCGATCATCGGCGTCCTCGCATGCTCGCGTGCCCGCCGCGCGAGCGCCGCCGCCAGCTCGCCGACCCGCGCGAGGATCTGGTCGAGCGCGCGCACCGTCTGGAGCGCGAGCGACGTATCGAGCACGTCCGACGAGGTCATCCCGAGGTGGAGCCAGCGCGCGGGCTCCCCTGCGAGCTCCTCGACGTGGGTCAGAAACGCGATGACGTCATGGCGCGTGGTCGCCTCGATCGTCAGGATCCGCTGCGGATCGAGCTTCCCGGCCGCCGCCGCCCGCACGCGCTCGGCCGTCCCAGCCGGCACCGTGCCCTGTCGCTCCATCGCGCGGCATGCGGCGAGCTCGATGTCGAGCCACAGCTCGAACCGATACTTGTCGTCCCACAGCGCGGAGAGCTCGGGGCGACTGTACCTGGTGATCATCGGCGTAGTTCCCGCCCCTTAGTACCCAACGCGGGCCCCCCCGGCAAGGCGTTAACGCCCGGCGATCAGCCAGATGACGAGCACCACCACGGAGGCCAAGATCATCGCCGCGCTGCCCCACAGGATCACGTCACGGATCCGCCGCGCGCGCACCTCGCGAGGATCTCGTGGCGGCGCCAGGCGTCCCACCGGCTGCGGCGGCGCCTGCACCCGCTGCGGCGTCGGCGCGAGCCGGACCTCCGGCTTGCGCGCTGCGATCTTCTCGGGCTTGCTCCCATCCGCCATCGGCGTCTTCATCGAGATCGCGCGCAGCGCCGGCTTTTGCGAGCGCTCGATCTTTCCGGTCGGCCGCGCATCGTCGTCGAGCGTCTCGGTGTCGTCACCGAGGAGCTCCGCCGCGTCGAACTGCGGTGGATCGATCGTCGTGTGGGCGTCGAGCTCCGCGTCGCGCACGGGGGCCCGCGTCGGGCCCACCGCGCCAACGCCCACGACGGTCTCGCCGCCGACGTCGTCCTCCTCCGTCATCGCCCCGTCGATCCGAATCCACCGCTGCCGCGCGCGGTGTCATCCAGCTCGTCGACCTCCACCAACTCCGCGTGCACGACCGGCGCGATCACGATCTGCGCGATTCGCATCCCGGATATGATCGTCACCGGCTCGTCGCCGTGGTTGATCACGAGCACCTGTACGTGACCACGGTAGTCCTGATCGATCGTGCCGGGCGAGTTCACGAGCGTGACGCCATGCGAGCGCGCCAGCCCCGAGCGAGGACGCAGCTGCGCCTCGTGTCCGTGCGGCAGCGCCATCGCGAGCCCGGTCGGCACGACGGCGCGCTTGCCCGGCGAGATCACGATGTCCTCGTCGAGCGCCGCGCACAGATCCAACCCCGCCGCGCCCTCGCTCATGTAGCGGGGCACGACGGCGTCGGCGCGCAGCTTCTTGATCTTCACGCGGGGGCGCGACACCCCGTCATCCTAGCGCTCAGACGATGTAGTTGTGCACTTCGTCCGGCGCCGGGTTGGCGTCGAGCGCCTCGCGCCGGGACAGGCGGATCTTGCCGTCGCGGTCGACCTTGATGCACTTCACGATCACCTCGTCGCCCTCGGACAGCACGTCCTCGACCGAGCGGATGCGCTCCTTGGCGACCTCGGAGATGTGGAGCAGCCCGTCGGTGCCGGGGATGATCTCGACGAACGCCCCGATCTCGACGATCTTCTTGACGATGCCGTTATAGAACTGGCCGACCTCGGGCTCCATCGTGAGGCCCGAGATGAGCGCCTGGGCCTGCTCGATGGCCTTGAGGTCCGCCGACGCGATCGAGACGATGCCCGAGTCGTTGATGTCGATCTGGGCGCCGGTCTGCTCCTGGATCGCGCGGATCGTCTTGCCACCGGGGCCGATGATGTCGCGGACCTTGTCCGGCTTGACGTTGACCGTGACGATGCGCGGCGCGTACGCCGACACCTCGTCGCGGGGCGCGCTGATCGCCGCATCCATCTTGTCGAGGATGTGGAGGCGGCCGCGCTTGGCCTGCTCGAGCGCCTTCTCGAGGATCTCGCGGGTCAGGCCATCGACCTTGATGTCCATCTGCAGCGCGCACACGCCGCGCCGCGTCCCGGTGACCTTGAAGTCCATGTCGCCGAGGTGGTCCTCGTCGCCGAGGATGTCGGACAGGACGACGTAGTCATCGCCCTCCTTCATGAGCCCCATCGCGATGCCCGCGACCGGCGACTTGGTCGGCACGCCCGCATCCATCAGCGCGAGCGAGCCGCCGCACACCGAGGCCATCGACGACGAGCCGTTGCTCTCGAGGATGTCCGAGACGACGCGGATCGTGTACGGAAAGTCCTCGTACACCGGCACGATCGCCTCGACCGAGCGCTCGGCGAGGAAGCCGTGGCCGACCTCGCGGCGCGACTGACCACGCAGCGGCTTGACCTCTCCCGTCGAGAACGGCGGGAAGTTGTAGTCCATGTAGAACGTCTTCTTCTGGTCGCCACGCAGCGTGTCGAGCTTCTTCTCGTCGTACTTGGTGCCGAGCGTCACCGCCACGAGCGCCTGGGTCTCGCCACGGGTGAACAGCGCCGAGCCGTGCGCGCGGGGCAGCACGCCGGTCTCGATCGTGATCGTGCGGACCTCGTCGGGCTGGCGGCCGTCGATGCGCGTGCGCGTCGACAGCGTGTGCCCGCGCGCCCACTTCTTCTGCAGCTTCGAGAACGCGTTGTCGACGTCCTTGCTCTTGCCAGCCCACGGCTGACCTTCCGCGGTCAGCTGCGCGCGGAGCTCGAGGTGCAGGTCGCCGATGGCGTCGCGCCGCAGCTTCTTGTCCTTGGTGGTCATCGCCTTGCCCAGGCGCTCCCACGCGAACTCCTTGACCTTGGCGGCGAGCGCCTCGTCGGTGACGGGCTTGGTGAACGGGCGCTTCTCCTTACCGTTGGCGGCGCGGAGGCGCTCCTGCAAATCGATCAGCGGCTGCACCGCCTGATGCGCGAACAGGAGCGCGTCGATGATGACGTCCTCCTGCAGCTCGTTCATCTCGCCTTCGACCATCATGATCGCGTCGCGGCTGGCGGCGACGATGATGTCCATCTCGCTCTTCTCGCGCTCGGCGAACGTGGGGTTCGCGATGAACTGGCCGTCGATGCGGCCGACGCGCACGCCGGCGAGCGGGCCGTCCCACACGAGGTCGGAGATATGGATCGCGGCGGACGCGCCGGTCATCGCGAGCACGTCGGTCGCGTTCTCGCGGTCGAACGAGATCACGTTGGCGATGATCTGCGTGTCGATGAACCAGCCCTTGGGGAACAGCGGACGGACCGGGCGGTCCATCAGCCGGCACACGAGGATCTCGTCGTTGGTCGAGCGGCCTTCGCGGCGGAAGAAGCTGCCGGGGATCTTGCCCGACGAGTAGAACTTCTCCTGGTACTCGCAGGTCAGCGGCATGAAGTCGATGTCGCGCGGGTTCTGGCTCCCCGCTGCGGTGACCAGCACCATGCTGTCGCCGCAGCGAATGACGACCGAGCCACCGGCCTGCTTGGCCCACTTGCCGGTCTCGACGATGATCTCTTTGCCGCCGACGATGGCGGACTCACGAACGTAAGGCATTTGCGATCCTTGGGTAATCGCGCCGCCTTGGGCCGCCGAGCCGGGCCTGGTCCCTCTGTCCAAACGCCCCAGCTGTGCTCGGGCGGCTCGACGGAACGATCAAACCAGCGGTTCTCGATGTGCTTGCGACGGACGCTACGTAAACGGGTTTCTAGCGGTTAACGGAGGCCGTTATTGCATAGCCAAACCGGAAAACCAAGCTCCACCTTGACCGGGAGGCCTAACCGTTGCCAGCAGTTAGGCCGCTGGTGCGACTCCCCGCCGTCCTGTCCGTCCGGATCGGGCGATGAAGCGCACGTTCGGAGTGTTCGGCCTCCTCGGGTTCCTCGGCTGCTTCCTGCCGCTGGCCTTCGACCTGTCGCTGTTCGACTTCCGGCACCTGAGCAGCCTCGACTTCTGGCTCGTCCTCGGCGCGTTCGCGGTGCCCATGGTGATCGGCTTCGGAGACAAGCTGTCCACCGCGGCCTGCCTCACGGCGATCGGCTGCTTCGGCTACCTGCTGGTGTGGCGGTTCGGCTTCGACACCTGGAATCTGATCGTCCACGCGCAGACCGGCGGCAAGGCGATGGGCTTCGCGGCGCTCGGCGGCGTCGTCACCTCGGTGCTCGCCCTGGCGGAAACCAAGGACTGACCGTGCGCGCGCGGCGTGCTGCCGCTGTCACCGTGACTGCTGCTGCTCGTCGAGCATCTGCTGGCGGTTCGCGTCGAGTTGCCCGCGCTCCGTCGGCGTGATGTTTCCGCAATCGACGGTAACGTCGCCGGTGATCGCGCCGCACGCGAACCGCAGCGTGCCGCGGAAGTACGCGCTGCCGTCGGGGCGCTGGCCACCGCCCCAGCTGCGATCGAGCTTGGTGCAGTCGAGGACCTGCCCGTTCCACGCGAGCTGCTTGTTCTCGAACCGGAGCGTGCCCTTGGCGGTCACGAGCTCGACGAACGTCGTCACGCCGCGCCCGGGCCGACACGCCGTGATCGCCACGGGCGCGCCATCGACGGTGAGCGTGCCCTCGATCCGATCGGGCACCGCGGCGCTGCCAGAGCCCCTGTGGGGGACCGGCTCGCGCTCGCGCTTCGAACATCCGCTCGCGAGCACCGCCGATGCGACGATCGACGAGACGGCGAGCCCGCGCATTAGCGGCGGAGGCCGAGCGTCTCGATCAGCTTGCGGTAGCGCGCGAGATCCTTGCGCTTCAGGTAGTCGAGGAGCGCGCGACGCTGACCGACCATCAGCAGCAGCCCGCGGCGGCTGTGGTGGTCCTTCGCGTTGATCTTGAGGTGCTCGGTGAGGTGGGACACGCGCTCGGAGAGCAGCGCGACCTGAACCTCGGGCGAGCCGGTGTCACCGGCGTGCTGCTGAAACTTCGCGACGATCTCGGCCTTACGGACGGTAGAAACGGACATCATGGACTCCAGTCGCCAGCGGCCGCGCCCGACATGGACGTGATCCGTGGTCGGGGCGGACTTTGGTGGAAACCGGGGGGACCGTCAAGGCCTACTGACGCCACTCCGGCGCCTCGACGAACCAGCCCGACAGGTAAACCACCAGCTTGCAGTCCGCGAGGACGGGGTGCGCCGGCTGTGCCCACTTCACGGCACCGTCCATGGACAGGATGTCGAACCCCGCCCGCCCGGAGAAATCGATCGACACCGGGACCAGGTCGTCGTTCGAGAGCTCGAAGTTGCGCTCGACGGTGAACGCGATGTCCGCATGCCCGAACTCGTCAGGCTCGCCGATCACCACGTGGGTCGCCGGAACGCCGTCGAACGTGACGGTCTCACCCTCGATCACGACGACGAGATCGTTCTCGTAGCTCCTGTTGAACCCAGGGCACGAGCCGAGCTGCCAGTCTGGCCGGTAATCGACCGTGAACGGCTCGCTCTCGAACGCGCGTTCGGTCTCGGTGGTGCAAGCAGCAAGCGAGGAAGCAGCGACGGCGGCGACGAACAGGGTGCGCATCATGCCGGCGACCTGAGGCAAAGGTCGAACCAGTCGTTAAGTATGCGACATCACGCACAGGGGGCGGCTGTCGGCGTCAGATTCCGTCGAATCGCTCACGCCGTGGTGAACGACTCGGCGATCACGCGGTCGTAGCGGATGCGGCCCTCGTCGGCGTGGCAGATCGCGAGTAGCTGGCCAGCCTGGTCGACGAGCAGGAACCGCTCGAGGCCCTCGGCGCCGAACCGCTCCAGCGGCAGCATGTTGCCGTACTTGATGACGGGCAGGAACTCCGGCCCGACGGTCACCGCGGGCAGGTCGACCGCATCGCGCAGCGAGATGAGGTTCGCCGCGACGTCGAGGTCACCGGCGACCACGCGGTCGAGCGGCACCGCCTGCGCGATCGAGAACCGGCCGCTGCGCGTGCGGCGCAGCTCGCTCAGGTGCGCGCCGCAGCCGACGTCTGCCCCGAGGTCGGCAACGAGACTGCGCACGTAGGTGCCCTTGCTGCACTCGATCGCGACGCGGAACCGCGGCGGCTCGAACGCGAGCAGCTCGAGGCGGTCGATGCGGATGCGGCGCGGCGCGCGCTCGACCTCCTCCCCGGCGCGCGCGCGTTCGTAGAGCCTCACCCCACCCTGCTTGATCGCCGAGAACATCGGCGGAATCTGCGCCTGCTCGCCGGTGCGCGCCGCCATCGCCGCCAGCAGCTGTTCGCGCGTGACGTTCACCGGATGCGTCGCGGTCACCGCGCCCGTGCGATCGAGCGTGTCGGTCGTGACGCCGAGGATGCCTTCCGCCTCGTACGCCTTGTCGTCGGCGAGCAGGTACGCCGCGAGCTTGGTCGCAGCGCCGAGGCACACCGGCAACACGCCGGTCGCGAGGGGATCGAGCGTGCCACCGTGGCCTGCGCGGTTCGCGCGCACGGCGCGCTTGACCTTGTCGACGACGGCCGCAGACGACAGGCCCACCGGTTTATCGACGACGAGGACGCCGTTCATCGCAGTTACAACGAATCGATCCACGACGACAGCAGCGTGTCGGCGGCGGAATCGGGCATCTCGGTGCCGAGCTCGGGCATCTTGGGCGGTGACGTGGTCGAGCGGAACCTGATCAGCATCACGGAGTTGTCGGTGTTCTGCGGATCGATGATCTTGCCGAGCAGCGCACCGGCGCCGACCATGCCGTCGACGTCGTACGCGGTCGTGTACACCGGCGTCGCCTGCAGGGTCGCGAGCTTCGTCGTGTCGAGCCGGAGCTCGAGCGGGGTCACGTCGTGCGTCGTCGAGCCAGGGTTGTGGCAGTGGCCGCAGTTCGCGTGCAGGTAGCCCATCGCGTCGTGATCGAGCTGCGCGCCGGGCAGCGCGAACCGCGGTGCGCCAATGCCCGCGGGCGGCGCCGACAGCATGCCCGCCGTGATCGCGTCCTCGAGATCGAGCGTGCCGGCGGGCGCGTCGTGGTCGAGCGAGATGGCGCCGAACCCGAGCACGCGGCTCGGCAGGCCCTCGTGGCAGCGCTTGCACTGGCCGCGCGATGGGATGTCGTGCTGCGTGCCGTTGGCGTTCAGCTGGCCGGTCGACTCCACGAGCATCGCCGCGTCCTGGGTGCCATTCCACGCATACGCGGCGTACAGCCAGGCGCCCATCGCTGCATCGTCGTCCATCACCTTGGTGATGAACCGCGTCTCGACGCGGACACCGTCGCGCGTGAACTCCTTCCACACGCGCGTCCCGACGGGGAACTTCCACAGGTCCATGTCGGACGTGTCGATCGTCGCGCCGGGCGGCAAGCAGATCCACCGCCGCTTGGTCGCGGTGTCGGAGTACAGCTCGAACTGGGGCGCGTAGAGGCGCACCTCGGCCGCGGTCGTGGCGCAGCCCGCGTCCTCGCACAGGCCGGTCTCGGCCAGCGTCACGGGCACCGCGCCGAGCGTCACGCCGCATGCGCCTTGGGGCGGCTGCTGCTCGTCGGGAAACGACGTCGCATCGATCGGCATCGCGCCGCCGTCGTCCCCGCACGCGCCGAGCAGCGCGGCGCACATCACGATCCCCAGCGATCTCATGGGGCCATCGTATATCAGCTGCTCCGCGCGCCGGCTCAGCTGGGGGTTGCGATCACCGGCCGGCTCTGCCGGTTGAACGCCGCCTCGAGCGCGCGCACGACCTTGTCCTTCGTCACGGACAGCGAGTCGTTCATGTGGCAGCCGCCGGCCCCGGGATGGCCGCCGCCGCCGAGCCCCATGCACACCCGCCCGACGTCGAGCTTCTCGCTGCGCGAGCGCATCGACACCCGCACGCCGCCGCCCTTCGCGGTGGTGAGCAGCACGCCGACCTGCACGCCGTCGACGTTGCGGGCCCAGTTCACCATGCCCTCGATGTCTTCCCACGACGCGCGCGCGCCCTCGACCATGTCGGTCGTCACGCTCAGCACGCCGACGCGGCCCGCGCAGTGGAGCTCGAGGGTGGACAGCACGCTGCCGAGGAGACGCAGCTTGGCCGGGCTCGGCCTCTCCTCGAGGCTCGCCGCGATCGTCGCGGGGACCACGCCGGCGCGGATGAGCTCGGAGCCGACGCGCAGCGCCTCGGCGTTGGTGTTCGCGTGGCGGAACCCGCCGGTGTCACTGATCAGCGACACGTACAGCGGCACCGCGGCCTCGACCGTGATCGGCCACCCCTCGCGCTCGGCGATCCGGTGCACGAGCACGCTCACCGCGGCCGCCGTCGGATCCCACACGGGGATATCTCCGAACGGATGACCGCTCGCATGGTGATCGAGCGTGATGAGCGTCCCGCACACCTCGGGCGGCGGCAGCGTGTCACCGAGCAGCGAGATGTCGGCGCAGTCGACCACGATCGTGCAATCGAACCGCTCGTCGAACGAGATCGTATGCACGGTGGTGTTGATCAGGGGCAGCCACCGATACCGCCGCGCGATCGGATCGACCGAGTAGATGACCGCCGTCTTGCCGCGCGCGCGGAGCAGCGACGCGAGCCCCGCCATCGAGCCGGAGCCGTCGCCGTCGGGCCGACGATGGCTCGTGAGCAACACGCGCTCCGCCCTGCGCAGCGTCTCGCATGCGAGCACCAGCGTCTCTGCGAGCGGCGGCAACGGAGCGGGCGCGTCGTTCACGGCTTCTCCTCGTCGTCCGGTCCCTGCCCCGGCACCCGCCCGGCGGCGCGTGCCTTCTCTTCATCGTCGCGGAGGATCGCGGCGAGCTTGTCGCTCATGTCGACGGAGGCGTCGTGCATGAACCGCAGCTCGGGCGCGCGTTGCAGGCGCAGCTCGCGCCCGATCGGCCCGCGCAGGAAGCCCGCGGCCTTCTGCAGCCCGGCGACCACCCCGTCGATCGTCGCGTCGTCGCCGATGATCGACACGTACACGTTCGCCACCGAGAGGTCGACGTTGAGCTCGACCTTGGTCACCGTGACCATCGTCGCCGCGCGCACGCGCGGATCCTTCACGTCGTGAGAGACGGCGTGCTGGAGCGCATCGCGTAGCGCATGCTCGACGCGGGCCTTGCGTTGCGAGCTCATGGCTCGTCCCTCCATTCATCCGGGATCCAGTCGTCACCGCCGAGCGCCTTATCGCCGGCCCCGGTCCGCTCATCGACGAGCGCCACCGGCGCCGCTTCACCATCGAACGTGATGACTTCCTTCGCCACCGCGACGACCTGGGCATCGCCGTCCGCGGCGGCCGCCTGGATCGCGCGCACGAGATCGTCCATCACGGCGAGCGCCTGGGTCTTGTCGCCACTGGTGACCGCGAACCCGAGCTCACCGCGCTGCCAGTTGTCCTGATCGCCGACCTCGTTGACGGCGACCCCAAACCGCTCGCGTGCGCGATCCTTGATCCTCCGAAGCACCATCCGCTTTTCCTTGAGCGAATGGCTCTGACCGATCACGAGGCTGAGCTTGACGATGCCAACGAACACTACTGAGGACCCTACCTCGCCGGCTCCGTCAATGCCAAGACGGCCCGCGTTCTCGTCCGGGAAGGAGCGAGAACGGGCGCGCGGTGACAACGACGCGAGCGAGGCTCCGCAGCTCTCAGAGCTGAGCGGCTTCCTCGATCACTTCGTACGCCTCGATGACATCGCCCTGCTTGAGCTCATTCCAGCCCGCGATCATCACGCCGCACTCGAAGCCGTGCTGGACCTCGGACACGTCGTCCTTGAAGCGCCGGAGGCTGCCGATCTTGCCCTCGTAGATCTGGACCGCGTCGCGGATGACGCGGAGGTGCGCCTTGCGGTTGATCTTGCCGCTGGTGACCATGCAGCCCGCGACGGTCCCCATCTTCGGGATCGAGAACGTCTCGCGCACCTGCAGCTGCCCCATCGGGACCTCGCGCTTGATCGGGGCGAGCAGGCCGGCCATGGCCGACTTCACCTCGTCGAGCGCGTCGTAGATGATGTCGTAGAGGCGGATCTCGACCTCTTCCTGCTCGGCGAGCTTGGCGCTCTTGCCGGCGGGACGGACGTGGAAGCCGACGATGATCGCGCCGCCCGCCTTGGCGAGGTTGACGTCGCTCTCCGTGATGCCGCCGACGCCCGCCGAGATGACGACGACCGAGACCTTCTCGGTCGAGAGCTTGGTGAGCGACGCCTTGAGCGCCTCCGCCGAGCCCTGCACGTCCGCCTTGAGCACGATCTTGAGCTCCTTGGTCGCGCCTTCGGCGTTGCGCGCCATCATGCCCTCGAGCGAGATGCGCGAGGTCGAAGCCAGCTCGCGCTTGCGGTACTGCTGGCGGCGGTGCTCGACGACCTGCTTGGCGACCTTGTCGTCCTCGGCCGCGTTCACCTGATCGCCGGCGTCGGGAACGCCGTCGAGGCCCAGGATCTCGATCGGCGTCGACGGGCCTGCGACCTCGAGCGACTGCCCACGATCATCGAGCATCGCGCGCACCTTACCGAACGTGCGACCGGCGACGACGATGTCACCGATGTGCAGCGTGCCCTCCTGGATGAGGACGGTCGCCATCGGACCGCGGTTGCGGTCGAGGCGCGCCTCGATCACGAGGCCGGCGGCCGGCTTGTCCGGGTTCGCCTTGAGCTCGAGCACCTCGGCCGACAGCGCGATCGACTCGAGCAGCCTGTCGATGTTCTCGCCCTTGAGCGCCGAGACGTTGACGTAGATCGTGTCGCCACCCCACTCCTCGGGGATGAGGCCGTGGTCGGCGAGCTGCTGCTTCACGCGCTCGGGCTGCGCATCGGGGAGGTCGATCTTGTTGACCGCCACGATGATCGTGACCTTCGCGTCCTTGGCGTGCGCGAGGGCCTCGAGCGTCTGCGGCATGACGCCGTCATTCGCGGCGACGACGAGCACGACGATGTCGGTCGCATGCGCGCCGCGCGCGCGCATCTCGGTGAACGCCTCGTGGCCCGGCGTGTCGAGGAACACGATCTCGCCGTGGCCCGCGGCCTCGACCTTGTAGGCAGCGATGTGCTGCGTGATGCCACCGGATTCGCCCGCCGCCACACGCGTCTTGCGGATCGCGTCCAGCAACGACGTCTTGCCGTGGTCGACGTGGCCCATGACCGTGACGACCGGCGAGCGCAGCAGGAGCGCCTCCTGCTCGTCGGTCTTGCTGGCGAACACGTCGTCTTCCTTGAACGCGACGTTCTGGACCTCGTAGCCGAACTCGCCCGCGAGGATCTGCGCCGTGTCCAAGTCGATGGCCGAGTTGATCATCACGCCGGCCATGCCCATGCCCCACAGCTTCTTGAGCACCTCGGGCGCCTTGATGCTCATGTTGCGCGCGAGGTCCGCGACCGTGATCGAGTCCTCGATGCGGATGACGCGCTTGTGCTCGGCGGGCGTGGTGAGCTGGGTCTGCTTGCCCTTCTTGCCGAGGGGCAGCTTCTTGCGGCCGAAGTCATTGCCCGGCCCCGGGCGCCCCCCCGGACCACCGGGACGGCCGCGCTGCTGCTGCTGCTGCGCGAACCGACCGCGGATCGGGTTGACCGGCGGACCACCCGGCGGCGGACGGCCGACGGCCGGCGCGCGCTCGGTGATCTTGATGCGCGGGGGCAGCGCGATCACGGTGCCGACCGCAGGACGCGATGGATCGCGCGGCGGAGCGGACGGTGCCTCGGCAGCCTGCTGTGCCTCGACGGTGTGGCTGATCGGGTTCTGCGTTTCGGGACGCGGGCGCGCGTCGGTGCGCTGGCGCGCGCGCTGGAGCTCGGCCTCGAACCGGCTGCGCGCCGAATCGCCGACCTCCTCGACGGTGCGAGGGCCCTCGGCACGGACGGCTGCCGGCTGCGGGCCGCGCTCGCCGGGCTCGATGCGCGGGCTGACCACGCGGGGCGGCAGCTGCGTCGCAGGCGGAACATCGATCGCGGGCGCCGATGGACGCGGCGCGGGCTCGCTCGAGCGACCGACGATCTGCGGACCGGCGACGATCACGCGCGAGCGACGCTCCACGACAGGACCGGTCGGAGCGGGTGCGGCAGCCGCGGCCGGCGGTGCAGCGGGAGCCGGTGCAGCGGGTGCTGGTGCCTCGGCGACCGGCGGCGTGGACGGACGCTCCTCGACGACGGTGCGAGGTGCCGGCGCGCGCGCCGGAGTCGGCGCCTGCTCGACGGGCTTCTCGACGACCGGCTTCGTGGGGCGCGCC
>DATLHR010000485.1:0-7126 GCA_035539815.1 Kofleriaceae bacterium
GCCTTCATGCGCGCGGCGAGGAGCGGCGCGCGGCTGCCGTAGACGCCACACAGGTGGGTGGCCGTGTCGACGTCGAGGCCATACTCGTCCATCAGCTTGCGGCCGATCGCGGCCACGCCCGCGAGCGAGCCCTCCGTCAGACCTTCCGCGCCGGGCAAGGGGCGCTTCTTGGTGCTCGCCTTCACGGGGCTGAGATCCTCGCCCAGATCGTGCAGCAGCCCGAGGGTCTTGGTGACGGTCTCGCGCGCCATCCGCCGATACGTCGTGAGCTTTCCGCCGGCGATGATCACGAGGCCATCGGTGCGCGTGAACACTTCGTGCTCGCGCGAGATCTCGGACTCGTCGATGTTGGGCGGCGCGGCGATCAGCGGGCGCAGCCCGGCCCACGTGGCGATCACGTCGGAGGGCTTGATGTTCGCGCCCGGAAAGTAGCCGTTCCCGCTGTTGCACAGGTACTTCACGTCCTCGGCGTCGGCCGCGACCTCGTCGGCGGTGCCCGTGAAGTCCGTGTCGGTCGTGCCCAGCACGGTGCGCTCGCGCCACGGGATGGCGAACATCACGCGTCCGTCGACCGGCGAGATCAACGTGATCGCGCGGTCGAGCGGCAACCGCTCGCGCGGTAGCACGATGTGAACGCCCTTGGTCCGGCGGAGCAGCGGGCGCTCCGTCGGGATCTCGAACCGGCGCACCATCTCGTCGGTCCACGCACCGGCGGCGAGCACCACGCAGCGCGCGGTGACGAGGGACGTGGTGCCGGTCAGGCGATCACGGACGTGGACACCGGTGACGCGCCGCGCGGCGTTGCGCTCGAACGCGGTGACCTCGGTGTACGTGTGGCAGTGCGCGCCGAGCGACACGGCGTCGATCGCGTTCTCGAGGACGAGCCTCGCGTCGTCGGTGGCGCAGTCGTAGTACTCGAGCACGCCGCGCAGGCCATCGGGGCGCAGCTGAGGCTCGAGCTCGAGCGCGCGCTTGGTCCCGCGGAACGTGCGGTGCAGCTTGGGCGAACGGAACAGCGCGAAGGCATCGTAGATCCACAGGCCCACGTTCATCAGCTCGAGGCCTGGCTTCACGCCCTCGTAGATCGGGATCAGGAACGGCAGCGGACGCACCAGGTGCGGCGCGAGCTTGGTCTGTACGAGCCGCTCGGAGACGCTCTCTTGGACGAGCCGGAACTCGCCGTGCTCGAGGTAGCGCAGGCCGCCGTGCACGAGCTTGCTCGACTTCGACGACGTGCCCGACGCGTAGTCACCCTTCTCGAAGAGGGCGACCTTGAGCCCGCGCAGCGCGGCGTCGCGGGCGATCCCCGCCCCCACGATCCCGCCGCCGATCACGACGATGTCGTAGGTGGGTGAGCTCACGTTCTGACCATGCCGTCCGTGCGCCCCGGAATCAAGGCTTCGCGGGGACGAGCGACGCTCGCGGAACCTCGAAATACGCGAGTGCGCCGAGCACGTTCGCGAGCCCGGCCACCGTGGCGTCCTTCGCGACCCGCACCGTCGGCGGTGCTTTGCGGAGGGCGTCGGCGCCGGCGGCCTTGATCGCCTGGAGCGCCGCATCCGGCGAGGCCCCGAGCGCCAGCGTGATGCCCGCGCGATCCGTGGTCGCGCCGAGCGTGACCGGCACGAGGCCGTACGCGCTCCACCCGGGGACACCGCTCGTCGCGGTCGCCGCGAGCTGCAGCGGCGCACCGTTCGCGGCCTTCACCGCGGCAACGACGCGCGCCGCGGGCAGCCCGGCGGGGGCGATCAGCGCGACCGGACCCGTGGCCTTCGCGAGGCGCGCGGCCAGCGCCTTGTCCGCGATCTTCTCGCCGGGGAACGGCCCGCCGCTCACCGTGATCCCGTTCGCACCGAGCTTGCCCTTCGGCAGCGTGCCGACGGTGAGCTCGGCTGCGGTCACCGTGAGGTGCTCGGCGACCGACGCGGGCTTGACCACGGGGGCCTCGGCGAGCACGAACCCGGCGCCGGTCAGCGACACCGGCGGCAGCACCAGCTCGACGGCGTCGAGCACCGGTCGCGCGTCCGGCTGCGTCGCGGCCCATCGTGCGACGCGATCGAGGGCGAACCACGGCGCCGACAGATAGCGGGCATCGGGCACGGCGCTGACCTTGTCTTTGCAGGTCTCGCCGAGCTCGCGCCACGGCGTACGCGACTGCTTCACCCGCGCGTCGTCGAGCGTGCCCATGAACCTCATCTTCGCGTCGCCGTCGCACCACGCGTCGCACCCCGTCATCGCTTGCTCGATCACGCGGCGATCCGGTCCTCCGCGGTCGGGCGGCGTCTGCCAGCCCAGGATCGGCTCCCACGGCCCGCACGGCCTGCAGCCGTCGAGGATCGTCTGCACGCGCCGGGTCGCGGGCGCGCTCGCCGCTTGTTCGAGGGCGTGCCTGCATGCGGTCCACGCGTCGGGCGCGGCATCGATCACCTGCGCATCGATCGGCTTCGCAGGCGGCGGTGGTGAAGCGGCCGGCTTGTCCTTGCACGCGGCCGCGAGCAGCAAACCGGCGACGAGCGCACGCATCAGCTGCGGTCGACCTCGAGCCCGTACTTCTTGACCAGCCGATGGATGTAGTTGCGATCGATCCCGGCCTCGGCGGCGGCGCGCGAGATGTTGCCGCGGTGCCGCGCGAGCAGCGCCACGAGGTAGTCGCGCTCGAAGCTCTCGACGAGCTGCGCCTTGGCCTCCTTGAACGGCAGCTCGAGCATGTCGGCCGACGGCGCAGGCCGCTTGCTCTCGCTGATCGGCTCCGCGCTGTCGTTGCCGCTGGGGGCGAGCTCGTCGAGCGCCGCGGTACCCATCGAGAGAGCGCGCTCGACCACGTTGCGCAGCTCGCGCACGTTGCCGGGCCAGTCGTGCTTCTCGAGCTGATCGAGCAGGCCGGGTGACTGGGTGAAGCCGCCGCGCCCCATCTTGTCCGCGAACCACGTCGCGAGGGCAGGGATGTCCGCCTTGCGCTCGCGGAGCGGCGGCACGTACGCGTTGACCACCGCGAGCCGGTAGTAGAGATCCTCGCGGAACTTGCCCTCGCGCACCATCGCCCGCAGATCGCGGTGGGTCGCGGCGATCACGCGGATGTCGACGTCGATCGACTGCGTCTCGCCGACGCGGCGCACCTGGCGGCGATCGAGCGCTCGCAGCAGCTGCGGCTGCAGCTCGAGCGCGAGCTCGCCGATCTCGTCGAGGAACAGCGTGCCGCCGTTCGCCGCTTCGATCAGGCCCTGCTTGTCCGCGGCCGCGCCCGTGAACGCGCCGCGCACGTGGCCGAACAGCTCCGACGCGATCAGCTCGTGCGGGATCGAGCCGCAATCGACGACGACGAACGGTCCCTTCGCGCGGCGGCTCGCCTCGTGCACCGCCTCCGCGATCGCTTCCTTGCCGGTGCCGGTCTCGCCCTGCAGCAGGACGGTCGCGTCGGTCGGCGCCGCGCGATGCAGCATCGCGAACAGGCGCTTCATCGCCGGCGTCGTCCCGAGCACGTCGCCGAAGCGATCGTTGGTCCACGCGTCGAGCGAGACGCTGGTGTCGATCGGCTCGAGATCGAGCTCCGTGTGCTTGCCCAGACGCAGGCGCGCACCGCCGGTGAGCACCACGCTGCCGACGCGTGCACCGCCGTGCTTGGTGCCGTTGGTGGTGTCGAGGTCGCGGATCTCGACGCCGTCGCGCCGTACGCGGACCTCGAGGTGATGGCGCGAGACCGTGCTGTCGGTGAGGACCAGGTCGTTGTCCTCGTGGGTCCCGACCATCGTCGTACCCTCGTCGAGCGTGTGCTCCTTGCCCTGGTCGGGGCCGGAGGCCACGCGGAGCCGGAACGTGCGCTCGACCAGGAGGCCACTCGCGTCGTCGGTCAGCAGCTGCGTGTGGATCTGAGACACCGTCCTCGGTTGTATCAGACCGGCTCGGCGGCGATCCACAGCGGGAACCGCTGCGCACGCGCGAGCTCGCGCGCCGCGCGAATCCTCTCGTTGGCCATCGACATCGGCAGGCGCGCCACGATCGCCTTGCCACCCGTATGTGCCGCGAGCGTCTTCTCCTGTGCGCTCTCCTCGGTCAGCGCGAACACGCCGACGAGCACCTCGATGACGAGCTCGCGGGTCGTGTAGTCGTCGTTGCGGATCACGACGTGGACCTCACCCGCGCCGTCGGCGAGTGCGGGCAACGCGGTCGCGTGGACGAGCACGTGCAGCACGCCGAGCGCGTCGAGCCCACCGTCGGCGAGCAGCGCGGCGGCCTCGCTGCGCAGGAGGTAGGCCCAGAGATCCGTCACCGTCGTCTCGCGCTCCTGCTGGTACGCACCTTCCGCCGCGCGCAGCAGCAGCGTGCGGACATCGGCGGTGATGACGGCCTGGTGATCGCTGGGGACATCGAGCGCCGCGAGCACGCGATCTTCGAGCGCCGCGACGTCACCTCCAACCGCGCGCACGGCTCCGGCGATCGTCTCGTCCTGCAAGAGCCCGTACAGCACGTGGAGCGAGCCCAGCGTCGCGTGCCCGCGCGACCGCTGCTCGTGCTCGGCGACGTGAAGCACGACGCGCGCGTCGTCGTCGAGGTAGTCCTCGAAGTCGGGGCGCGGGGTGCGCGTGCGCTTCCACCACGCGACGCCCGCGGCGCCGACGAGGATCGCGATCACGGCCTCCACGCGCCCACCTTAGCAGGTCACACGACGGTGCCGTCGAACCGCGAGAGCCACGCCGTCGGATGGAATTCGGGGATGGGCTTGGGGGCGAGGATCGGCGCGCCGTCCGCCCAGAACGCGCGGAACGGCAGCTTCTCGCCGGTCTTGTAGAAGTGCATGAGGTACGCGACGTCGCACGCGGCGAAGTCGGAGACCCATTGATCGAGGTCGTGGACGCCGGCGTCGTGCAACAGCTGCAGGCTGTAGCGGCACGCCTCGGCCTCGTAGGCGGCGACCTCGCGCAGCTTGTCCTCGGGCCACGCGTCGCCCGGCTTGTAGAACGCGATCTGCCGCGCATCCGCGGAGACGTTCCACTGCACGGTGTGACCGAACAGGTGGACCAGGATGAACAGCGCGTCCTCGATCTCGAGATCGAAGTCGATGTGGATCTGCTGCCCGTCGAGGTCGCCCGTGAACGGGTTCGGCACATCGCGGACGCGGACCGGGATGCCCCAGCGCGCCTCGATCAGCGCCTCGACGCGGTCGAACACCGCGCGCAGCCGGGCCGGGTCGACGCTCACGCCGGGCTACTTCTTGGCGGCGACCGCGGCGGAGACGCGCGCCTGCGCCATCTCGTGGAGCGTGCGCATCACGCTGTAGGCGGTGAGCTCGGCGAGCAGCTTGGTGACCTTGGCGTGCTGGTCGTCGGACAGCGAGCCCTCGACCGCCTTCATCGCGTTGACGAGGTTGGACTCCTGCGTCGCGAGCTCCTTGGCGTCGACGACGCCGTCCGCGAGCGACTGCGTGAAGTGCTCGAGCTTGCCGACGTGCTCGTCGAGATCCGGGGTCGAGTCGTCGTTGATCCAGCTTGCGCGTGCCATGGGGTCTCCTTTGCCTACCTGCGTTCTTCCAAGATCTGTTTGATGGCGGTCAGCCGCTCCTGCATCTTCTCGCGGCCGCCGAGCTTGGCGAGCTTGTCCTGCTTGCTCTGTGGGAGGAACTCGACGTCGGTGCACTCGATGATCGCGGCCAGCTCTTGCGCCTCGCGCTCGAGCGTCTGCGTCGAGGGCATGAACCCCGACAGCGCGCCGGCGAGCGCATCCCGGGTGATCGTGCGCGAGCCCGCGAGCAGCGACGTGCGATACGCGCGGCCGATGATGCCTTCGATGTCGGCGCCCGACAGGTTGCCCTCGTGCGGGACCTCGGCGGGCAGATCCGCTTCGGCGAGTGACGTGCCCGTCTTCTTCGCGAGCACCATCAGCATCGTCTTCAGCTCGGGCTGGCTGACCGGATAGAACAGCGGGATGTGGACCTCGGCGCGGCCCTGGCGCTTGAGGTCGACGGGTAGGTTGTCCGGCCGCGCCGTCAGCAGCATCCAGATGATCTTGCCGCGGTAGGCCGTGTCGCCCATCTGCGACGCGATCAGCGCGAACACGCGCCCGCCCACGCCCGAGTCGCCGCCCTGATCGCGGTCGCCGAGCATCGCGTCGGCCTCATCGATGATGACGACGACCGGGCCCATCGAGCGCAGCACGCCGAGCACGCGCTCGAGGTTCCCTTCCGTCTCGCCGACGTACTTGCTGCGGAAGTTCTTGAGAACGACGGCCGGGATGCCGATCGAGCCCGCGACGCACGTCGCGAGGAAGCTCTTGCCGGTCCCGACCGGGCCGCAGAACAAGTAGCCCATCGGCACGGTGTCGAGCTCGCCGCGCTTGATCAGCTCGGCGTCGTCGAGCAGGCGCTTCTTCGCGGCCTCGTGGCCCACGACCGTATCGAGCCCCCACTTCGGCTCGACGAACTCGAGCATGCCCTGCGCCTGGCGCTCGATCAGCCGCTTCTTGAGCTCCTTGAAGTAGCCGCGGTCCAGCCGCCGGGTGCCTTCGATCGTCGAGCGCACGAGCACCTCGAGGTCCGTGAGCCCGATGCCCGCCGTCAGCTTGCCGAGCTCGGCGAACGAGTAGTCCGAGAACGACGCGAGCTCCTTGCCGGTCGCCTTCACTTGCGCCTCGAGGAACGCGGTGCGCTCCGCCGCCTCGGGCAGCGGCACCTCGAGCGACGCGACGTGCGGGTTGCTCGCCAACCTCTCCGCCACCGCGGACAGCCGCGGGTCGATCAACACGAACGCCATGTTGAGCCGCTTCACGTACGGGCTCGACGCCCAGTTCAGCAGCGTCACGAGGTGCGTCTGCTCGTTAAGATCGAGCCGGTCACCGCTGGGCGCGACATAGCCGACGTGATCGATCAGGATCGCGCACCGCAGGCGCTTCTCCGGATCCGCCATCACGTTCTTCTGGACGAGCAGGTCGATCGCGGCCAGACCCTTCGTCGGGTCGCGGGGCAGGGCGCGCAGATCGCCGAGCCACTTGTTCGCGGTCTCCACCATCTCTTGCAGCCGCTTGCTGCTCGACCCCGCCGAGCACCTCAAGCCGCGCGCCAGGTCGTAATGAATGACCAGGTCCCACCGACCGAACAGCTGCTCGGACAAGAACTCCGCCAGCCCGACCCACCGAT
>DATLHR010000486.1:0-2453 GCA_035539815.1 Kofleriaceae bacterium
CCTCGCCGCGCGAGCCGCGGCACGCGTCGGCGCCTGACCGAAGCCCATGAGCGAACCCGCCGCCCCGCCGCCCGCCGACGAGAACCAGATCATCGCCGAGCGGCGCGCCAAGCTCGCGCTCCTGCGTGCGGCCGGCCAGGCCTACCCGAACGATTTCCGCCGCGACGCGCTCGCCGGCGACCTCCACGCGCTGCACGGCCCGACGCCGAACGAGGGGCTCGAGCCGAGGGCGATCCGCGTCGCAGTCGCCGGTCGCATGATGCTGAAGCGCGTGATGGGCAAGGCCTGCTTCGCGACGCTGCAGGACGTGAGCGGGCGCATCCAGCTCTACGTGACGCTCGATGGCGTCGGGGCGGAAACGCTCGAATCGTTCAAGCGGTGGGACCTCGGCGACATCGTCGGCGCCACGGGCACGCTGTTCAAGACGCGCACGGGCGAGCTGTCGATCAAGTGCGAATCGGTGCGCCTGCTCGCCAAGGCATTGCGGCCGCTGCCCGAGAAGTTCCACGGCCTGGCCGACCAGGAGCAGAAGTACCGGCAGCGCCACGTCGACCTGATCACCAACCCGGCGTCGCGCGACGTGTTCGTCAAGCGCTCGCAGATCGTGCAGGCGATCCGCGAGTTCTTCGTCGCCCGCGGCTACCTCGAGGTCGAGACGCCGATGATGCACCCGATCCCCGGCGGCGCGGCCGCGCGGCCGTTCGCGACGCACCACAACGCGCTCGACATGCAGCTGTTCCTGCGCATCGCCCCCGAGCTCTACCTGAAGCGCCTGGTCGTCGGCGGACTCGAGCGCGTGTTCGAGATCAATCGCAACTTCCGCAACGAAGGCATCTCGACGCGGCACAACCCCGAGTTCACGATGCTCGAGTTCTACGAGGCGTACCGGGACTACCGCTACCTGATGGACCTCACCGAGGAGCTGCTGCGCGAGGTCGCGCAGCGCGTGCTGGGCACCACGACCGTCACCTACCAGGGCGAGACGATCGACCTCGGACGGACCTTCGACCGGCTCACGATGGCGCAGGCGATCCACCAGCACAATCCGCAGTACGCGCTGCACGAGCTCGCGAAGCCCGAGTACCTGCGCGTGGCGCTCGCGCCGTTCGACGAGGAGGTGTTCCCGTCCGACGGCGTGGGGTTGCTGCAGCTCAAGCTCTTCGAGGCGACGACCGAGGACAAGCTGGTGCAGCCGACCTTCATCGTCGCGCACCCGACCGACGTGTCGCCGCTGGCGCGCGCCAACGACGCCGACCCGACGATCACCGACCGCTTCGAGCTGTTCATCACGCGCCGCGAGATCGCCAACGGCTTCTCCGAGCTCAACGATCCCGAGGACCAGGCGGCGCGCTTCGCTTCGCAGGCGGCCGCGAAGGAGGCGGGCGACGAGGAGGCGATGTACTTCGACGCCGACTACGTGCGCGCGCTCGAGGTGGGCCTGCCGCCCACGGCCGGCGAGGGCATCGGCATCGACCGGCTGGTGATGCTCCTCACCGACAGCCCGTCGATCCGCGACGTGATCCTGTTCCCGCAGCTCAAGCCGGAAGGCTGAAGCCCGGCGCACAACCCTCATATACCCTACTGGGGTACTTGACAAGTACCCTACCAGGGTATATGATGCGGTCATGGATGCTCTCGTTTCGCCGCCAGCACCCACGATCGTCCCGGCCGGCAACGACCCTGCGCCCGGTGCCGCCCGCGTCGACCTCGCCCTCGAGGGCATGACCTGCGCCGCCTGCGCGACGCGGATCGAGAAGGTGCTGAACCGACTTCCCGCGACCCACGCAGCGGTCAACTTCGCCACCGAATCGGCCCAGGTGCGCTTCGACCCCGCCGCGACGTCCGTGGACGCGCTGCTGGCCGCCGTCGAGCGCGCTGGCTACCACGCGCGCGTCAAGGCCGATATGGAGAAGGAGCGACGCGAAGACGAGGCGCGCAAGCGCGCGGCCTATCGCGCGCTGCGCTTCGAGTTCATCGTCGCGGCACTGCTCACGCTGCCGCTGGTCGCGCAGATGGTCCCGATGCTCGTCACCGGCGGCTGGTCGTGGACGGGCGCGGCGGCGCAACACGACACCCTGCCGCGCTGGGTGCAGCTCGCGCTCGCCACGCCGGTGCAGTTCTGGATCGGCCGGCGCTACTACGTCGGCGCATGGCACGCGCTGCGCGGCGGCGGCGCCAACATGGACGTCCTGGTCGCGCTGGGCACGACGATGGCGTGGGGACTCTCGGCCGTCGTCACGGTGCTCGGCCTCCACGAGCACGTCTACTTCGAGGCCGGCGCCGCGGTCATCACGCTGGTGCTGCTCGGCAAGCTGCTCGAGTCGCGCGCCCGGGCCGGGACGTCCGCGGCGCTCGAAGGGCTGATCAAGCTGCAGCCGCGCACCGCGCGCCTCGAGCGCGACGGTGCGACCGTCGAGGTGCCGCTCGCCGACGTGAAGGCCGGCGACCGCTTC
>DATLHR010000487.1:0-7940 GCA_035539815.1 Kofleriaceae bacterium
CAACCGCCGGTGCCGCTGTCGCCCGACGACATCTCGCTGCTCCTTTACTCCGCGGGCTCGGGCCCCGGCGAGCTCCGCGCGGTGCCGCATACGCAGCGCACGATCGCCGCGGCGCACGCATCGTTTGGTCGCGAGCTCCTGCAGCTCGCACCCGGTGATCGCATCCTGTCGGTCGCGCGGTTGTCGACGGCGTACGGCCTCGGCTCGGGCCTGTTGCTCGCGCTCGCGGTGCCGGCCGAGTCGCTGCTGTTCCCGGCGCAGCCACAGTCCGAGCCGCTGTTCCGCGCGGTCGAGAGCTATCAGCCGACCGTGCTGTTCGCGACTCCGTCGGTGTACGCGCAGCTCGCGCACGACGCCGAGCAGCTCGGCATCCCCAAGCCACTCGCCAAGCTGCGGCACGCGGTTGCGGGCGCCGAGGGCATGCCGGAGCGCCTCATCCCGCGCATCCGGGCGGTGCTCGGGACCGAGGTCGTCGTCGGCTACGGGCTCACCGAGATCTTCCAGTTCGCGCTCGCCGGACGCAGCGACGATCCTGGCGCGCGGCCCGGCATGTGCGGTAAGCCGCTCGCCGGCGTGCAGGTCCGCCTCGTCGATGACGACGGCGATCCGGTCGGCGTCGACGAGATCGGGACGCTCGAGCTGCAGTCCGGCTCGCTGTTCAGCGGCTACTGGGGCGGCGACGCCGAGTTGCGGGCGGACGGGTGGTTCCGCACGCGCGATCGGTTCATGGTCGATCGCGACGGCTACTACCACCACTGCGGGCGCGTCGACGATCTGTTCAAGGTCGGCGGCAAGTGGGTCTCACCGTCGGAGGTCGAGCGCGCGCTGACCGCGCACGAGGCCGTGTGGGAGGCCGCCGTGATCGGCGCCGATGACTCGGAGGGCCTGATCAAGCCGTTCGCGTTCGTCGTCACCAACGTGGGACAGGAGAGCGGGCCCAAGCTCGAGGCCGAGCTCAGGGAGTACGTGAAGAACGTGCTCGCGCCGTACAAGTACCCGCGCTGGATCGAGTTCGTCGACGCGCTGCCGCGCGGACCCGGTGGCAAGCTCCTCCGCTACAAGCTGCGCAAGCCGCAGAAGCGGCGGCGCGCCGAGACGGGCATCGAGAAGATCGAGAAGCCCGAGAAGTAATGGGGCCGGACCCCATCGCCGCGGCGCTCGCGGTCGCGTGCACCGATCGCGCGGTGCTCGCGCGGATCGCGGGGCCGCTCGGCGAGGCCGCACGTACCGCCGCGGCGCAGCTGTCGTCGCTGGGCGATCGCGAACGACGCGTGCAGCGCGCGACCTGGTCCGCCGCCGTGCGCGCGCCGATCCCGCCGGGGCTGCGCGGCATCGATCCGTCGTGGATCGAGACCGCCCTCGCGCCGTTGCCCGGCCGCGCGCGGGAGGCGCTCGCGGCGGGCCCCACGGATCCGGCGAGCGTGTGGCTCCTGCGCTGGGCGTGCGCGCGGTTTCCGCCGATGCCGGCCATCGAGCCGTCACTCGCGCGCCCGCGCACGCCCGCCGACGTTGTTCGTGTCGCACCGGCGGCGCTGCGCGATTGGCTCGAAGACGTTGGCGCGGATCAGCTCGCGTTCGCGCTCGGCTCGAACGCGCGCGACATGGTTGCCACGATGCGCGCACGACCGGGGACGGGCCCCGGTCTCCGCGACGCGCAAGCTGACCGTCGCACCGCGATCGACGCGCGCCTCGCGAACGCGATCGAGCGCATCACGCGCGCACCGCGCCACGGGCAGCTCGGCGATCGACGAGGGGCGATCGAGCGGACGAACGACGAGGTGAAACCGGGGACCGTCCCCATCTCGGGGAACGGCATCCTGAGGATCGGCGCGCGCGCGATCTCGCGACACCTCTCCGCACTCGATCGCCAGCGGCTCGCGCTGCGCCTCCCTCGCGAGCTCGACCTCGCCGGAGAGCTGCGCGCGTACGCGACGGACGAGCGCGGGCCGGCGTGGCCGGCGCTCGGTGTCGGCGATTAGACGACATTGCAGCGCGCGAGCGGGTCGCTTACGACTAGGAGATGCTGCACAGGCTGCGTGTGGGAATCATCGCGTGTGTCGTCGCTGGCTGCGCGAACAACGTCCCGCAGGATCGGGCGACGGGACCGGACGGCAAGGTCAAGGGCGCGCGGGCGATCGTCCTCGAGCAGAACGAGGGCAGGGTGCGCGGCATCGTCACGTATCCGGGCGGCGACCGTGTCGACTGGAAGCAGATCAAGTTGCCCGATGGACAGCGCGGCAAGCTCGATCTGCAGATGACGTACACGACGCCGCGTCCCGGGCTGCGCGTGGCGTTCGACGTGTTCGATCAGTGGAACACACCCGTCGAGCTCGCGGCGGTCAGCGGCGGCCGTGGCCGCATTCGCAGCGCCACGGTCAACGGCGCGAAGGGCATCTACTTCGTGCGCATCTATGCGCCGCGGCGCGGTGACGCGGGTGCGTACAAGCTGGTAGCCGAGTTCAAGCCGGAGCCGACGATCGGGTTCAATCCGCTCGACCTCGAGATACTCCCGCCGCCGAAGCTGCCCGACGTGCCGGAGCCCCCGGTCGAGACGGCCACGGTGACGCCACCGACCCCGCCGACACCTCCGCCGACCGCCGTGACGCCACCGGCGACGCCGACGCCGCCACCGCCCCCGCCGGCCAAACCGATCACGACGCGCATGCTGAAGTTCGATACGGTGGGCGGTGGCATCGAGGTCACGGTGCCCGTCGGCGCGACGTCGGGCGTGACCCCGGAGTGGAAGGTCAAGGTCCTGCGCGGCCAGACGACGTCGGCGCTGCCCGGAGGTGCGGGCTCGATCGTGCGAGTCGACCGCCGCACGACGATCGTGAAGGTCTCGCTCACGCCCGATCAGCTCGGCGCGAACCCGAACATCGTGCTCTCACCGTAGCCGCGCGCCGCAGGTATGCTGCGGCGTGGTCCGGTCTCCGAGGCTTCGTCGCTGGTCGCCGCGCTTCGTGCTCGCGCTCGTGGTGGTCGCGATCGCGTCCGCGGCCTTCGCGATCGCGTTCCGCGCGACGCTCGCGGCCTCGCTCGACGTGGTCGCCGGGGCGGCGAATGTCGTCCAGGCGATGGAGGGCGCCACGTGGTGGTGGCGGCTCCTCTTGCCGATGCTCGGCGGGTTCGTCGCGGGGGTGCTCTCGCTCGCGATCGCGCGCCGCGGCGGTGGTGGCGTCAGCGACGTCATGGAGGCGGTGGCGCTCGGCCGCACGCGCCTCACGATGGGCGTCACGCTCGTGAAGTCTGCGGCGTCGTGGTGCGCGATCGCGCTGGGCGGCTCGCTCGGGCGCGAGGGACCGCTGATCCAGTTCGGTGGCACCGCCGGTCACGAGGTCGGGACACGGGCGAAGCTGTCGCCGGAGGATCGGCGCATCCTGATCGCCGCAGGGACCGCGGCCGGGTTCGCGGCCGCATACAACACGCCGCTCGCCGCGGTCGTGTTCGTGCTGGAGGTCGTGGCGGGGGTGATCGTCATCGACACCGTCGTGCCCACGGTGCTCGCGACGGTGATCGCGACGGCGCTGACACGGGCGGCGGTCGGTCCCGGCCCGATCTACGGGACGCGGACGTTCGACGCCCACACCGGTGAGCTCGTGGCGTTCGCGGGCGTGGCGCTGTGCGCCGCGATCGTCGTGATCGTGTTCTCGCACCTGGTCGCCTCGGGCGAGCGCCTGTTCCATCGGCTGCAGGCACCGTGGCGGCAGGCGCTCGGCGGGCTCGGTGCGGGCGCGATCATCGTGTTCGTGCCCGCGGTCGCCGGCAATGGCTACGAGCCGCTCGGCACGCTCCTCGACGGTGCCTCCACCGTCGGTGCGGTCGCCGTGTTGATGATCGCGAAGGCGTTCGCCACGACCTCGTCGGTCGGCTCCGGCAGCCCCGGTGGCGTGTTCACGCCGACGCTGCTGCTCGGCGGTTGCACCGGCTACCTGTGCGGGCTCGGCCTCGCGGCGGCCGGGCTCGACGTCGGATCGGCCGGCGGCTACGCCCTCGTCGGCATGGCCGCGGCGATCGCGACCTCGACGCACGCGCCCCTCATGGCCGCGGTGCTCGCGTTCGAGCTGTCGGGCGACTACGCCGTCGTGCTTCCGCTCATGCTGGCCACGGCGATCGCGACCGCGTTCGCGCGAAACCTCGGGCAGGTCTCGATCTACATGGCCGAGCTGCGCGCGCGCGGCGTCGACTGGGAGGTGACGATGGAGGGACGCCAGGTGAGCTCCAAGTAACAGTGGTACGTTCGTGGTGATGAAGGCCGGGCGTGTCATCGGCGGCGACGAGCACGAGGCCAAGCAACGAGCGGAGGCCATCCTCGCCGAGGCGCGCGCCGAGGCCGAGCAGCTCAAGCGTGACGCGCAGGTGCTCGCGACGACGATGGTCAGCGATGCTCGCCGCGAGATCGCGCGCGCGACCGCGGTGACCGACGACGAGCGCGTGTGGCAGCGCGACACCTCGACGTCGGAGCCCACGCGCGCCGTCGACGTGCCGGCGGGGACCGTCGACGAGGTGGTCGGCCTGCTGGTCCGCGCGACGATCCCGCGCGTCGCGCTCGGCGAGCTCGTGCGCATCGATCGCCGCGACCGCGATCCGCTGCCGGCGGAGGTCGTCGGCTTCCGCGGCGAGCAAGCCGTGCTGCTGCCGCTCGGCGAGCTCGCGGGCGTCGCACCTGCGAGCATCGTGTGGCGGACGGGGCGCCCACTGCAGATCCGTTGCGGCGATGACCTGCTCGGCCGCGTGCTCGACGGCATGGGCTCGCCGATCGACGGCGGCCCGGCGCTCACCGGCGAGAAGTGGGATGTCGATCGCCCGGCGCCATCGCCGCTCGAGCGGCCGCCGATCACCGCGCCCCTGCCGACGGGCGTGCGCGCGCTCGATACGCTACTGACGCTCGCGCGCGGGCAGCGCATCGGCCTGTTCGCGTCGGCGGGCGTCGGCAAATCGACGCTGCTCGGGCAGATCGCACGCAGCGCGGCGGCCGACGTGATCGTCGTGTGTCAGGTCGGGGAGCGCGGCCGCGAGCTCGCGGAGCTGCTCGGCGACGAGCTGGCTCCCGCCCGCGCGCGCACCGTCGTCGTCAGCGCGACGAGCGATGCGCCCGCGCTCGTGCGGCTGCGCGCGGTCCACGTCGCCACCGCGATCGCCGAGTGGTTCCGCGCCCGGCGAGGCGCGTCGGTGCTGCTGCTGTGTGACTCGCTGACCCGGGTCGCGCGTGCGCAGCGCGAGGTCGGCCTCAGCGCGGGCGAGCCACCCGCGCGCCACGGCTATCCACCGAGCGTGTTCGCGTTGCTGCCGCGCCTGGTCGAACGTGCGGGCGCCACGGCCGATGGCGTCATCACCGCGATCTACACGGTGCTGGTCGCGGGCAACGACCTCGACGAACCGATCGCCGACGAGGTGCGCGGGCTCGTCGACGGACACGTCATCCTCGATCGGCGGCTCGCGCAGCGCGGACACTTCCCCCCGATCGACGTGGTCGCGAGCGTGTCGCGCCTGATGAACCGCGTCGTCGACCCCGCGCACGCCGAGGCCGCGGCCCGGGTGCGCGCGCGGCTCGCGATCTACGAGGAGAACCGGGACCTCATCACCCTGGGGGCCTATCAGGCTGGCCGCGACGCCGCGATCGACGCCGCGATCGCCGCCTTCCCCGACATCGAGGCGCACCTCCGCCAGCGGCGGGAAGAGACGATCGAGTGGGACCCGGCGATCGATCGGCTGCTCGCCCTGGGCCGGGTGGTCTAACGCTCACTGTCTGACCCAACCTGACCGGAACTGGCCGGTCGAGCGGGGGAACTGACCCCACGAGTTGCCACCTGCGAGGTCCCGGGGCTGCGGTGCCGGCACCTCACAGGGAAGGTGAGGCGTCGAGTCGCGCGGCCTCGCCGAGTGTTTTCAGAGGCTTATGGCGGGCTTCCCGGAGATCGGGAGTGTGTCCTACACTGGCGCACGACTTGCTGACATCGGCGGCGTGCAGCGTCGTCGATCCGCCAAGATCACGAACCCCATGACCCCCATCGGCCCGGTGCCATTTGTTGGAAGGCACGACGAGCTGACGGAGCTCAAACAGCATCTGTCCGTGGTGTCCCTGGTGTCGATCCACGGGGCGCTCGGGTCCGGGAAGTCGCGGCTGGTCGGCGAGCTCGCCCCCGGGCTCGGCGCGCCCACGACGATCGTCGCGTGCCACCCGGGGGATCGCGCGAGCGCGGTCCGCGCCCGCGCCGAGCGCGCGCTGCGCTGCGTTCCCGGCACGCTGCCCCAGACGCTCGCGCAGCAAGCGCGCGTGCTCGTCATCGATGACATCCAGCACCTGCGTATCGACGAGGCCACGAACCTGCTCGCGCCGCTGTTGCTCGGCCAGACCGCGCTCGGCCGCGTCGTCGTGGTCGGGCGAGATCCGCTCGCGGCTGCCGTCGGCTCGACGATCGCCGAGCTCGAGCTGCAGGGCCTCGACGCGGACGCCGCGGGCCTGCTGTGGTCCGCGCTCGAGGAGTCCTACGGTGAGGCCGCTGGCTTCGAGGCCGCGTTTGCGCGCACGCGCGGGCTGCCGCTCGGGCTGCGCCGCGAGTTCGCGCGGGCGCGGTTTGGCGCCGACGCGTGGGACATCGCCACGCTGGACGCACCCGTGCGCACCGCGCTGCAGGCGCTGTCGATCCTCGGCGCGCCGGTCGCGCCCGCGGGGGTCGGCGCGCTCGCCCCGGGCCTCGACACCGAGGGGGCGCTGACCAACCTCATCGCGCGCCAGCTCGCCGACGGGCTCGGCGACGGCCGCATCGTCGTGCACGAGGTCGTGCGCATGGACGCGCTCTCGCAGCTCTCGCCCGAGGACCGCGTGCGGTTGTCGGCGGCTGCGGCGCAGCTGGTCGCGAGCACGAGCGCGGTAACGAACGGCCCGCGCCTCGCGTGGCAGGCCGGCGACGACGGCGCGTTCGGCGCGATGGATCAGATCACGCGCGTGCGCGAGGTCGTATGGCACTGCATCGCGGCGGGCGACCGCGATCGCGCGGCAGACACGCTGCTGCACAACCGCGAGCTCGCGGCGCGCAGCGGCGGGGCCGGTGAGTTCGAGTCGCTGCTCGATGCGCTGCAGGAGCGTCCGCGCCGCCGCACCAGCAGCCACTCCGACGTCACGGCGCACGAGCCCACCCGCGCAGCGTTGGATCCCGAGAAGGCGCGCGCACTCGCCGCGCTGCGCATCGAGATCGCGATGCGCGGCGGGCGCTACACCGAGGCCTTCGAACGCGCGAGCGCCCACCCCGGCGCCGTAGCGCGGAACGTGGAGGCCGAGCTGACCCTCGCGTCCGGCGATGTCGCCTCGGCGCGGCGTGCTCTGACCAGCCTGCTCGCCGCCGACGATCCGAGCGAGCGCGTCCGCGCGACCGCGATCCTCACCGAGCTCGAGTTGCTCGCGGGCAAGCCCGACGCGGCGACCGCGCAGCTCGCCGCCGTCGGTGATCTCGCGCAGGCCGAGCCGCTCGCCCGCGCGCGGTACTACCTCGCGGCCGCGCGCGTCGACGAGTTCAAGGGCCACGTCGCGGCGATGCGCTCGGCACTGTCGCGCGCTCACGGTGCCTGCAAGAGCGTTCCGGCCGACGTCGAGGCGAGCGAGCTGTCGGCGATCGTCGACGCGCGCCGCGCGATCGGGATGGCGCGCGAAGGCCGGCTCGTCGAGGCCACTGCCGCGCTCGAAGCCGCCGATGCGGCGGCGCGCGATCTCGATGCGGTCACCGTCGCCGACGAGGTGCTCGCCGCCCGGGCGCTCGTCGCGCGTCGCCGCGGCGATAGCACGTCCGCCGCGGCGCATCTCCACGACCTCGTCCGTGCGCGCCGCGAGCGCGGCGACGAGCTCGGTGCTTTGCGCGCGGAGCTCGACCTCGCCGAGCTCGAGATCGTACGTGGTCAGCCGGCGCTCGCCGCGGAGCTCGCGAGCGCCGCGGGTGCGTCGAGCG
>DATLHR010000488.1:0-10911 GCA_035539815.1 Kofleriaceae bacterium
GGTTGGGATCGCCACCCGGCGGGGGCGGCGGAGCGCCCGGGTCACCACCCGGCGGCGGGCCCGTCGGGGCGCCACCACCGGCGCCGTTGCAGGCGTAGTGCACGCGCCACGCGGTGGCGGTGCGGGTGCTCGTCTGGCCCGTGGTGGTCGAGTCGGAGCTCGCGCGGCGGCCATTGCGCGAGACGGCGGAGTCGGTCGCCGTGTCCTCGCGCGTGAAGGTATCGGTGCCGATGGCCTCCTCACCTTCCTGGACGATCTGATAGTTGTTCGGGCCGCAGTGGCCCGCCATCTGACGATGCGCGTCTTCCATCGCCTTGCCGCGATCGCCATTCAGCTCGATCACGCCACCAGCCTGGTTGCGCTGGATGACTTTCGCGCTGCCACAGCCGGCAAGAATGCCGAGACCAATAACCAAACCTAGCGAGACCTTCCGAAGCATGTCGTATCCCTTCTCCGAGTGACGGCCGGAATCTGGCTGCACATACTACACGAGAATGACCACCCTCAAGTTCGAGATGCTCGCGAACCGCATGAGGAAGAACGCGCGGCACCTGGGCAAGTGGGCCAGGCGTGAACAAGTCACCTGCTGGCGCATCTACGACCAGGATATTCCCGAGCTGCCGATCACGGTCGACACCTACGAGGGTGCGCTCGTGCTCAATGACTACCGTCACACGGATACCGCAGGCGAGCGCGGCGGGGGCGACGCATGGCTCGAGGAGGCCGCGGCCGCCGCGAAGGAAGCGATGGGCGCGAGCGAGGTGTTCGTCAAGCAGCGCGAGCGCCTCGATCACCGCGAAGGTGTGCAATACGAGCGCATCGACGACGCGGGCGCGTGGCGCACGGTGCACGAGGGCGGTCACGCGTTCCGCGTCAACCTCTCGGGCTACATCGACACCGGGCTCTTCCTCGATCACCGCATCACGCGGGCGCGCGCCGCGGCGGAGCAGGGCGCGACGATGCTGAATCTGTTCGCGTACACCGGCGCGTTCTCGGTCTACGCGGCCGCAGCCGGCAAGCGCGTGACCACGGTCGATCTCTCGAAGACGTACCTCGAGTGGGCGCGCGAGAACCTGGCACTCAACCGCGTGAGCTCGGAGATCGTCCACGCCGATGTCCGCGAGTTCCTCGTAGATGCGCGGCGCGCCGGGCACACGTGGGACGTGATCGTCGTCGATCCGCCCACGTTCTCGACCTCGAAGCGCATGGACTACACGTGGGACGTGCAACGCGATCACGCCGCGCTGCTCACCGATGTGTATGCGGTGTGGTCGGGCGCGGGCGCGATCTGGTTCTCGACCAACCGCCGGCGGTTCAAGCTCGAGCTCACGCCGCCGCGCGGCACGCTCGTCGATCTCACGCATGCGACGATCCCGCCGGACTTCCGCGACGGCAAGGTCCACCACGCGTATCGCGGCGCGCTCTAAGAGCTCGGTAGCCCCGCGCGCAGGGCGCGCATCACGGTGTCCGCGGCGATCTCGACGCGCGGCTTGTGCTCGACGAGCGCGACCGCGATCGTCGCGAGGTCCTGTGGTGACGGCGCGAGCAGCGGGCGGCGTCCGAGCATGCGCGCGAGGCGCTGCACGATCGCTTCGGGGCGCCGGAGGTCATCGGGGACACCGTAGGTGCGGAGCCGCTCGAGCAAGGCGGCGAGCCGCTGGTCATCACCGTCGTCGCGGAACATCAGCGGCGCCTCGTACTCGAGCCCGAGGACGTACGCGTCGCGATACGCGCTCTCGTCGAGGAGCACGCCGTCGAGCAAGAGCTCGACACCGATATGCGCGACGCCGCGCCGTGGGCCGCGCGCGCAGCCGGCGCGCTCGAGGCGTTGATCGAGCTCGCGCATGAGCGCGGTCACCGGGGCGAGCTGATGGAACACGGCGTCGGTCGCGTGATGCAGCTCGATGCCCGCCGCCACGTCGGGATCCGAGGTGCCCGTCACGCGCGCGCCCGACATCGTCCCGAAATCCGGGAGCATCGCGCCGAGGGGGAGGCCGCCGCGTCCATTGCGCCAGCTGGCGACCGCCGCGTGACCGAAGTAGTTCACGGCGCTAGTCTCGCATGCGTGCGGTTCGTCGGCCTCGATCTCGGGACGCAGAGCCTCAAGGCCGTCGTCTGCGACGAGCAGCTCCGCGTGCTCGGCCGGCATGCGAGCGCCTACGGAACGAGCTATCCGGAGCCCGAGCGCGCCGAGCAGGATCCGCGCGCGTGGGAGCGCGCGCTCGCCGTGGCGATCGGTGGTGCCCTGGCAGCGGCTGGTACGAAGCCCGACGACATCACCTCGGTCGCCGTCACCGGGCAGCTCGATGGCTGCGTCGCGGTCGACGCGCAGGGAGCACCGACGCATCCGGCGCTGATCTGGCAGGACCGCCGCGCGATCGTGCAGGCCGCGCGGTTCGACGCGGCGACCGTGTTCGCGATCGCGGGGCAGGTCGCCGACCCCAGCCACCTCGCACCCAAGGTGTGCTGGTTGCGCGAGCACGGCTCCCTCGCGGCCCGCTTTCACCTGCCGGTGAGCTACCTCGTCGAGCGCCTGTGCGGCGCCGCGGTGATCGATCCCGCGCACGCATCGACGACGATGCTCGCCGAGCTGGCGACGCAGACGTGGTCCCCCACGCTGCTGGCCGCGTTCGCGATCGATCGCGCGGAGCTGCCCGCGATCCAGCCGACGTGCGAGCTCGCCGGCGCCCTGACCGCCGACGGGGCGCGGCTCACCGGCCTGCGCGCCGGCACGCCGGTCGCCGTCGGCACCGGGGATGACTTCGCGAATCCGCTCGGCGCCGGCATCGTCGCGCCCGGCGCGGTCGTGTGCACGCTCGGCACCGCGGAGGTCGTCGGCGCGCTCGCGGCGGCGCCGGTGCTCGATCACACGCCGCCATCGCCGATGGTCGAGACCCACCTGTTCCCGACCGGTGCGTTCTTCGTCGAGAACCCGGGCTGGCTGTCGGGTGGCGCGGTGCGCTGGGCCGTACGCATGCTCGGCCTCGCGTCCGACGCCGAGCTCGATGCGCTCGCCGACCAGGCACCACCCGGCGCGGGCGGCGTGACGTTCGTGCCCTCGCTCGCCGGGGCGATGACGCCGGTGTGGCAACCGAACGCGCGCGCCGCGTTCCACGGCCTATCCGCGGCCCACGATCGTCCGCACCTCGCGCGCGCCGTGCTCGAGGGCCTCGCGTTCGCGTGCCGCGACGTGTGCGAGCGCCTCGCGCTGCTCGACCTGCCCGCGCGCGAGGTCCACCTCCTCGGCGGCGGCGCGCGCAGTGCGGTGTGGGCGCAGCTGCGGGCCGACGTGCTCGGCCTCGCGCACCACGTCGCCAGCGACGTCGATGCGTCCCCGCTCGGCGCCGCGAGGATCGCCGCGGTCGCCGCCGGGGCGTACCGCGATCTCGCAGCCGCGGCCGCGCTCGCCCCGCCGCCCGCGCGGACGTACGTCCCCGGTCCGCGCGATGCCGTGGACGAGGCATATCGGCGGTATCAGACCCACGCTATGTCGTGGTGACGGTCCACGGCTGCGGACCCGATGCGACGCCGTGTCAGCCCTTGTTGTGGCCGACACCACTCGCGCTTGGTCGATAGCCTTGTACAGTTGCGGCTCGATGCGACGGAGTCTGTTCGCAGCGCTCGCGCTCCTCGCGAGCTGCAAGGAGCCCCCGCCGGAGTGTACGACCGCGACGGTCGATCTCTCGTGCGGCACGCAGTACGTACCGACGTTCGATAACCTCTACGTCCTCACGGTGGAGCCGCGGTGCGGCACGCGCAGCGGCTCGTGTCACTCGGCCTCGGGCGACGCCGGGCTGTCGTTCGCCGATCGCGAGACCGCGTACGCGTCCATGCTGAGCACGCTCACGCCGGGCGACCCGACGTGCAGCGAGCTCGTCGTGCGCACGATCGAGTCGGGCACCGACTACCAGATGCCGCCGGACGCCACGCTGTCCGCGACCGACCGGTGCGCGTTCGTGAAGTGGGTCGCCGCGGGCGCGCCGGGACCGGGGCAGCCGTTGCCGATGATGGGAGCTGGCCGATGAAGCATGCCGTGATCCTCCTCGCGCTCGTCGTCACCGCGTGCAGCGGCGACGATGTCATGACGCCGGAGCAGCTGCAGGATCCGAACACCTGCGTGCAGTGCCACCCGGACCATCACACCGAGTGGTCGGGCTCGATGCATGCCTACGCGTCCGACGATCCGGTGTTCATCGCGATGAACAAGCGCGGCCAGCGCGAGACCAACGGCGAGCTCGGCCTGTTCTGCGTCAATTGCCACGCGCCGATGGCCGTCGCCAACGGCACCCTCACCAAGGACAACGTCGCCGACTTCGATCCCACGCAGCTCATGCCGGGGGAGCGCGGCATCACCTGCTACTTCTGCCACAACATCAAGGAGGTCACGCAGGACCACAACAATGGCCTCGTGGTCGCCATGGACTCGACGATGCGCGGCGGCCTCCGCGATCCGATCGACAGCCCCGCGCACCACACCAAGTACGATCCACTGCTCGACTCCGACCAGACGAACTCTGACTTCTGCGGCTCGTGCCACGACGTGGTCAACGGTCACGAGGTCCGCGTCGAGCGCTCGTTCGTCGAGTGGCAGGCCTCGATCTTCGGCAACCCGGAGATCCCGGAGCGCAACCTGAGCTGCGGCGGCTGCCACATGGAGTCGCGGTTCGGCCTGGTCGCCGATGCGCCCGGGCTCGGCACCACGGTGCGCGCCGAGCGCGCGGTGCACAGTCACATGTTCCCGGGCATCGATCTGGCGCTCGTCCCGTTCCCCGAGATGGACGCCCAGGCCGCCGCGGTGCAGGAGTTTCTCGACAGCTCGCTCACGATCCGCGGACCGATTCCGCGCACGGGGCCGAGCGACGCGCCGGGCGGCATCTGCCTCGATCCGCCGGGCAACATCTCGGTGCGCATCGACAACATCGGCTCGGGGCACTCGTGGCCGAGCGGCGCCGCGTTCGATCGCCGCGCGTGGCTCGAGGTGATCGCGTACCGGACCGACGGCAGCGTCGTGTTCCAGAGCGGCGTGGTCCCCGACGACATGGATCCCGAGGAGATCGGAGATCCGAACCTCCTCGGCCTCTGGGATCAGGTGTTCAAGCCGGACGGATCGCCGGCGCACTTCTTCTGGGACATCGCGCGCAGCGATCCGAGCTGGCTCCTCAAGGGCCCGATCACCAACGACCCGAACGATCCCGCGTTCGATCACTCGATCACGAAGACGTACACCAACGTTCCGAACATCAGCGACATCGAGCGCATCACCGCGCGCGTCCGCATCCGTCCGCTGCCTCTGGTCGTGCTGCGCGATCTCGTCGCGTCGGGCGATCTCGCGGACGGCTTCGACACGAAGTTGAAGACGCTCGACGTCAAGGGCGCGACGAAGGTGTGGGAGCGCGCCACCGCCGGCACCGGAAACGCCGAGAACACGAACTGCAGCCCGAGGTGATCACCCCGGGACGCAGACGCGAAACACCACGCTGTCATTGCCGGCGGGCGTCTCTGCCTCGATCGTGACCTCCCACAGGCCCTTCATCGAAAAGTAGACCGGCTCCAGCTCGTAGTGCCCGGCCGTCGGCAACGACGTCACCTCGGTCTCGATTGGAGACAGGTGGACGTGCGCCGGCATGTACGTCGTGATGGCGAGCGACGCGCCGTCGACGGGGCGGGCCCCGTTGTCGATCTGCACGACCCATCGGTTATCGTACTTCGCGGGCGGCTCCGCCTCCATGATCTGGAAGCTCAGCAGGCCTTCGTCGCCGGGCTTTTTCAAGCCGATCACGAAGTTGTCGTCGCGTGTCTCGAGCGCGCAGTCCACCTCGGGGGCGCTCGTGGTGTCGTCGCTGTCGCAACCGACGGCGAACGTCATGACCGACAGCGAGGCGAATGCGAGCAGCGTGGGGCGCATGGGAGTCGCTGACCGATCAGCGCGGGACGCAGACGCGGAACACGACGGTGTCGTCGCCGGCCGACGACTCGGTGTCGATCGTGACCTCCCACAGGCTCGGCATCGAGAAGTAGATCGGCTCGATCTCGTACTGGCCGGCCGTGGGCATCGAGGTGATCTCGGCCTCGATCGGCGACAGGTGGCCGTGGTCCGGCATGTACGAGGTGATCGTGAGCGTCGCGTCGGTGACCGGCGTCGAGCCCTGGTTGATCTGGACGACCCAGCGGTTCTCGTACCGCGCCGGCGGCTCCGCTTCCATGATCTGGAAGCTCAGCAGGCCGCTGTCGCCGGGCTTGGTCAACCCGATCACGAAGTCGTCGTCACGCGTCTCGAGCGTGCAGTCGACCTCCTCGGGGCCGTTGCCGTCATCGCCGCCGCAACCGACCGCGAGCGCGGTGACCGAGAGCGAGGCCAGGAGCGGGGCAGACGCGAGCAGGGTGGTGCGCATGAGGGACCTACGAGGAAGACAGCCCGCAGGTTACCCGAGTACGTGCGAACGGCGTAGCCGGATCGATCACGCCGGCTAACACCGTGTCATTCGGCGGACTCAGGGTTCTCGTCGATGCTGTACAGCCCCGACGTCAGCAGCACGACCGTGTCCTTGTCGAGGCCGAGCCCGCTCGGGATGCCGGTGTACGAGATGCGGGCGATCGCCGCCTCACCGCCCGGCAGCGTCCACACGTCGACCAGCTGGGCCTGCGGGCGGAGGAACGCGGTCACCGTGGTCTTGCCACTCGGGCCGTTGCCGCTGACCGGCTCGACGACGAGCTGCAGCGCGAACTTGCGGATCGGCAGGTCGGCGCACGCGCTCGGTCCCGCGACGCGGAGCGCGCGCCGCTGCACGATCCGCGTCGACAGCATCCATGCTTCGGTGGGGGCCTCGACGACCGGCTCGAGCGTCGGCGCGAGCTGCGCGATGCGCTCGCGGATCTTCGTCGCATCGTCATCGAGCTCGTACCAGGCGTGGATCGGCACGAGGTAGCCCTGGCGCGGGCCGCGCAGCCACAGGCGATAGACGAGCGGCGCCTCGTCGGGGCCGAGGTCCTCGACGATGTACGCCACGCCTTCATCGCGGCGCAGCCCGAGCAGCGACATGCGATGCGAGATCCCACGAGCTTCCGCGGCGACCGTCGCGGTCGACATCACGAAGCCGAGCGAGCTACGCAAGGTCGGCATCGGAGCGTGGCGATGGAGATAGGCGTGTGCAGCAGCACGCTGCACGCGGCGAGTGCGGGCGAGGGCGATCAGCGCGGCGTGGGTCTTGAGGTCTCGATTCACGGCGGGGCTCCCTCGTAGGAACGCGCGACTCGACGGAAGGTTGCACCGGATGTGCTCGATGCACCGCCGGGAATTTCGTCGCGGTGCCGCGTGTTCTGCGCTACCCGCGATGTCTCAGGGTGTCTCGTACGTCGCCTTCGACACGACGCCCCCACGCTGGGTCGTGGTCCACGTCCCGCCGCGGCGTCCCGCGACCATCAGGCCCTCCGTGACGACGCCGTCGACGACCTGTCGCCATGGCCCGTCGAGCACGCCACGCACGTAGCTCGCCGACGTCCGCACGCTGCCGTCGCTCGCGAACGTCGTCCACGTGCCGTGCTTCTCGTCATCGAGGTACTCGCCGGTGACCGCGGGCTTGCCGTCGCGATACTCCGCGTACGGTCCGCTGACCTTGCCGCTCGCGTACGTCGCCGTCGTCGAGAGCTTGCCGCCGACGTACTTCTCGAGCTTGCCGTCGAGCACGCCGAGCTTCCACGTCTGCACGAGCACCGGCGTGCCGTCGGACGCGGTGTAGCGCCACGTGCCGTGCTGGCGGCCATCGCGGAACGCACCATCGACGACGACCTTGCCGGTCGGCGTGAGCTCCTGGTACTTGCCCTGCGCGCGGCCGTTGACGAGCGCCAGCTTCGACGACGGCTTCTTGTTCCAGTGAAACGTGAGCGCGGTGCCGGTGCCGCCCTTCATCGTGTAGCGGCCGAGCTCGCGCCCGCGCCAGTCGAGATACACGAAGTCGCCATCGGCCTTGTCGTGGGCGTAGTGCCCGGTGAACGAGACCTTGCCGTCGCTCCACTCGGTCCATGCACCGTCACGCTTGCCCGCGATGTACGCGCCTTCCTTCTCCTTGCGGCCGCGGCGATCCACCCACTGCCACGCGCCATCGCGCTTGCCCGCGGCGAACGCGCCTTTCGCGCGCAGCACGCGCGGCTTGCGCCACAGCGTGTACGGACCATCGAGCCGCCCGTGCTTGTCGTAGGTCTCCTCGGCGATGAGCACGCCCATCGACCAGATCGAGCGCTTGCCGCGCCGCACGCCCTTCACGAACTGCTCCTCGAACCGCAGCGTGCCGCGCGTGCCGAACACGTGCGAGCCGTCGAGCTTGCCGTCGGCGTAGCGCGCCGCGACCACCTGCGTGCCGTCCGCGGCCCATATCTTCGCCGGTCCGTGCAGCACGCCGTCGTGGAATGCGCGCTCGCTGTACCGCGCACCATTCGCGAGCCAGACGATCTCGGTACCGGTGCCGTGGGTCATCTCGTACTCGCCGAGCACCGTGCCGCCGGCGCTCTGCTTCCAGCGGCCGTGCTTCTTGCCGGCCACGTACGTGCCTTCTTCGACGATCGCGCCGCTCGCATCGCGCCGGGTCCACGCCCCGTCGAGCTCACCGTCGCGATAGGTCGCCGCGACCTCGATGCTCGCATCGGGGAACAGCCACACGTACGCCCCGTGCTTGGTCCCGTCGGGCCGCGCGCACCACCACGCGGGCTCGGGTGCGGGTGCGACCACGAGGCGGGTGCCGGTGTCGCACGCGAGGCGCGGCCGCGACGGCGCGTCGGGCGCGGCGTCGATGGGGGAGACCACGTGCGTCGATGTAGGCGGCTCCGGTGCACGCGTCGAGCCACTCGGTCCGGAGCCACAAGCAGCGACCATCGTCAAGATGGCCCACCGCGTGTAGTTCCTGCGCACTCGAATATGTTCGCACGAACAACTCGGGGCGCAGCATCGGCGGTTAGGATCGATCCCCATGACGCGCAAAGCCTTGCTCGCCACAGCAGTGCTCGCCCTTTGCCTTGCGAACCCGGCGGATGCCCGCCGCCGGAGCTTCAGCAACGGTGGCTCCAACTACCAGTCCAACGGTAAGTTCGGCCTCGGGATCGAGCTCGGAGCGCCCTCGGGTCTCAACGGTAAGTACTTCCTCTCACCGAGCACCGCGCTCAACTTCGGGCTCGGCTGGCTGTACGACCGCTACTACCGCGACGGCGACGGCTTCCACCTCTACCTGGACCACCTGTGGCACCCGGTGTCGCTGACCGAGAACGCGACGTTCAAGCTGCCGTTCTTTGTCGGCGTCGGCGGCCGGTTCTGGAACTTCCGCGACTGCTACCGCAACGCGTGCGGCGATCGGTTCTCCGCGGTCGGCGTGCGCGTCCCGTTCGGCCTCGCGTTCGACTTCAACAACGTGCCGCTCGACATCTTCGTGCAGGTCACGCTGGTGGTCGACCTCTTCTTCGGCGACTACCGCGATCGGTTCGGCCCGCACTTCGAGGGCAGCATCGGCATCCGCTACTGGTTCGACTAACGGCCGAGCTCGATCCACAACGGGACGCTCACCGCCTCGGCTCCCGCCACGGAGATGTCGCTGCGCCGGACCTCGATCTGAGCGCGCCCTCCGATCGAGTAATACGCGCTGACCGCGTACTCGCCGGGCATCACGGCGTCGAAGCGATAGCGGCCGTGCTCGTCGGTCACGGTCTGGTTCGTGCCGCCGGTCCCGACGGCGGTGACCACGGCGCCGGCGATGCGCTCGCGCGAGCCAGCGTCGCTGACGGTGCCCTCGATGATCGAGACCGCGGGTGACAGGTCGCGCGGCCGATAGTGCTCGATCTGCGACGCCCGATCGGTGTAGTCGCCGCTCAGCGGCTCGGGGCGCCCGAGCGTGAACACCACGTCGACGTAGCTCGCCTGGCCCGGCGTCACCACGACGTTGCGGATCTCGATCGGCTGCCCCGCGAACACGGCGCGGACCGCGTAGGTCCCGGGCGGGACGCGATCGATGTGGTACATGCCGCGATCGTTCGAGGTCGTCTTGCGGGGGGGCTTCCCAGCCGCCGTGAGCTGGATCTCCGCGAGCGCGACCGGATCGCCGCTGTCGCGATCCCGGGCGAGGCCCGCGACGGCGCCCTCACTCGGCCGGCGCGGGCGCTCGGGCGAAGGGTGGCAGCCCACGCCGAGCGCGACCGCGAGGACGAGAAAGACGGCCTTCACGCCGGCAGCATGGCGGCGGGGTCGCCGGCCGCCAAGCCGGGCGCGCTTGCAACTGCCAACCGGGCCCGCGTCACGTGCATCACCGGAGAGACCCGCGACGTCGCATGTGCGTAGAATCCTCTGCATGCTGCGCTCGTTCCTGATCGGCGTTCTGTCGATGACGGCTCTCGCCTCCTGCAAGGGCAAGGAAGCCGGCCCGGCCGTCCAGGCGGGCGTCGCCGCAGGCAAGGTCGTCGAGCTCAGCGGCACCGTCACGGCGAAGCGCGGCGGCGAGTCGCGTACGCTGACCTCGGGCACCGAGGTGTCGGGCGACGATGTGATCGAGACCGGGGCGGACAGCTCGGTGTCGATCGTGCTGGCGCACAACAACGCGACGTGGTCGCTCGGACCGAACAAGCGCGAGAAGGTCGCCGAGTCACTCGCGTGGTCGCTCGCGAAGGTCGATACGCCGGCGGGTGGTTCGGTCGAGGCGACGTCGGCCGCAGGTCGGCACGCCGAGAAGGCCGGCGCGAACAGCAGCGCGACCGCCGTGAAACCCGATCGCGCGATGGCGAAGGAGGAGGCGCCGCCCGGCGGTGCTCCGCCCGCGCCCGGTGCTCCAGCGCCCACGACGGCCCCTGTGGTGGCGGCGCAGCCCGCGTCGCCTGGCAACGCCGCGCCCACGCCTCCGGCCGAGCCGGCCCGGTCGCTCGCGGAGCCCGCGCCAAAGG